>NZ_CP044352.1:1372500-1672500 GCF_011801475.1 Xylella fastidiosa
TGGTATTGGGTGGTACGTCCCTCTAGTTCGCCTATGTCCAGTGGGAGGATTCCCATCGCAGCAAAAGCCAGTCCTGAGAGCATCACCAGTTGTATGCCGATGCGCAACGCCCAACTGGCATGTTGCATTGGGCGTGTCATCAGGTAGGTTGCCAGGACTGCTGCGAGTAAACCGGGGAGGAGAAATCCGAATAGGTTGAATGCATTCGCGTTGGGGATGCCTGGTGCGCCGAGTAGGGCGACTGGATGTAGCAGGTGTTGGTACCCTGGCAGTGCGAGTGCGAAGCCGGTGACCGATGCGGTGAAGAGGGCTGCTGCTATCGTGCCTGTGCTCCGCCAGATTGTTTCAAGATGCATGGTTTTTCCTCTGGTGTCTGCGCTGTATTAGCAGCGCGCCGAAATTGGATTGTCGTGTGTGTCCGTCATCAGGTGAACCTCTGACCTTGTATCGGTCTGATGTGTCACCATTAATTCATCATCATCAATTGATAGAAGAGTCTTTGGTTATGTCCGATAAATCCCATGTATTTGATGTGACTGATGCGGATTTTGAGACCGCAGTGTTGAAGAGGTCTTTAGAGACTCCTGTATTGGTCGATTTTTGGGCGCCTTGGTGTGCTCCGTGCCGCTCGCTGATTCCGATTTTGGAGAAGTTGGTCGCCGAATATCGTGGTGGGTTTGAGCTGGCGAAGATCAATGTGGATCAGGAGCAGCAAGTGGCTGCGGCGTTGCAGGTCCGCTCGGTTCCAATGGTGTATCTGGTCAAGGATGGGCAATTGGTCGATGGTTTTCCAGGTGCCAAGCCTGAAACTCAGGTGCGTGAGTTTTTGACGAAACATGGGATTCTTCCCGCTCGGTCCGCTGCGTTCAGAGAGGACACGCCCGCCATTCCATTGGATCCAGAGGCTGAGGTTGAACGGTTGCGTCAGGCACTGGTTGCTGAGCCAGAGAATAATGATCTGAAGCTTGATCTTGCGTTGGCGTTGCTGAAGACGAATGGCGCTGATGAGGCGGCGGGTCTCATTGATGCGTTGCCTGCGAAACTGGCTACAGATGATCGGATGTTACGGGCTAAGGCGTGGCTCCGTTTTATTGAGGTATTGAATGGTGCGCCTAGTCTGGATGTGCTCCAGGGGGCGTGTGCGGCGGACGCATCGGATTTTGATCAACGTCACTTGCTTGGGGTGCATTTATTGCTTGATGGGCAGTGTGAGGCGGCGTTGGAGCATTTTTTGGAGATGCTGCGCCAGAATCGCGACTTCAAGGATGGGTTGCCACGTAAAGCGTTGATTGATGCGTTTTATTTGATCGAAGACAAAGAGTTGGTGGGGCGTTATCGCCGCAAGATGTCAGCATTGTTGTTTTGATCGTTATTGATGATGCATCTCTCAGTGCGGCAGGCGGTACTTGGTGTCCGCGCTGTAAGGGTTGCTTTTTCTTTTTTATGTGAGGGTGAGAATTAATCTGGTGTCATTGTTTGGTATGTATCGGTTTCAGAGTGGGAGTCGTTGGGCTTTTGGGTTGGCGGTTGCTCGTTTTTTGAGGGCAAAAAGTTGGCGTCACTGTTGTCTTTGATGTGACTGAACGCGGTATATGCCAGTGTTGGGGAACGCGATGTGGTCTCGAATGCAAGTGGTTTTGGGCTGAGGTTCGTATGACTGATTGGGTCATGAGTCACTGTTGCGCTAGATGGGCCGATAGACGAAGTGAGATGAATACAGGGTCGTTACTGATGTGCTTGTTTTGAGATGTGGAGAGGCGATGCAGATGCTGCATGCGTTTCCAGTAGCACAGATGTGCGGTGCTTTGCTGATGGTTATGGCATTGCAGAACTCGTATGAGATGTATTGATGTTTTTAGTGGCGGTGATCTGATGCTTGTCGTTTGCCTTGCGCTGTTTGTAGTGGTGCAAGGGAAAAACATGCGGATGGATTCATCCCGGATCCCGTAGGCTGGGTTCGGGATGGCTCCATACACCGTTATCACGGTGCCGCTTGATGATCTGAAGAGAGGGCAAGACTAAAACGCAATCCATGTATTGAAGCAGCCTTTGAGGCTGTAGGTTGCCCGGTATGTACGGATCCTTGTTGCGTGTAATCAGGGCAGAGTGTCTTTGTAGCGTTGTACTGCATTGGTTAGGATCTGTTTGGCGGTGGTCGCGTTGCCCCAACCATCAATCTCGACCCATTTTCCTTCCTCTAAATCTTTGTAATGTTCGAAGAAGTGGCCGATACGTTCCAGCCAGTGCGCGGAGACTTGATTGATGTCTTCGATATGTGAGTAGCCGGAGAAAATTTTGCTTACGGGCACTGCCAGCAATTTTTCATCATTTCCGGCTTCGTCTTTCATTTGCAGCACACCGACAGGACGGCAGCGGACGACAGACCCGGGGACCAGTGGTAGTGGCAGTACGACCATCACATCGACTGGGTCACCGTCGCCGCATAGTGTGTTGGGTACGTAGCCGTAGTTGCAGGGGTAGCGCATGGGGGTGGAGAGAATGCGGTCAACGAAAATTGCACCGCTGGCTTTGTCTACTTCGTATTTAACTGGCTCGGAGTCTTTGGGGATCTCGATGATGACGTTGATTTCTTCCGGTAGGTTGTTGCCGGCGTTGACCAGTTCCAGGCCCATGCGTGTTCGCTCCGAGACAGTGTGTAGGTAAGTAGGAGGGGCGATTTTACGCCTTTGATTGTTGCAGCAGAATGGGGTTACTGCGAATGTCGGCAGCGTGTGAACGTTTTGTACGATGTTTGCGCTGTGAACTTTCATTAGGCGGGTTGGATTGCATGCTTGCTGGAAGGTAGCGCTGCATTATTCTTGGGCCTTGGGGTTGAGGGTGTAGGTCCCGTATAGGGTGGCTTCGGTCAATACGTGGCCCTGTATCGTGCGCAGGAGTGTGGGGCCGTCAAAGCGTTTGTGAAGGGGCAAGTGTTCCAGGTCAAGTGCGAACAGACGGAAGAGGTAGCGGTGTATGCGCAGGTCGTTGAACGGTGGGTACGGGCCGTCATAGCCATAATAATCACCGGCCATTTCAGGGGTGTTGGCAAAGAATTTCGTGTAGTCGTTCAAGCCCTGGTGTGTGCCTGCTGGCCCAGGTGGCATGGTCTTGCCGCCTACCACAAAGCCATCGCTGCAACTGCCGTGGGCAATCATACGTAGGTCGGTAGAGATGTCAGTCATGACCCAATGCACGAAGTCAATACGTGGTTGTGTCACTGGGATTTCCATATCGGTACGACCGATAGTTTCTGGAATGCTCGGTACGTCTGGATCTATACACAGCAGTGCGAAGGAACGGGTGTTTTCTGGAACGTTGTCCCATGCTAGGTGCGGGTTACGGTTGGGGGCAAAGCCGTCAGTTTGGCCAGCAGCGCATTCAACCGGGATGGGTTGGCCATTTTTGAAGTCGTTACTGATTAAATGCATGTGATGTTTCCGTGGTCAGTCTCAGCAGGTCCGTGTAGGGCCCTCTGGGAAGCAATATGAGAAGACATCTTAACGCTTGCGGTGTGCTCTTCAGTCAAAGGGATAACCCAGGCGCATGGCGGCTAAGAGAACAGCATCGAATGCGCTGCTGAGTACTTCACGGTAGTCGCGCCAGCGGCCAGCGGGCAGGCGTGGTGCTTCCAATGATGGGGGTATCGGAAACGGGTCGCCGAAGATGTTTTCCAGGGTGGTGGCCAATGCCTGTGGATTGTCTTCAATGCCATCCAGGCGGATGAGGTGGTGTGGATACAGGTCAAGTTCGTGCAGGGTGGCGATTTGATTCAGGATGTCTCCTAGCCAGTTTGCAGCGTGTTGTAGGGAGTCTAGTGCCAGTGGTATCGGTGAGCCGTAGGCGATCCAATCTAGCAGCATGTCGCGTGGGTCCCGTAGCACAATGATGAGTCGGCCTTCGGGTAAGTGGGGACGCAGTGCTGTGAGTAGGCTGTTGTCCCACCAGAGTAACCAATCGATCACGTTGCCGTCTTCGATGCCGCGTGCGGGGAGCTGTTGCCGCCATGCATCAATCAAGGCCTGTGGCGCTAATGTGCCGGATGTTAGTTCCGAGACTGTTTCGTAGCGTTGTAGTGGATCTGCCGGTGGTGTCTCGCTATAGCGGTCAGCACACAGCAGGCTGCTGGCCCAGGCCATCATCATGGTGACGCGTTCGACGTGGCTGCCTGGAGGCCCCCATATCAGCAGTGGGCGTGCCAATGTCTCGGCTGGGATCGCTGCTAAATCGGGCCATTGTTTGGAGTTAGTCCAGGTTTGTGGTCGGAGTGGGAGCCGGTATTTGGCTTGCTCGGCTTGGAATTGCAGCCAGGTTGCTAGGGCTGCTTCGAACTGGCCAGCACGATCTTGGACGAGGCCGAGCCAGGGCCGGAGTATGGTGCGTTCATGTTCGGGGACGCTTTCAATGAGTTGTTGTAAACAGGCTACTGCGGCTGGTGGGTCGCGTTGTAGTAGTGCTTCCACAATGCGCTGTTCACCGCTGAGCCGACCTGGTTCGATTGCCACGATTTGCCGTGCCACGGTTTCGGCGGCTTCAGGATTATTTTGTATGTCGTGTAGGCTCATCAGTGTTTCTAGTGCCGGAAGATGTTCTGGCATGGCCGATAGCCAACGTTCGATGACAATGCGTGCCTCGTCGCTCCCGACGGGGGCCACGGACAGTCGGGCCAGCCATAGATCATGGTTACGCTTTTTGATGTCTAAGGCTGCGTCCAGGGTGACGCGGGCGTCATCGTCCATATCTAATTGTTTCCAGGCAGTTAGGAGTGCTTCCAGGGTGCGTGGATCTTCTGGCCAGGTTGCCAGTACTTGACGTAGGTGGGGCAATGCTCGATCTGGGTTTCCGGCCATGAGCTCAAATTCACCGGTGAGTCGGTGTAGGGCTGGTGTGTCGCCCTCAGGTAAAGATAAGGCTTCTTCAAGGATACGGAGGGCGTCATCAAGTCTGCCTTGGCGTTGTGCAAGTTGGGCGATCAGTGCGCGGACTGGGATGACGTGAGGGTTCAGTTCGATAACGCGTTGGAAGGCGCGTTCGGCGAATGCAATATGTCCTTTCTGGAGATAGGCGAAGCCAAGGGAGAATAAGACGGCTGGTTCCTCAGGAAGCAGTTCGACGGCTTGCGAGAGCATGGCCAGTGCCTGGTCCACTTGTCCGCGATGCAGTGTGATTGTGGCGTTCACGGCCAGTAGTTGCGGATGATCCGAAATGATGCGTGCGGCGGTGCGGCTGAGTTGCTCGGCTTCGTCCAGTGCGCCGCGTGCGATTGCCAAGTGTGCTTGCATGACATAAGTATTGAATTGGTTTGGATCTAAGCGGGTACTGCGGGAGAGTGCTGCGTCGGCGCCAGATAGGTCGTGTTGTGCAAGTAATAGGAGTCCGTGTTGTAGATGCAGTTCTGGTAGTTCTGGTGCGAGCGCCAGTGCGGCTTCGCTGGCAGTAAGTGCTGCTTTGTGTTCACCATATTGTTGCAGGGCAGCCGCGAGCCAGCGTTGAGCTTGTGCCTCACCAGGTGCAGAGGCGCACCATGCGCGGGCTAGGCTCAATGCTTCGGCATGTGCCTGACGATGAAGGGCATCAATGATCTGGTCTTGCATGGGGAACTCGGGGGAAGTTGTCAATGTAGAGAAATAAATTGAGTCAGTTCGGTACTATGCTGCTGACAAATTGTCGCGATGTCGTGTGCGTGATGTCGCTTGGTTATCCAACACTAATAAAACGCTTCATTAGCAGTAATGAGGTGTCTTTGATTGAATATTAATTAATGTGATGGTTGGCTAATTATGGTGGCTGATGATGACAGTAAATGTGCTGTGACAATGTGGGCTGTCCAATAGCGCCTTTGAGTGGTTTGCTATTGCGCTGTGAGATGGTTGATGAGGGGGGATGTGCTCACTAGCTGTCGTTCGTGAGGGAGTCGGTTAGCATTATCGATCATGTGTTCATGATGTATTGAGTGTGAGTTGCCCGCTAATGCGTACATTCGAATGATCGTTATGTTGAATCAACATTTGAGGCAATTATTTTTTGATTAATATATTGGTGTTGTATCGCTATAAAAAATATTATTAATGTTGTGTTTTCTTAGATGTTTATTTTGGTTTTAATGATTTATATCCAAGTTGTTTTTTTATTTGGGGTGTGCAGCGTGATATATGACATCACAAACGTCATGATGCTGTTTGTCTTTCTAGAAGCGAATTTGTGTGGATCGCCATTATGTTGTTGGTGAGTGCTGCCGGTGTAAGGTTGCTGCTGTTTGAAAAAACTTCAGGCTATCCTCAGATGGGGCGTATCCGTGCAAGAGTGATGAGCAGGACAAAAAGGGGCGTATTTTCGCAAGTTCGCGTTTTTCTTGGAAACAATGCTTAGTGTATGTGGATGTAATATTAATGTGACTGAGAATGTTTCCGGGTCGGGTTGCCCCGGGGTGCGTTCATTTGAGTCGTGCACGTGCGAAGGCTTGTGCGAGTGCGTTTTCGGTTGGTGTGGCTTTGAGTTTTTTTGCAACGGGGTTGGGTCTGCCGCGTTCATTCCCAGTTCTATTCGCTGCTGGGGTTTCTGGTGGTGTTTCTTCATGGAGGCGGCAGGTCAGTGCGATACGTTTGCGCGGTACATCAATCTCCAAAACTTTGACTTTGACAATGTCGCCCGCTTTGACAATGTCACGTGGGTCTTTGACGAAGCGGTCCGCTAGGGCTGATATGTGAATTAATCCGTCTTGGTGTACTCCAATATCGACGAAGGCACCAAATGCGGCGACGTTGCTAACGACTCCTTCAAGGATCATGCCTGGTTTGAGGTCTTTGATGTTTTCTACGCCTTCTGTAAATCGCACAGCTTTGAATTCTGGACGTGGGTCGCGGCCTGGTTTTTCTAGTTCTTTGATGATGTCGCGGATGGTTGGTATTCCGAAGTTCGTGTCAGTGAATTGTTCTGGTTTGAGCATGCGTAAGGTGTGGCTATCGCCAATCAATGCTTTGATTGGTTTGCCTGTGGTTTGCACAATGCGTTCGACGACTGGGTAGGCTTCTGGATGTACTGCAGATGCGTCCAGAGGTTGGTTGCCGTCAGCAATACGAAGGAATCCGGCGCATTGTTCAAAGGTCTTTGCGCCGAGTCTGGGTACTTTCAGCAGGTCTTGGCGTTGTTTGAATGATCCGTGTTCGTCGCGATAGCGAGTGATGTTTTCGGCGACGCTCGCAGATAGGCCGGATACGCGCGATAGCAATGCTGCGGATGCTGTGTTGACATAGACTCCAACGGCATTGACGCAGTCTTCTACACGTGCATCCAGGGCTTTGGCGAGGTGAAATTGGTCGACGTCGTGTTGGTATTGCCCAACTCCGATTGCTTTGGGGTCGATTTTAACTAGTTCAGCTAGCGGATCTTGGAGGCGGCGTGCAATTGAGACGGCGCCGCGTAAGGAGACATCCAGGTTGGGGAATTCTTTAGCGGCGGATTCGGAGGCAGAATAGACGGAGGCTCCTGATTCGCTGACAACGATTTTTTGCAGTTTCAATGCAGGATGCGCTTTGATCAGGTCGCTTACTAGTTTGTCGGTCTCGCGGCTTGCGGTGCCATTGCCAATGGCAATCAGTGTGACGTGATGTTGGGTGCAGAGTGTCTTTAGGGTGTGTAGTGATTTGTCCCACTCGCGCCGCGGCTCGTGCGGGTAGATTGTTTCTGTTGCGATCAGTTTGCCGGTGGTGTCGACGATAGCGATTTTGCAGCCGGTGCGGATGCCTGGATCAATCCCCAGAACGATGCGTGGTCCAGCCGGTGCGGCTAGCAGGAGATCTTTGAGGTTATTGCTGAATACAGTGATTGCTTCTGCTTCGGCTTTTTCTCGTGCTTGGTTGAAGAGGTCCAACATCAAATGCATATGAAGTTTGGCACGCCAGGTGAGGCGGCAGGCGGTCATTAACCATGTATCCGCTGGGCGCCCTTGGTCAGCGACACATGCGGCTTGCATGACCATGCTTTCACAGTATTGATGGCCAGCGTCAGCATCATTACCGGGATCTAGGTCTAAATGCAGTATTTCTTCAGAGCGCGCGCGGAACAATGCGAGCAGGCGGTGTGAGGGAATTTTGGAGAGCACTTCGGTATGGTTGAAGTAGTCTCTGTATTTGGCTCCAGTGTCTTCTTTGTTGTCGATGAGGCGTGCATGAATCACTCCATTGTTGGTGAGCCATTGACGTAGTTCACCGATCAGAGCGGCATCTTCTCCCCAGCGCTCTATCAGGATCGCACGTGCGCCTTCAAGTGCGGTTTTGATGTCGGTGATCCCTTTCTCAGGGTCGACAAAGTTGGCGGCAACGGTCTCTGGAATCAGTGTGGGGTCAGTCAGTAGGCTATCGGCTAATGGTTCTAAGCCTGCTTCGCGTGCGATCTGTGCGCGGGTGCGGCGCTTGGGTTTGTATGGGAGATAGAGGTCCTCCAAACGCGATTTGGTGTCGGCAGCGAGGATCTCGGCGTGTATGAGGTCGTTCAGTTTGCCTTGTTCGGTGATGCTGGCGAGGATGGCTGAGCGGCGTTCTTCCAGTTCGCGTAGGTAGGTTAATCGGGTTTCGAGGGTGCGTAATTGGGTGTCATCCAGGCCGCCGGTGGCTTCTTTACGGTAGCGTGCGATGAAGGGGACACTTGCGCCTTCATCAAGCAAGGCGATGGCTGCGCGTGCTTGGGTGGGCTGTGAGGAGATCTCAGTGGCAATGATCTGAGCAATATGCTGGGTGAGGAGGCTGTTTTGCATGGATCCGGCGGTAGCCGTTTGTCAGGAATTCAGCATTGTCGCAGCCTTATCAGGCTGTGAAAACCGTGGAAAGCGTCGCCACTATATTTAGGATGGGAGGAGGTGACGACGCTCTCCTGGGTTCAGCTTGCGCGTCTTGCGTAGTGATCAGCGGTACGTTCCATCACTGTATCTTCTTGAAGAGACTCAAGTGCCATGACTCGGACAGTACCAATTTTGGCGAGCGATAATGTGCGCTGTACGTATATTTCCGGTCCTGTTTTAGTCATCGTTCGGGTTTTGTTGAAACCATATGGGACAACACCTTTGTCACCATCCTTACTTCCACCGACATAAAGGACTATCGACATGTGTCACCTTATAGCGTTGCGGATTTTGAGTTCGAGACAGTTACCATACAGATGTTTTCCTAAGGCAGGTCTGAACAAGTAAGTGATTCTAGTCGATTCGGAAAATATTAATATGAGCATGATTTCTCAAATATGGCATGAATAAATAACGAAATTTCGCATAGGAAAAATGAGCGAAATATAAAGCATGTGGGTGCACTGAGATGCGCTTTTTATATGAATCTGAGAGGTCGTTGTATTTAGGAAGATGTAATTATCGTTAAATTTTTTATGGTGTCTCATCGGGAGTGTTTAGAAATGTTTGATATTCGGAGTCAATAAGGTCGTTTCCTTTGGATTGAATGCATCGTTCATTTTTTATGATAAGTTTTTGATTTTATTAATATTATTTTTGAATTACGGGTGTTTGGGTTGCAAGGTCTTTTCTTTAATACTGTGACAGTATTTCTGAAATAGGCTAAAGCGCAAGCTGATAATTTAGTTATGAATTCTGTTTGATAATTGCGTCCTGTTATTTCATAGGATCATTTCTTTATATGTTGTGAATAAGAGACTAAGTGTTTTTTTGGGGTCTGGGTTGTCCGATGAATTCATGGGGTTTGCCATGTCGGTTTTATAACCGTTGAATGCATCAATCACTTGATGGATATAACGATCAGTCATGATATTTAAAGATTTTTATTTTTTTTACATCAAAAATTAACAAGAAAATAATATAAAGGTGCGATTTAATTGCACTATTTATGATGATATTAGGCTGTGCAGTCAATAGAGAGGGTGGTGAATGCATACTTGCCAGCGTGTGGATGAGATGGTGTCTTAATCTCTTCCAATCATGTTATTAGTTAGTCTGCGTCGCTGGCATTTGCACAGTTTGGTGTGATAGCCAGTTTGCTTGGGTTCGATCTACAGGCGGCGAGTTGGGCTTTGCGTTCAGCGTTATGTTTCTTGAACCATTTCACGCTTTTGATAGGTTGATCTTGCCAACTATGATTTTCTTTTTTGCATCCTGCTAATACTCCTACCGAGATCATCGTTAAGGTTGTTATAAGCAGTAGCGTGACGTTTCTTTTCATTCATTCTTTCTTTATATGAGTAAGGTGTCATCAGAGAAGTGGGATGCAGAACAACGAAGGGTGTGTTATGTGTGCCATTCGTCGTTGATGAAGATAATTGGTTTTTCCTGAATGCTATGGGAGAGATTCACAACGGTGGATCTCCATCGTCGTTATTGTTGTTTCTTAATGTGTTCTTAGTGTTTGATTGCAGGTCTTTGGGTGATGATTCAGTTGGTGTTACAGGTCCAAGCCAGGGTGTATGGCCTGAAGTTTTTCAATTCTGTACAGCACAAGCAGCACAAGCAGCACAAGCAGCACAAGCAGCACAAGCAGCACAAGCAGCACAAGCAGCACAAGCAGCACAAGCAGCACAAGCACATCAGGGGATGTTTTTTATGGGGAAGTTGTTTTTCCAGTGGCGTAGCGTAGCGAATACTTCTACTTCATCTATTGGTGTTCGTTGCAGGTGAGTAGCTGTTGCTGCATGGATGGTAGGTGCAGCCGTACGCAGGAATGGGTTGGTGTTTAGTTCGCTTTCGAGTGAAATAGGCAATGTGGGGAGGCCTGCGAGACGCATGGCGTTTGCTTGTTGTCGACGTTTTTGTAAGGCGGTGTTGGTGGGGTCGACGTGCAGTGCGAATGCAGCGTTGGACAATGTGTATTCGTGACCGCAGCATACGCGGGTTTGTATGGGCAGTGCAGCCAATCGTTGCAATGATGCGAGCATCTGTGTGGGGGTTCCTTCAAAGATCTGCCCACAACCTAGGCTGAATAGTGTGTCACCGCAGAACAGTAGATCGTTACCTATGAAGGTTAAGTGGCTGTGAGTATGCCCTGGGGTGTGGATAACTTGGAATCGCATACCAAGGATGTTCAATGAATCTCCCTCGCCAATGCGGTGGTAATTCAGTGCGATGCGTGTGTCGTGTGGGGCATAGACGGGAAGTGTTGGCCAGCGTTCTAGCAGTTCTGGCACTCCGCCGATGTGATCGGCGTGGTGGTGTGTCAATAGGATTGCAGTGGGGATGAGTCCTTTGGAATGAGCTTCTAATATTGGCAAGGCTTGTCCGGGATCAACGATGATTGCTCGGCCGTCAGGGGCAATCAATGTCCAGATGTAATTGTTGTCGAATGCGGGGAGTGGAGTCAGTCGCATAGAATGTGACCATGCCTGCCGCTCTGCCTCCATGTCAAACGGGTCTCTCATCCTGGTTCGAAACGGGGGCAGGGCGTTTGTTAATTCAGTTTGAGTATCCGTTTGTTTTTCATGTGTTGCGTGAGCGATCGTC
Source organism: Xylella fastidiosa (assembly GCF_011801475.1). NCBI lineage: Bacteria > Pseudomonadati > Pseudomonadota > Gammaproteobacteria > Lysobacterales > Lysobacteraceae > Xylella > Xylella fastidiosa. The sequence goes on from NZ_CP044352.1 coordinate 1,383,947, forward strand.
CCAGCCTTGGTTATGGTTTAGTGTGTCTACAGAGGTGCCATCAACCAATGTGTTGAGTGGCTGCGGATTGCATCTAATACAGTGCGATGGTGGGTTTAAAGGCGATGTGCGTTGTCTGCTTCCATTGCCGTTGCCTACAGAAAGTGTGCGTGTGATTGTGGTGCAGCATGTTGTTTCTGAGAGTGTTGTCGAATTTTTTGAGGAGTGCGCACGTGTATTGATACCTGGTGGATCTTTGTATCTGTTTGCGCTCAATCCGTTGAGTCCGTATTGTTTGCGCTGGTTGCGGCAATGGCCGGTTGTGGTGGGTTCGGAGCGTTGGTGCGCATTACTGCGAAATGCTGGTTTGCATTGCCGTCGGCCAGTTCGCTACCTTGGGCCAACGTGGCGTCTAAGTGGTGTGCCGTCTGATGTTATTCGTGCTCCGTGGCGTGCTGTGTGTCTGCTTGAAGCTGATAAGCGCATGGTTGTACCGACTGGTTTGATTCCAGCCCGAGTAGGCTTGCGGCGTCCGTTGTTGGCTTTCTGAACCTTTGGAATCTATGAAATTGATCAACGCGTACACGGACGGTTCTTGTCTTGGTAATCCTGGTCCTGGTGGTTGGGCTGTGTTGTTGCGTTATAAAAACAATGAGAAGGAGTTGGTTGGTGGTGAGCTTGATACGACCAATAATCGAATGGAGCTGATGGCTGCGATTATGGCTCTGGAGCGGTTGAGTGAGCCTTGTCAGATCAAGCTTCATACTGATTCGCAGTATGTCCGCCAAGGGATCACTGAGTGGATGTCCGGTTGGGTACGGCGTGGTTGGAAAACTGCCGCCGGTGACCCGGTCAAGAATCGTGATCTATGGGAGCGGTTGTGTGCTGCTACGCAGCGGCACATGATCGAATGGTGTTGGGTCAAGGCTCACAATGGTGATTCGGATAATGAACGGGTTGATGTATTGGCCCGCGGCCAAGCGATGGCGCAGCGTAGTACGGTAGCAAGTCGATGAGGAATAAGAAGCGTCAGATTGTTCTTGATACTGAGACCACTGGCCTGGAATGGAGCAAGGGGAACCGCATTGTGGAGATCGGTGCGGTCGAACTGCTTGATCGCCGACTCAGTGGGGACAAATTTCATCGTTATCTCAAGCCTGATGTGTCGTTTGAGTCCGGTGCCCAGGAGGTAACGGGGCTGACGATGGAGTTTCTAGCGGACAAGCCAGAGTTCAGCATGATTGCCGATAAGTTTTTGGCTTATATCAATGGTGCCGAACTGATTATTCATAATGCGGCGTTCGATCTGGGATTCCTTGATTACGAGTTATCGCGGTTGGGTTCGCAGTACGGGAAAATCACAGATCGTGCCAGCGTGCTTGACACTTTGGTGATGGCTCGGGAGCGTTATCCGGGTCAGCGTAATTCACTGGATGCATTATGTAAGCGTCTTGGTGTGGATAACGCCCACCGTCAGTTACATGGTGCATTACTTGACGCGCAGATATTGGCCGATGTTTATATCGCGTTGACCTCTGGACAAGAGGAAATTGGTTTTGCATTGCCTGAGAGCAGCCGTGGTGGTGTCGATGCCGCTAGCGTGGCATTTATGCCGGATGTGTTGTTAACACGTCCATGTGTGGTGGCGTCGCAATCCGAACTGGAGGCGCATGAGGCGCGTTTGGCCAAGTTGCGTAAGATCGCTGGTCATGTGCTGTGGGATGCGATATAGGTTTGGGTTTTTGTCGTTACTGGTCGAAATTGGAGGTATCTGTTTGGGTACTGGCTCTAGCCGATGACTTTCATACGTCAGTGATAGCGAATTAGCACCACGGTGATGTTGTCTGAGCCGCCATTATCAAGTGCTGCAGCAACCAGCGTATCCACGCATTCCTGGGCGCTACAGTCGTTATTTTTGAGCGTGGCGGCAATATCTCGCTCAGTGACTTCTTCAGTCAATCCATCGCTGCACAGTAGTAATTCCATACCGGGTGTCAGCTCACCTGTTATCGTGCCTACATTCAAGTGGGCAGGATCGGTAATGCCTAGGGCTTGAGTAATGACATTGCTACGTGAATGTACTTTCTCATTGCTCAGTCTACCTTGAGGAGGAGGGATGGAGTTGTGGGCTTGGTTTAGTTGGATCAAGCGGCCATCGTGCCAAAGGTAAGCCCGGCTATCGCCAACCCAAGCAACTTCAAAGTGTGTGCCATGCACGCGTACTGCGACGACGGTGGTTCCCATCGGCAAGGTGTCGTTGCGATGCTTTGAGGCATGGATGATTTCTTCATCCGCTAAGTGAATTGCTTCGGTGAGTGTCTTACCTGCACGTACTTCCCGTACGATCACTTCGCGTGCCAGAGCGCTTGCTATTTCGCCGCAATCATGACCACCAATCCCGTCGGCGACCAGCCATAGGTTGAGTTTGCCATCACCATAGTAGGTGTCTTCGTTGAGATCGCGCCTTAGGCCAGGGTGTGAAAGGTGGCCGGATTCAAGCATGGCAATGTAGTGGATAACAGATCCAAGCATGATCGCCGATCATGTGTAATTCAGGCAACATGTCGCTCCCTTATTTATGTGCTTGATGGGTCACTAGCACCCAAGTACGATAGCCTATGTATCGCCGGGAAGATGGCAGAGTGGTTGAATGTACCTGACTCGAAATCAGGCAGGCGTTTATAGCGCCTCGGGGGTTCGAATCCCCCTCTTCCCGCCAGTTATTGCGTAAAACTTATACATCTAACACGGTAGGTGTTATGCGATTTGATGCTGTGATTCCTGGGCTTTATGGTGGTCTGTAAAGTGTTTAGATTTCTGCCTTTGAGTTTGTGCACGGCAGTGCTGGAGTTAATGTTTGTGAAATATGTGTACTGAGTCATCAGTGGTTTTATTTTTTACATAATGGATTTACTGAGATTCATTTCGAGGAACCTACTTGGTCATCCTCATGATGTGCTGAAGCTGTATTTTTAATAGGTTTTTTCTGAAATTATCGATGAATGATCAATATCTGGTTACTGTATAACTCATGCTACCTATTGTTTCATGACAAGACTTCTTGAGGGTTTGTCTTGTTTTTAAATGAGTTTCCTTCTTATTTTTTATTTGGATTATATATATGCATTTGAAGAAAAAACTGCTTGATGCCTTTTCTCTTTTATAAAGAGGAATGGATCTTTAATCAGTTGGATTCTTAGAGGTGAACATAGGTATGGAAATATAATGCGTTTAATGCTCTGATCTGATTTTCCTACTATGCTGCGTTGATGAGATGTATTTTATATTTTTTGCTTGTATATTAAGGTGAAGAGCAAGGTATTGGTAATGCGATTTTAATCCGCTGGCATTATACTTCCATCTCTTAAGTTTTGTTGGTGCTTGTTATGTCAGGAATCTTCGTACCCATGTCTTTCGGAGAGTTGCTCGATAAGATTGCGATTCTGCAAATCAAGTCTGAAAGGATCACGGATGTAGCGAAACTGGTTAACGTCCGTAATGAGCTTTCAGCTCTGGAAAAGATTTGGATGGCATACCCGACTTCCTCCAGTGAAATCCCACGTTTGCGCACTGAGTTGAAAGCGGTCAATGAGCGATTGTGGGGGATAGAGGATGAAATTCGGCTCAAGGAGAAGGCACAGACTTTCGATAAGCAGTTCATTCATCTGGCGCGCAGTGTGTATTTTGAGAATGACGAGCGTGCGCGGATTAAAAAGGAGATCAATCTCGCGTTGGATTCCCCCTATGTTGAGGAAAAGTCCTATCAGGATTATCGATCAGCCGAGACGCTTTGAATGTTTCTCTTCGCTGTTCAGTGGTGTGCGTAGTCAGCGCGGTAGCGTTCGAATGCGGCGATGGCGTCTTCAACAGTCACCAAGTCCATGACTCCATTGGACTCGATCTTGGTCCCCCATTTCAGCATGTTGCTTGGTTTGCCTAGGTATTTGTGTGCAGCCGCATCGTAACGATTCACGCAGTAACGTAAGTCCGAATATGGGCCACTGCGGTGTGGATTACTTGCTGCATGTAATCCCAATACTTTTTTACCTAATGCGTTGGCGATATGCATCGGCCCAGAGTCTGGGGTCATGACTAGGTCGGCACGTTCAAGAAGGGCGGGTAGTTGTTTGAGCGTATCTTTGCCAACCATATCCAGTAGTGGTACCTGAGTCTGCGCCAAAATGGTGTCTGCTGTCTGTCGTTCTAGGGTGCTGCGGCCACCACATAGGACGATCCGCCAGCCTTGGGCGCTGGCATGTTCTGCGACTGCTGCGTAACGTTTTGCCTGCCAATTTCGATGGGTGTGACTGGAGCAGGGGGAGATCATCAATACTGGTCGACCATCATTGTTCCACTGTGCCCAGGCCCAGGCCCGTGCTTCCTCAGACACTGGCAGATCCCAGCGCACTTCACGCTGTACTAAGCCTAGTGGTTCGCAGAAGCTACCGATCGCATCTAGCACATGGATGCCGGGGTTGTCTGGGATGCGCTCATTGATGAATAAGCCATGCAAATCTTTGGAGCGATTGTGGTCGTAGCCGATGCGACGCTGCGCTGGCACAAATGCTGACAGGAGGTTGGCACGCAATGACACTTGCATGTGCAAAAGTGCATCGAAGTGGCCTAATGGTGTGAGTTCAGCACGTAGCGCGCGCATGCCTCTTAAGCCCGTATGCTTGTCGTAGACATGGAAGTGTATCCCATCAAGTCCATCCATCAATTTGCTGCCCATGGTATCAATGATCCAGTGCAACCGTGCTTGGGGTCGTTCGCGTTGCAGGGTACGCACCAGCGGTAACACGTGAGTGATGTCTCCAAGTGCTGATAAGCGTAACAGGCATAGAGAATAGGGTCTTTGCTCCATCGTATTGTTACACTTGAACGCATGGTTGCATTTGACGCCAACGAAATCCTGACGCCATTCTGCGAGGGTCACAGGGAAGGAGCTATTTTGTTCGATTGCCAGCGTATGCGGCAAGTCGAGTATGGTCTATTTGTGCCTGCTTGGTGGGGGGAGCGAGCCCATCCGATATCTGAGGGAGGACGTGGTAGTGCTTGGTTCGTGGAGGCGTCGTTTGGGAATGCGGTATTGCGTCAGTACCGACGTGGCGGAATGATCGCTATGCTTAATCGTGATCGTTACTTCTGGTGTGGTGGTCACCGTACTCGAAGTGTCCTTGAGTTCCGCTTGATGCGTGAGTTGATCTCGCGAGGGTTGCCGGTTCCAACTCCCTTGGCTGCTTGTTACGTGCGGCATGGTGTGCAATATCGAGCAGCGATCTTGATGGAGCGACTGGAGGGAGTGTCTTCGCTTGCTATGTGCGTACGTGGGAACAGCAAAGAGATACATTGGGAGCAGATTGGGCGGATGATTTCGCGCTTTCATCGCGAGGGGCTGGACCATGCGGATCTTAATGCTCACAACATTCTGTTAGACCAAGCTGGCCAGTGCTGGTTGATTGATTTCGATCGTGGTGCGCTACGTATTCCTGCGACCAAGTGGCGAGAGCACAATTTAGCCCGCTTACTGCGCTCATTGCTGAAAATACGGGGGGAACGTAGTGTGGATGCAGTGTATAGGGACTTTGAGCGTTTGTGTCGTGCTTATGACTTGGCTTGGGGTCGGGGGTGTTGATGTTTTGTGATATCTGGGTGCACTGCCTCTCACTGTGGAGTTGGGTTACTCGCAGGTACGGATGAACTCGTGTTTGATGCGTGTGGTCAGGCTCAGTATGGTTGTCATGCCTTGGTAAGCGTAGTGCTTTGGTATGAATTCGGTCATTGCGCCGAGATAGGTACTGCTGCAACGTTTATAGAAGCGTTAGCATAAGGGGCCTGTGCATTTCGGCCCCCTGCTCAGAATACTAACGTTGCTTATCGAGCAATTGGTGACGAACCGCAATGGCACAACTCTCCAAACTGGCCGAATGTGCTGCCAGGCCATCATTGGTTTTAGGCTTACCACTGTCAACGTCCAACACAGAGACCTGTGTACTACCACGCTGACTAAAAGATGCAACTGCAGAGGTGGCATTCTTCAGTGGTACGACGGAATCGTTGCTAGAACCGCACAGCAAGGTCGGAGTACGTGGTGTCCAAGTCAGTAGATCGTTACGTATCAGATCTCGGCGAAATGGATTTAGCGGATTATTTTGAAAATCGTTATAGAAAGCAGGCTGGAAATACGTTTTGATTTGGTCGGGTTTAGGGAAATCACTAAGACTTATTTGCGTATCTCCAGGAAACAATGCCTCCACTTTGCTCGCCCAAGGCTCTTGGAACACTTGCTGTGGGGAGATGTAGATATTGCGATAGGTGCGCTGCATGCCAATGATGAGATAGCTTGCGAATGGGATGATGATCGTGTTTTCGCCAACCTTGTTCCGGCCACTCCAACTATCAAGGATTGTTTGGCTAAGCGCATACGGACCAGAAATCGGCGCACTGGCAACAAGCGAAAATTCCTGAGATAGCGATTGATGCGCTTCAATCTCACGCTGCACGGCTAATGCAGCCTGCCCACCTTGGGAAAAGCCAGACAGCATCACTTTGTTCGACAACGGCGTATTTGAATGCCACAGCACATCACGGGCCGCACGAACCGCGTCAATGGTAGAACTGACTTCTGTAAACAGATGTAAATAAGGATGGAAAGGGTAGTCAGAGTCACCTAATCCAAGATAATCAGGGCTAACAAGCACATAGCCCTGGCTCGCCAAACGCGTCACTAATGGAGTATTGCCGTTAGCGTTAACAATAGTCTTATCCTGCCCAACATGACGCTGCGCGCTAGTGGATGGTCCCCAGGTGAGGATAGGATAAGGACGCGGGCAGTCTGGGCCGTCTGGAATGAGTAGGACCCCTGTCGCCGTCGCATTTTCTCTGCGTACACCAACTGTTGCATAAGTCAGCTTGACGACCTGGACATCGCATTTAGGTTGTTCGGATGGAGGGTCATTAGGTAGAAAGGCAGCAATCGTATCCCTTTTATAGGTAGCAAGAACTTTGCTCTCAATCAACGTACCACGTTGAGGCCAAGCTGCTACGACAGTAGGGGAAAGAACGCTTGTCAAAATAAGTGTGCGAAGGACAGGAAGCATTAGTTTATTTTTTGAGTAACCCATGATGATTAGACTCATTTGAATGAGTTATAAATATTCATGCAATTTCTAAATAAATGGTAAGACAACTGTCTCAAAAAATATTTTTATAGAAGAAAGAATTTATAGGATCAATTTGTATGGTTAATTTTAATTCGGTGTGAATTGTTATTGCGGAGATTTTTAATGGCTTTTATTTTTATATCGTCATATTGATTGTGTTTCTGGAGTTTATGGAAAATTGAAATTAAAATTCAATTTTTGTTGATTCTAGAATAAATTTTTACTCAAGAATGCTATAGAGATAATTTTTAAAATTAATCTTAGAAGAAAAAATCTCTATTCGTTGTGATCTATCTAACCTGAGGCATTCAGGCAAAGGTGTCATCGGTGGAGCGATTTACCATTGGTATTTTGCAATGATTTTTTCTACTGAACGATCAGTGATAAATCGCCATCGTCGTATTAGTGGAAAGAGGTTATTTGGTGGATGCTTCATCGACAAGCCGCTCATTTTTACGAGTTTTTGTCTTGTCTTGGCAACATACCACTTGGGTTATAGAAATAAGTGATGTTCGTCCACTACTTTGGGGAGCGTTTGGGGCGCTTTTTTGCTTTTCGACGCGGTGTGTGCGTGTGTCGCGGATGTTCGATTGACAGGCCGTGTACCTGTGCTAGGCGTAATTCGTCGGTGTCGATCTGTAATGCAGTGAGTTTTCCGCCCCAGACTGCACCAGTGTCGATTGCGTGGATACCTTGAGTGATGGTCAATCCTAGCGTCGACCAATGGCCGCAGACGATCTTCAGATCACGTTCAACCCTGCCTGGGACTTCAAACCACGGATACATACCTTGAGTTTGCGTCCCTGGTGTTCCTTTGTCTTCGGTAGAGATTCGCCCGCGTGGAGTGCAGTAGCGCATGCGTGTTAGCACGTTGATGATTGCACGGCTGCGGTTGCAGCCGCTTAGCGCTGGCGACCATTCCGGTTTGTCGCCATACATACTGTGCAGTAGCTTACGGTAGTCGGTGCCGTGTAGTTGCTGTTCTACCTCGTGTGCTAGCTTCTCTGCCATCTGAGTTGTCCACTTCGGCGCTAATCCTGCATGCACCATCATCCAGCCGATGGTGCGATCAACATGGATCAGTTTTTGCATGCGTAGCCAGGTCAGTATTTCGTCGCGATCTTCAGCGGTGATGATGCGTAGCAGATCGGGATTGACCTTGCGTTGTTCTTCTTCGCTGCGTACGGTAACTGCTAATAGGGAAAGATCGTGGTTACCCAGTACGACGACGCTGTGGCTGCGGAGTGAATGCACTAAGCGTAGCGTTTCCAACGATTGACCGCCGCGATTGACTAAGTCGCCGCAAAACCACAACGTATCCTGTGAAGGGTCGAAGCGGATATTTTCTAGCAAACGTTGGGTGGCGTCGTAGCAGCCTTGCAGGTCGCCGATGGCCCAGATGCTCATCTATTGCGCCTCCGTCAGTGTAGTGTTCGCGGCACACTGAGTACGAATGGGGAGATTGTGGCGGTGAATTCGGTACCGTCATCGGCCATCATGTCGTAATGTCCTTGCATCTGGCCCTGTTCGGTTCCCAACACGACCCCAGAGGTGTAGCGAAATTCTTCGCCGGGACGCAGCCGTGGTTGTTCTCCAATGACTCCTTCACCAGTGACGTATTCGACTTTGCCGTTTGCATCGGTAATCTGCCAGTGGCGCGCGATCAGTCGTGCAGGGACATTTCCAGCATTGTAGATCCGGATGGTGTAGGCGAAGACGTAGCGGCCTTCATTACGATTAGATTGCTGGTCGAGGAAGCGGGACGAGACAGCGACCTCAATCTTTGAATTGGGATTGTTTTCCATGTGTGCAGTGTAAGCAAAGTAGCGTATGAATGCCGTTTAAGTGTTCTTGGCATTGGCGAGTGCGATGAATTCGGTGACTTCCAGTTGTTCGGCACGTGCGTTAGTGTGTATCCCGGCATGTTCGAAGTGAGCCGGTGTGCATATGTCGGCTAGGGAATTACGCAGTGTCTTGCGACGTTGACCAAATGCGGCACGCACGATGTCGCTGAAACGCTTTGTATCAGCAATACGGATTGTTGTTGGATCGCGTGGCACGAGTCTGGTGATTGCTGAGTTTACCTTCGGTGGTGGTTGGAAGGCCTCAGGCGGCACGACGAACATGGTTGTGACCTCACACCAAGCCTGTAGCATGACACTGAGCCGACCGTAGACCTTGCTACCTGGAGGTGCTGCCATGCGGTCGACGACTTCTTTCTGCAACATGAAGTGCATGTCGGCGATGATTGCAGCTTGCTGGAGTACATGGAAAAGGATCGGCGAGGAGATGTTGTAGGGGAGGTTGCCGACCAGGCGTAATTTTTTATTTCCTTGTTTGGCTAGGATGGAGAGGTCTACTGTGAGTACGTCGCGGTGGATGATGTCTAGCTTGCCTATAGGCGTAGCAGCAGCGGTCAGCGGAGCGATCAGGTCGCGGTCTAACTCAATTGCGGTCAGGGAGCCGCAGCATTTCAGCAGTGGCAGGGTGATTGCCCCCTGACCGGGGCCGATTTCGACGATGTGGTCGTTGGGCTGAGGGTTGATGACATGGATGATGCGGTCGATGTAGTAACGGTCAACAAGAAAGTGTTGGCCTAACGCTTTTTTTGGTGGTGTATTGAACAGTCGAGATTCCATGCCATGGGATTCTAATTGATTGAGGTGTTTGGGCGGCAGCAGTGCCAATTGTGCGCTGGAGTGTGGCGTATGCACGTTAATGGGAGGTTGCATCATTTTAGAATTGATGGCAGCACTTATTTATATACATTAGTTAATAGAAACAGATTAAGTATGTATGATTTATTACCATCAATAATGGTGCTGCACTATTTGTGAGTGTTAAGGTGATCAAGATGCACAATGCTTTTCTTTGATTGCCGCTTTGAGGTTGGAATCAAACGACTATTTTTTATGAAGGAATACCTAAGAATAAAGAACGAGCAGTAAATATTTTTTAAAGGGTGCTTTTCATATTTCTTGCGCTATCGTGGATGGAATCATCCACGTAGGCATTGTGATTTTTACTGCCAGGAATGAGGGCGTGTCTAAGTGAGTGTTTTGTTGTGTTGGTGTATTAGTCTGAAGATATACAGAAGGTAGGTAGGAGAGGAAAAAGAAATCATCCAGCAACCACTAATGGCCATATGTTGGTGATTGTGCAGAATAGCTGAGCTGTTTTTTCAGCATCGTAGACAGCGCTGTGTGCGTCAGCTGCGTTCCAATCCAAGCCGGCGGCTTGTACTGCACGTGCTAATACGGTTTGACCGTAGGCCATGCCTGCTAGAGTGACAGTGTCAAATACGCTGAATTGATGAAATGGATTTCGTTTGTATGCGGTTCGCGTTACTGCTGCGTTGAGGAAATTGAGGTCAAAATGCGCATTGTGTCCTACCAAGATTGCACGCTGGCATTTGTATTTCTTCATTGTGGCGCGCACTGATGTGAATATATGTTCCAACGCTAGCTTTTCTTCCTTGGCGAAGCGAAACGGATGATCGAGTATGATCCCAGTGACTTCCAGTGATTTGGGATCGATGTCGGTACCAGGTGCTGGAATGACATGGGTGCTCGTGACTTCTCCGGGGTAGAGCCTTCCAGTATCGTCCATTTCAATGGGGATACAGGCGATCTCTAGCAGGGCGTGGTGGTTCCAGTTAAAGCCTCCCGTTTCAACGTCGACCACTACAGGCAGATAGCCGCGGAAGCGTTGGGACATTGGCGGGTGTGTAGGTGGTGTGATGGATTGGTTCATCACGATAGCCTAGCAGGACAGCATTCGATCAGGTTGGAGCACCTGAGGTTGCTGAGAGATATAACCGATGAAAATGAGGATTGCGATCAGATTAGCTGGTTACCTTATTGATTGAAGGTAATCATCATGTCATGTCGTGCTTTTCTCACAAGCTCTTTGATGTTATGAAACGAGGATGTTTGCGAAATAACGCGTTAAAACTCTAGTTGATAGCTCATTCTTTAATCTAAAATGCAATCTAGGTTTACGTTGCTGGTGTTATCGCACTTTTCCCGTGGTGGGAGCATTTGTTCACCGTTGAGAAGAAACAAGACGTTTTCCGCGATATTGGTCGCGTGGTCGCCGATTCGCTCCAAATTCTTGGCCATGAACAGTAGATGGATGCATGGAGTGATGTTACGTGTATCTTCCATCATGTAGGTGAGTAGCTCTCGGAACAATGCCGTGTATTGAGCGTCCAAACGGGCGTCATTCTCGCGTACCTTTGTTGCGATTTGCTCATCTTTATTGCTGTAGGACAGCAAGGAGTTCCGTACCGCTTGTGCAGAAAGCTGGCCAAGAGCGCGTAGGCTAGCAGTCTGGGGTAAAGGAGGCATGGTGTTGAGTGCAATTGAGCGTTTAGCGACGTTGGCAGCGTAGTCGCCAATACGTTCAATATCAGCGGGGATACGCAGACCAGCGAGGATTTCTCGTAGGTCGCGGGCCATCGGGCCGCGTAGAGCCAAGCGCATCACCTCGTGACTGATTGATTGTTCGAGTGCATCGATTGCTTCGTCGTTCATGACGATGCGATCTGCTGCCTTATCGTCTCGACGCTCGACCACGTCTAGTGCAGCCTCAAGTTGCGCGACTGCGATTTCACCCATGCGTATGATTTCGGTGACCAATCTGTTCAATTCGTCGTCGTAGCTTTTCACGATATGGTGGTTGTACGAGCTGTTCATATGTGCGTCTGTGGTGGTTAGCCGAATCGACCAGTGATGTAGTCTTCGGTCTGTTGTTTGGATGGCCGTGAAAAGATGGTTTCGGTGCGGTCGTGCTCGATCAGGTCGCCTAGATACATGAAGCCAGTGTAATCGGATACGCGCGCAGCTTGTTGCATGTTGTGGGTGACGATCACGATGGTGTATTTGGTTTTTAGTTCCTCAATCAGCTGTTCTATGCGACTGGTTGAGATCGGGTCTAATGCTGAAGTCGGTTCATCAAGCAGTAGTACCGATGGTGTTAGTGCGACTGCGCGTGCGATGCATAGCCGTTGTTGTTGGCCCCCGGACAGGCCCAGTGCATTTTGATTCAACTTGTCCTTGACCTCTTCCCACAAAGCACTTTGTTGTAATGCTTGCTCGACGCGGTCATTCATTTGACTTTTGCACATCACCTCATGGTGACGGATGCCGTAGGCAACATTCTCATAAATTGTCATGGGGAATGGCACAGGTTTTTGAAACACCATGCCTACCTTGCTGCGCAGCCGGTTTATCGAGTATTTCGGCGATAGGATATTTTCGCCGTCTAAGAACACCTCGCCGCGTGCCTCCAGTTTTGGATATAGCGCATAGATCCGGTTGAAAATGCGTAGTAGCGTCGACTTCCCACATCCTGATGGGCCAATCAGGGCAGTTACACGCTTTTCAGGAATTTCCAAATTAATTTGCTTTAGTGCCTGGAACGTACCGTAGTAGAACTCAAGGTTACGTGTAGCAATTTTGACTGGGGTTGTCGTAAGTGGCGCATTTGCAGAGGCCGTGATGGCAATGCGTTGTATCGGCAATGCGTTGTGGAGGTCATTCATGAAAGGTGCTCGAGAAAAATTCATGTGTTGGGTATCTTGTTGCGCAGCAATAGTGCACGTGCACCCAGGCTAACCAGAAGAACGAATACCGTGAGTACCAATGCACCAGACCATGCCAATAATTGCCAGGATTTGTATGGGCTGCTGGCGAATTGGTTCATCACCAGGGGCAACGAGGCAATGGGCTGGAAGATATTGCTGCTCCAATATTGATTGCCAAAGGCTGTAAAGAGTAGAGGTGCGGTTTCACCACTGATACGTGCCAGTGCTAGCAGAATGCCAGTGAGAATGCCGGCCGATGCGCTGCGGTATAACACTTGTGTGATCATCTTCCATTGTGGGATACCTAGTGATAGTGCTGCTTCACGCATTTGTCCTGGTACCAAACGCAGCATCTCATCGGTGGTGCGTACGACGATCGGAAGTACGATGAAAACTAGTGCCAGGGCACCAGAAAATGCGGAGAAGTGCCCGCCGGTGTGCATCACGTAGAGAGTGTAGACAAACAGGCCGAGCACGATGGATGGCGCTGACAGTAGGATGTCGTTTACGAAGCGAACGACTGTGCTTGTTTGGGATGTGTTGCCATATTCAGCCAACCAAGTGCCGGCAGCGATGCCTACAGGTGTACCGATGACGATTGCAAGCAGGCACATGATTGCACTACCTAAGAACGCATTAGCTAGGCCACCTTTCTGCATGGGTGGCGGTGTTATTTTAGTGAATAAATCTAGATCGATCCCGGGGAGTCCTTTACTGATGAGAGTCCACAAAATCCAAATAAGGAAGAAAAGGCCGAACAGTGCGGCGATACAAGAGATCGTGATGGCGGCAGCATTGATCAGTCGGCGGCGCTTGTACAGATGTTGCGATGCTGTGGACATCAGTTGCCCTCCTTTCGTGATAGACGCAGTAACATGAGGCGAGCGATCACCAATACGGCGAAGGTAACGATAAAAAGTACGAAGCCGAGCAAGAGCAATGCCGAACGGTAAGTTTCTGTGGCCTCGCCGAAATCGTTAGCAATCAGTGCAGCAATTGTGGTTCCTGGTGTCAGCAACGAAGGGGATAAACGTACGCTGTTGCCGATGACGAAAGCGACCGCCATGGTTTCGCCGAGTGCACGGCCTAGGCCGAGAAACATGCCACCGATGACTGCTGATCTAGTGTAGGGAAGTACAATGTTCCAACTCACCTCCCACTTGGTTGAACCCAGTGCGTATGCTGACTCCTTCAGTTGCGTCGGTACAGTCAGGAACACCTCGCGCATCATTGAGGAGATGAAGGGAATCACCATGATTGCCAACACAAAGCCAGCGGTCAGCGTGCCGATTCCGAGCGGTGGTCCTTGAAACAGCGTGCCGATCAGTGGCAGCGTGCCGATGTGATCATTAAGGAACGGGGTGATGTAGTCGGTCATCACCGGTACGAGTACAAACAGGCCCCACATGCCGTAGATAATTGATGGGATACCAGCCAATAACTCGATTGCAGTGCCAATGGGTGTGCGAAGCCAACGCGGTGCGACTTCGGTGAGGAAAAAAGCGATCCCCAAGCTCACGGGCATGGCGATCAGCATCGCAATCAGTGCAGTGACGATGGTGCCGTAGATCGGCGTCAATGCCCCGTATTTGTTTTCTACGGGGTTCCATTCCGTGCTATAGAAAAAGCTGACGCCTTGCAGTTGCAGTGCTTGGCGTCCTCCCCACAGCATAGATAGCGCTGCACTGACTAAAGCGATTAAAACGAAGGCGACAGCGGCGGTCAGCAATAGCTTAAAAAAATAATCGGCTCTTGCATCGCGCAGATCACGTCCACCAGGAGTAGAAGTCTCCTTTGGAATGAGAGTCGAAGTCATTGCAGATCGGTGTGTTACCTGTGGCTTGGAGGAGTGAGATGCGCCATAGCTGTTACGCTGTACGGATAACGTACCAAGCAAAATTCTTAATGCGTGTGGATGCGTAACACATTACTTGAATTCGCTTGCCCAATAAGCTTCGATTTGCTTCACCAGATTTGGTGGCAATGGCACGTAGTGTAATTCATTGGCTTGTTTCTGCCCATTTTCAAAGCACCACTTGAAGAAGTCTAGAGTGGCTTTTCTTTGCGCTGCATCCTTAGTTTGCTTGGGCATCAATATAAAGTTTGTGGCTGTGATTGGCCAAGCGCCTTCCCCAGTAGCGTTGGTGATGACCAAATTGAAATCCTTTGCATTGCTCCAGTCTGCGTTGGATGCGGCGGCTGCAAAGCTTTCTGCGCTTGGTTGTACCCATTGACCAGCAGCGTTCTGGAGTGCTGTATATGACATTTTGTTCTGAAGCGCATACGCCAGTTCAACGTAGCCGATCGAGCCTTTAATCTGTTGAACATATGAGGCTACACCTTCGTTGCCTTTACCGCCGACGCCTCCGGGCCACTGCACTGAAGTGCCTTCACCCACTTTCTGTTTCCATTCCGCGCTGACTTTTGATAGATAGTTGCTGAAATTGAATGTCGTGCCAGAGCCATCGGAACGATGCACGATGTTGATTTTAGTGTCGGGAAGATGTAACCCCGGATTGGCGCTGATGATTGCTGCGTCATTCCACTTACTGATCTTCCCCAGGAAAATATCTGCAAGCAGGGGGCCTGTAAGGCGTAGTTTGCCTGGTTCGATGTTGTCTAGATTGACCACCGGCACGACGCCGCCTATGGCCGATGGAAACTGCCCTAGACCCGCTTTGGTCAGTTCGCTGCTGTCAAGTGGCTTGTCAGAAGAACCAAAATCGATTGTGGCGGCTTTGATTTGGGCAATACCACCGCCTGAGCCGATTGACTGATAGTTAATTTTATTGCCAGTGGCGGCGTTGTAGTCGGCTGACCATTGCGAGATCAGTGGATATATAAATGAGGCACCTGCGCCTGAAATCTTCACACTCTTGGTTTGCTCGGCAGAGGGGGGCGTCGTACTGTTCGCATCCTGACTGACGCCTGTTGACTGGTTATCGTTGGAAGGTTTACAGCCGGTGATTGTTACGGCAGTGCATAAACAAAGGAGAGTGAAACCAGCAAAATGTACTTTCATGAAAACTCCGATCGTTCCTAATTTAATTAAAATTGCTAGTTAAAGTGCCAAAAGGTAGCGACATGAAATGATATTTTTATTTCAAATCGGTGACATTGTGCGGGTTGCCGTTGCGGCGTGATCTCAATGGAGGCAACACCGCGTGCTTCTCTTAAAACAATTCCCAGGAAACCTACCAACCTACAGGCGTGAAATTGATCGTCTAAACGTTCGTATCAGGCTCAATTCCAAAGACGCCAAAGGTAAACAGACGTCCTGGGTACATATGGTGAACACTATCGATTGCAGATGCCAGTACACGCATGATTGATGAGTGTTGTTTTGAGAGATTCGGCTATTTGAGTGGCGCAGCAGCCTGATGTGGGCGGTGTGGTTCACGCTATGGCAGGTTGTAGGCGTGTACTGTTGGGATGATTGGTCGATGAAAGTACCATTTCGGCCAACGAGTGTGCCATTTCGTGTTCTGCTACTACAGTGGCATCGGCGCCGTGTCCCAGCAGGTGCTTGACCTCAGCGTCGTTTTGCGCTCTTGCGACTAGGGTCAGCTCTGGATTCAATGCACGCAGCTTGGCAAGTATCTCGCCAGCCTCCAGTGGTTGTGGGATGGCCAGCACTGCGATTTTCGCTCGTTCTGGATGTGCTTCTGCCAATACCAGGTCAGCGGCGGCACTGCCGCGGATCGCAGGAATTCCCGCTGCGTGTGCTTTAAGAACATGTTCGCTGTTGTCGTCAATCACTAGTAGCGGTACATGTCTGCTTTGCAGTAGTTGCGCCAACATGCTACCAACCCGGCCATAGCCAATGACGATGGCATGGTTGTACAAGTCGGGACTGGGGCCTGGTGGCAGCTCAGGTTCAACCAGAGTGGTTTCTTCTGCTGTTTGTTGTGCCTGCCAACGGTCTAGCCAGGTGAACAAGAATGGATTGGCGATGATCGATAACAATGCCCCGGCCAAAATTAGATCACGTCCGGTCTCCGGTAAGATCGCCAACTGTATTCCAAGTCCTGCGAGAATGAACGAGAACTCGCCGATTTGCGCCAAGCTGGTAGAAATGGTGAGCGCAGTGCTGGTTGGATGGCCAAATGCGCGTACGATGAGGAAAGCTGCCGCCGATTTGCCGATAGTAATCGTTAGAAAAGTGGCCAATACCTGAAAGGGGTGTTCAATCAGGATTGCTGGATTGAACAGCATGCCGACAGCCACAAAGAACAGTACTGCGAAGGCATCCCGCAATGGCAGTGAATCGGTAGCTGCAGCGTGACTTGTCTCTGAGCCTTTGAGCACCATCCCGGCGAAGAACGCACCTAATGCAAATGAGACGCCGAACAGTTTTGCCGAACCGAATGCCACGCCAAGCGCAATACCAAGAACAGCCAGAGTAAACAATTCGCGTGACCCAGTTGCCGCTACTTTCTCCAGCGACCATGGGATCACCCTGCGCCCGACCACAAGCATGACTGCAACAAAGCCAGTCATCTTCAGTAATGTCCAGCCCAGAGCGGTCAGCATCGCGTTACTATCGCTGCCGGCGTTCTGCGTGTGTCCTGCAACAGATTCGTTACCGTTGAGCATCTGTGCCAGTGCTGGTAGCAGGACCAGCGCCAGTACCATCACTAAATCTTCAACGATTAACCAGCCTACTGCGATACGTCCACGCTGCGTGTCGATCAAGCGCCGCTCTTCAAGTGCACGAAGCAGCACTACAGTACTGGCGACTGACAATGCCAAGCCGAACACCACGCCTTGCACCATCGGCCAGCCCATGGTCCAGGCTAAGCCCCAACCAAGTAGGGTTGCCGCCGCGATCTGTACGAGTGCGCCCGGGATTGCGATTGCTTTAACTTCGAGCAAGTCCTCCAAAGAGAAGTGCAGCCCCACGCCGAACATCAACAGCATCACGCCCAATTCAGACAACTGATTAGCAATTTGCTGGTCAGCAACAAAGCCAGGTGTAAACGGACCAACGCAGATGCCGGCAACAAGATAGCCAACCAGGGTCGAGAGTTTCAGGCGTTGTGCCAGTGCGCCGAGTACGAAAGCCAAGCTGAGGCCGACGGCGATGATGTCGATGAGACTGGTGTCGTGGTGCATTGTGTACCTTGTGTGTGAAGCGTCCTGGAAATATCAGTAGGTATCCACTGATGCACTTTCCTGGAGAAGTGGAGAAAGGCATGAAAAGAGGCTGTTGATATGGGGGAAATGCTGAGCCGAGTCCGTTATGGGACTATTAATGTCTTTAAATAGTATACGCTGCTGATACAGATTGGCTTAAATATGTCTTCTGATAAGACATTTTGATGCGCCTCTTTATAATCGCAAGCCATTTCATCCAGGTATCAAAGTGGATCTGTGTCATGCGCATGACACAGAGCTTGCTCTATCTACTGTTGTGATAGCCATTGAGCATGCGTAATAGCGGTTTCATCTCATCGCAGTGCATGTACATTGTGTCCTCGTATTCTTGAGACTCGCTGCATGTGCGTAGTAGTGGCACGACTAGGGTGAAATCTAAGTCAAACATTATTTTAAGAATTCTGCAGTATTCTCTGCGGTACCCTATGCGTATCTGCAAAAGGCGATTCTGTCGCTAGAACAACTTCACAATGAGTGATTTTTCAGCCTATCGTCTGCTTCTCCAAGCGTTACAGACAAAGTGATGAGTGCCTGTTCCAAAGGGTGTTTTTGTGCCATCTATCATGGGACTTGTTGATCACCGATGGACCGTTGTTTGGGGTGCGCTGCTGTACTGTTCTGGATCTATTTTTATACTGATGTTATGTGATGCATCTGTAGATCGTATACCAGTGGCCGAAGCGCTTGGGTAGGCCAAGCCATGTGTAGCCGTGGTCAGCCAAATATAGGATGGCGTCCTTTACCCTATAGAGTCATCGCATTGACGTTGCCGCATTTCCTAGGTAATGCGGCTAAAAAGAGTGTTTGACCTGTATAAATTGAGCGGCTGTGATTTTGATGCGCTCAATACACATACTCTCTCTGTAGGAAAATCCTTGCAACGCTATGCATGTTAACTAGCGTTTGGAGACTTCCATTATTCCAAACTCATACTCAATGTTCCTGGGCCGACGTTAGGCATCGGCCCAGGGGCTGGATTCACCAGTTGTAGCTGATGTTGGCGTAGGCAAATGCTCCGTTGAAGCCAAAAGGTGAAGATCTGCTATACGGTAAATAGGCCGGTGTTCCTTGCCCGATGAGATCGCGTTCTGGATAGGTGTTGGTGACATTGTCCCCACCTATCGTGAAATTCCAGTGCTGCAACTTGTAAGACACCGCTAGATCCAGTGTCCATTTTGGAGCGAACCTCTGTTGCACGGGCACAGCCGTTGGTGTGTTGTAGACCGTGAACTCACCCCAGCGCGTGCCTGTGGTGGTAAACGACCAGTGGCCGATGTTCCACACTCCACTGAGGAACGCCTTGTCGCGAGGAGCCCCTCTGGTGATGCGAGTCAGCTCAGCTTGGCTAATGCGTACGGCACTTGGGTCTATCGCTGTTAACCGTGTTGGGTTGTCGGCGACGCGCTTGACCTCTGTTTTGTTGTAGTTATAACCAAGCGTGAAATCCATCGTGCTGTTGCTCAGCGCCCAATGGTAGCTACTGATTGCATCCAGGCCAGTTGTCTTAGTGTCAACCCCGTTGGTGAAATAGCGCCCGCCGCCGATGCCGGCGTAGCCGTTTGCTTGCAGGTAATGACGTACTGCGGTTGAAGTTAGATTTTCAGAAAGGACGATACGGTCATCAATATTGATACGGTACGCATCAATTGTCAGATGCAGATCATCGACTGGTTGCACGACCAAACCCAGACTATAGTTTTTGGACTTCTCAGCTTTTAATGGTTCCGCACCCAGCGCGACTGCGGCCGCGTTGTCAGTGCGGAAAGTGCCGATTTCGTAAGGTATACCTGCGATAAAGTCGGTAGCGATTGATTGGAAAAACTGCTGTTGCAGAGAGGGTGCACGGAAGCCGTTGGACGTGGTGGCGCGTACCGCGACTTGGGGAGTGAAGGCGTAACGCAGTGACACTTTGCCTGTCCTGGTGTTGCTGAAGTCACTGTAGTGTTCGTAGCGTCCGGCAACTCCAGCAGAGAATTTCTCCGTCAAATTGCCTTCCAGATCGATGTACATCGAATGGCTGTTACGATCAAAACCGCCGGAATCGGATGGCTTGAAGCCAGAAAATACTTGTGCTCCTGGTAAGAGCGTACCGGCACTGGAACGCACTCCGCCGTTTATATAGGAAGCTTCCTCTCCTTGATATTCATTGAATATTTCACCACGCCATTCCACGCCGAATGCCAAGTTCAGCGGATATGCCAGATGTCCCCAATCCACCGACTTATTGAAGTCTGCGTTGAGTACATGCTGCGTGATCTCTAGACCGCCGGCATAGAATGCAGTGGGACTGCTCAGCCCCAGACTGTTATTGAGACTGTTTCTGACATCGAAAGTCAGCTGATTGTTGCCATAATTGTAGCTTAGGTCGATGTTGAGTCCCCATGCAGTCGACGCTTTCATACCGCTCACCCAGGACGTGTCATTGGCAACGTTGTAGATTTGCGGCAGAAAACCTTCTGGATAGATTTCCGGTCGGTTGCGTGCATCGTCGGCCCAACGGTAGAAGCCATTGGATAGCACCTTACGGCGGCTCACCATACCGAATGAATAGAAGGTCACACCTTCTGTCGGGCTGTAACTGCCGTTGTACGAAAACGCCCCTTGATTGATCTTCGGGTCACCGTAGCGTTGCCTGATGATGCCGTCGTTATAGGGTACGGCGCGATTGGTCTGGTCCTCGTGACCGCCTTGAGCAGCAAAGTGAACTTTTCCGGTGCCTGCGAAACTCAATCCCGTGTCCCCGGATAACTCATATTGCTTCCCATCCTTGACTTTGTATTCACCATAGTGACCCGTAATGCTGCCCCCTTTACCAGCCCCCTTGAGAACGATGTTAATGACACCGGCAATTGCATCTGAACCGTACTGTGCTGATGCACCATCCCTCAGTACTTCGATACGTTCGATTGCAGCAATGGGAATCGTGTTGAGATCAGCAGGTGCTGAGCCGCGACCCTGGATCTCATTGAGATTAACCAGCGCAGTGGTGTGATAACGCTTGCCGTTGACCAACACCAGGACTTGGTCTGGAGACAAGCCGCGCAGTTGTGCTGGGCGTACTGCATCGTTGCCGTCGCTGACTGCCGGACGAGGAAAGTTGAGCGATGGCACCATGCGAGACAGCGCAGTGGCTAATTCTGTTGTCCCAGTGGCTTCCAGTGATTCTTGGGAAATAATGTCAATTGGTGAGGATGATTCCGCGGCAGTACGGTCGCTAATGCGTGTACCAGTGACGATGAGAGTATCCAGAGTTTTGTTTGAGGTGCTCTGTGCCTGTAGTGGAGAGATGGTGCAAATCAGAGCGATCGTGATGATAAGCGCAAGGGAGCAGGACCTGTTCTTCATAATAGCGGCGACTCCAGCTGTGAGATAAATGAGAAGGAAAAAAGCGCCATAGTGGATGCGTTACTAACGATTAACGCGAATAATTATTAAATGTCAAATTATTCATTTATTTTTTATCAGATTTACACTAGATTTAACCTGAGTGTTCTCATTAACTCGCTGCTGCTTCATTGTTAATCGCGGTATTTCTAAGTCTCTTTCAGAGCCTCTTTAGGGCAGACACGATCAATCGGATACTGAAGACATCAGCAGAAAAATACGCGATGCTTGATTTAACTCTACTGATCCATGCTGAATCCGACTGAAGAGCCATTTGCGCCTCCTCTCAGAGGGATCGATCTTACGGGTGGCTACCATCTCACCCCCACTCTTGGTACGGATGTCAGGCAGCGGTACAGATAACGTGCATTGCCAGGAGCACGTGTCCCGTATTGTCTGGTGAGTCGCAATACATGGCGTGTATGTCAGTATGACTTGTGTTCCACGTACCCTTAAATCAGCAGATTTAAAAAGAAACGTCACCGTACGTATCCTTTACAGACTATCCTCGTGATCTGGAGATGGCATGTCCCTGATTGGCTTGTATCTACGTCTCTACTGATATTTTTAAGGAGTGTCGCAATGTCGAGTCCTGTTGTGGAGATCCAGATATGGTCGGATCTGATCTGTCCTTAGTGCTGGATTGGCAAGCGGCGTTTGGAGCGCGCCCTCCGCAATTCATCATTGTTTGCCCACATCAGAGTACGTCACCGCGCATTCCGATTAATGCCGGAACTGATTCCCCTTCCAGTGATTGACGTACTCCAGCAGCGTTATGGTGGTTCCGCCGAACAGATTGTGGCAATACAGCAACGTATTGAGAAAATTGCTGCCGAAGAAGGCTTAATGTATCGATTGCTTGGTACTCAGGGCGCAGATACCCTGCAGGCACACCGCTTGTTGTATTTGGTACACCGCCAGGGATTGCAAGAAGTCCTTTTGGAGCGCTTTTACAGCGCTTATTTCAGCGAAGGAACTCCCATATTGGATACTGATATTTTGGCGCCTTTAGCGCTTGACGTGGGATTGGAGCGCACAGCGGTTGCCGCATTATTTGCTGGTCAAGATTTTATCGCTGAGATAGAGGATGATCAGCGCCGCTTGCAGCGTTACGGTGCAAACGGTGTCCCATTTTTCCTGATGGATGGGCGTATTGCAGTGAATGGTGCCCAGCCAATAGAGGCGTTCTCAGATGCACTGGCACAGTTGAATGCCGATGCGGCATCGCAATCGGCATTCTTCCTGCGTTGATGACTGCAACGCGATGCGATACCTAAGCAGAGCATCACGCGTTTTGAAGATGCACCTGATTCCCGTCAAGCAGCGTCTGGCCGCGGCGCTTACCAACTGTAACCGATACGTGCATACACGTACGTCCCGTTAAAACCGAAGGGCGCATAGTTGCTGTAAGGCATCTGTCCGTAGATCGAGTTGATTGCGTTGACTGTTTTATCTGGATAAGCATTCAACAGATTGTTTGCACCCAACGTCAACATCCAGTGCATGTCTGACTTATAGCTGGCCGACGCATCGACTACCCAGCGAGCGCCGTACGTCTGATCGCGTGAGACGGACGTTGGATTACGCACCGTTACCGTGCCGTAGCGTGTTGCTGCGAGCATCAGATCCCACTGTGTCAGCTTCCACGTACCGCTGAGGATCAGCTTGTCTTTCGGGAAACTCTCTTCCAGCCGACCGATTTCGTCCCGTCCTACAATCGTCTGCGTTGAACCGATGGCCGAGAGTGCTGCTGGCTGTGTGACTGCACTGCGAATCCTGGTGCCGATGCCACTGTAGCTTGTGGTCAGATCAAGCTGACCTACAGCGAACGGAATCGTATACGTACCGACCAAGTCGACACCACGGGTGCGGGTATTGGCCGCGTTTGCGAAATAGCGAACGCTGGTAACGTTGCTATTGCCTTGTTGCTGTAGTGCAGCAAGTACCGCTGCATCGTTAAGATTGGAAGACAGCAAGATCCGGTGCGCGATGTCGATTTGGTAGGTATCCAGCGTCAAATAAAGCCGTTCGAACGGTTGTAGTACCAAACCCAGGCTATAGGACAACGATGATTCAGCCCGCAGCGGCGCTGCACCCAGTGCTTGCGCAACGGGACTCGTTGTCGGGAACGTCCCTGACTCGTAGAAAGTACCGTTGCTGTAGGTACTGGTGACCACTTGGTAGCGTTGCTGTGCCAGTGACGGCGCACGAAAGCCATTGCCGATGGTGGCGCGTAGCGCCGCCTGATCAGTCAATGCATAGCGTGCCGAGAGCTTGCCTGATGTCTGATTGCCAAAATCAGAGTAGTGCTCGAACCGCCCGGCCACTCCTGCAGATAGGTGCTCGCTAAGATCGCCATCCAGTCCAGCATACAGAGCGTAATTATTACGGTTCGCATGCACGGTATTCAGAGGTGAAAACCCCGCAAATCCCTGCGCGCCGCCGGTCATGCCGTTATATGAAGCCGGAATGCCAGGGGACTGGTTCCACTGTTCATAGCGGTATTCGGTGCCGAAGGAGAGTGTGACTGGATAAGTCAGGCCCCAATCCAGCACCTTAGTAAAATCGGTGTTGAGCAAGTGTTGCGTGTACTCCAACGCACCATCGTAGAAATCCCTTGGACTTTCCACACCCAGACTGTAGTTAATGCTGTTGTTGGTGTGGAAGCCGATATGATTGCTTCCATAGTTGTAGCTCATATCCCAGTTCAAGCCGTGCTCGGTGCTGCCCTTGAGTCCGGCAACCAGTGAACGGTCTTTGCTGTTCTGCTCGATTTCAGGCACGTAACCCTCTGGATATCGCTGCGCCAGCAACATGCTTTGCCCGTTGTGATTGCGTGAGCGATAGAACGCAAACGACGTAATGTCGCGGTTGCTGAGCATGGCGTTGGCGTAACCCTTCACATGCTCCCCAACATGGAACATGCCATTAGCTGAGAACGCAGCCGCATTGACCCCTGGGTCACCGTAGATAAATGCAGTACGTCCAATGTCGGGATAGTTGCCGGTATTGGGCGCGCTCCCTTGATAGGGACCAGCACGATTAGTCTGCTCTTGTTGGCTGATGTCCATTGCCAGGTGCAGCGTGCCGCGTCCGTTAGCGAAAGAGATTCCGGAATCCCCGGATAGCTTGGATGTGGCACCATCGCCGGCGCTGTACTGACCGTGTTCCACTGCCAAACTGCCATCCTGAGTGGCACCTTTCAGCACAATATTGATGACCCCGGCGATTGCATCTGAGCCATATTGTGCCGAGGCCCCATCACGCAGCACTTCTATACGCTCAATCGCGGTGATGGGAATCGTGTTCAGATCAACGGCTGAACTGCCGCGCCCAATCGTGCCATTGACATTGATTTGCGCCGATAGGTGGCGGCGCTTGCCATTGATCAGCACCAATGTTTGATCCGGCGCTAGTCCACGCATCTGTGCCGGACGAATACCGGAGGTGCCATCTGCCAGTGCCGGACGCGGAAAGTTTAATGATGGCAACATTCGGGACAGCGCCGTAGCCAGTTCTGAACTACCCGTAGCGGCCAAGTGTGCAGCGCTGATAATGTCAATCGGCGATTGGGATTCCACCACAGTACGCTCGGTCACGTGCGTGCCGGTAACGATCATCGTATCCAGCGTTGTAGATTGCGTGGCCTCCTGACCGAACGCAGGGGAGGCAACAAAGAGTGCGGTTACGCTTGCTACTGTGAGAGATACAAATGGGTTCATTGCAACCTTCAACATGAAATTGTGCTGTGTGAGAGACATGGCAAAACCATGTAATGAGGGTCTTATGCTGTTTTCCAAACCCAAACAATCATAACGTTAAATAAAATGCCATCTCACAAGCGCTGTTTATCTGAGCTGTTTCTCTATCAAAGGAAGGTTGCATGATCTCTCTACGTCATTTCGCAATGCGCCGCGGTGGGCGGTTGTTGCTGTCCAATGTTGATATCACCTTGCATGCGGGGGATCGTGTTGGCGTGGTTGGTCGCAATGGTGTTGGAAAGTCCAGTCTGTTTGCAGCGATCCGTGGCGAATTAGAAGCGGACAAAGGCAATGTTGAGTTACCTGGAAAATTACGTATTGCCAGTGTTGCGCAGGAAACACCCTCCTTATCGGATCTGGCCCTGGACTTTGTACTCAGTGGTGATGATGTGGTTGCCGAGGTCCTGCGTGTCGAGGCAGAGGCGAATGCACGCGAGGATTGGGAGGCGGTAGCCGCTGCCCATCAGCGCTTAGCCGAGATCGGCGGTTACGACGCCGAAGCACGTGCAGGTAAATTGCTGCATGGCCTGGGTTTTCTCACACAGACGCAGCGGCGTGCTGTCTCGACGTTCTCTGGTGGCTGGCGCGTCCGCTTGAACCTGGCACGTGCACTGATGATGCCCAGTGATCTGTTGTTACTGGACGAACCAACCAACCATCTGGATATGGATGCCGTGTTCTGGTTAGAACAATGGTTGCAGAAGTACCCTGGTACGTTGCTGCTGATTAGTCATGACCGTGAGTTTTTGGATAACGTTGCCACGCATATCCTGCATTTGCATGATGGTAACGCCAAACTATACGTGGGCGGCTACACCGACTTCGAGCGTCAACGTGCCGAGCAACTACGCCAGCAACAGATTGCTTTTGAGAAAGAGCAGGCCGAGCGTGTTCACTTGCAGAGCTTCATTGACCGTTTCAAGGCTAAAGCATCAAAAGCCAAGCAGGCACAAAGCCGGATCAAACGCTTAGAAAAGTTGGCTGGAACGGAGGCTGTCCGTATGGAGCGTGAATTCCGTATCACGTTTGCACCGCCAACCAAACAACCGCATTCCTTGATTACGCTGCGCCAGGTGAATTGCGGTTATTCGGTATTGTCTCCGTCTACACCCTCCGATCCTCCACCTGTTGATATCCATGCGGCAGCACCTTCGCAGCCTGCCGTGATTCTTCATCGTGTTGATTTTGGACTTGAGGCGGGAGACCGTATTGGGTTGCTTGGTCCCAATGGTGCCGGAAAATCGACCCTGGTCAAAACATTGGTGAGTGACCTGGCCCCTTTGACGGGGGAGCGCATCGCTCATCCTGATGTGCGTATTGGCTATTTTGCACAGCACACGGTTGAATCACTGCACGAGGGACAATCGCCGATTGATCATTTCCGTACCCTTGCGCCGCAAGCACCGATCCAATCCATACGCGACTTTTTGGGTAAATGGAATTTTCCTGGAGATCGTGCCTTTGAACCTGTGGATGGTTTTTCCGGAGGTGAGCGTGCGCGCTTGGCATTGTCGTTGATTGCTTGGCGGCAGCCGAATGTTTTGTTACTTGATGAACCCACCAACCACCTGGATCTAGAGATGCGCGAAGCCTTGGCTGAGGCGCTGAGTGATTTTGATGGAGCAATTGTGATGGTCTCGCACGACCGTCACTTGATTGGCTTAGTGTGCGACACGTTTTGGCGTGTTGCTGATGGTGTGGTCGAGCCGTTTGCTGGTGATCTTGACCAATACGCTGCTTGGCTGCGGACACGTCCCGCGGCACGTGGTGTGCGCGCCAAGACAGAGGAGGTCAATCAGCCACAGGCTTCGTTGACTGCCAAATCGCCTACTTCTCAACTCCCAGTGAAAAAGTCGGTCAACTCACAAAAGCTATTGGTTGCGGAAAAGCATGTGAGCGAATTGGAGACGCTCTTGACCGAATTGGATCGCAAGCTTGCCGATCCGGTCAATTATGCCAATGGCGAAGTGATGAGGCGTCTTGGCGATGAGCGCGAGCATGCTGCCAGACGGTTAGCTGAAGCCGAACAGGCTTGGTTTCTGTTGATGGATGGGGGATGAATCATGATTATGATCAATTGGTTACAAAAATATGCCCGCTCCGCAATATTGGGAGCGCTCCGCAATTTACCGCGTAGGCGTCACCTTCGCCCCTTTGCGCTTGCGTACATAGTGCTCCGTCATCGTCACCGACGCATGCCCCAATTGTGCTTGTGCTTGGCGCATATCGCCCGCCAAATCTGCCTTATCGGTCGCCGCTTTGGCGCGTAGATCGCGGAATTGGAATACCTCCTTGGCGACCCCTGCGGCAGCACGTGCCTTATCAAACCTGTAACGCAATCCTATACGACTTAGCTCCAAGCCTTTCGCATCCACAATCAAACGCGTGCTACGCAGCTTCATCCCCCGCTTGCGATCAAAAATACGCTTTATTAAAACTGACAATTCACCCGTAATCGCAATCGCCAATTTCACTCCCGTTTTAGCTTGGCAAATCTCCAAAGCGCCATTAACAATATGGCGCTCATCCATAGACACAACATCACTCACACGCTGCCCCGTCAGATAGGCGAGGTCCATCGCATCCCTGAGCGTTTGGTCCGCTGCCTGGTACACAGCGCGGTACGTCGTATCATCTATATACACGTCGCGCCCCCGCTCCTTATTACGCCGGATACCCCCACAAGGGTTAGGAAGATCAGTAATTCCCTTACTCCGCGCCCAATTCCAAAGATGCGAAAATAATGCTACTTCGCGATTAGCGCTTACCTTAAAAGGCCGCCAATCTAGATACTGGCGGATATTCACAGGTTTAATTGACTCAAACGGCGCGGGGGGATCGTCGAAAAACTGCAACAGATAGTTTAAATATACGTGGTGCATGCGTTGGGTGTTATACGCCTTTGTTGGGATCACCTCAGCGCGGTAACGCTCGGCCACATGGCGGAACGTCACCGCAATCGCAGGAGTGATCTGCGCATGCTCCAGCTCAGCCCACCGCTTGATGGCTAACCCGTAGTCGCGTCCTAGTGGCGTCTCTTTGCGTGGCTTGCCGCCATGATCGTAGTAGTAATACACCACGCCGGACTTCTGAGGGCGCACGCGAAACCTCGGAATCGCGCCTGCTTTGATTGGCTTACGTCCCATAAGCGACCTTATTAGACTTCCACACAGGCCGAACCACCGCAGAAGGCGGCATCGCGTCAATTGCAGCACGCAGCACGACAGGCCAGTCATGCGCATCCAGATAATGCCGAATGCCGTTCTTCCTAAGAAAAGCGGCTTGGCGAGCGCGTTGCGGAGTACCGCATAACTCGGCCACCTCACTTCTAGAAAGACATAAACCAGCGGCTGGGGGCATGTCTCGTAGTTGTTTTGCTTGCGTCTCAATCATTGTCTGATTCCTGCTCGGTTTCCTCCCCCTGCTTCTTTGCATTCATCTCCTTATAAGCAGCTAACGCTTTAATAAGTTCTGAAAAATGACTCACACATTCATCGGATAACTCGAGTGGTGGGGTGTCTTGATGCTTTTCATTTGATGGGGCGCTCATCGCGTCATGGCTCCTTGTGATGTGAGTGGTTTGCCTGTTTCTCTGCGTTTCACCGCTTCCAGCAGCAGGTCCTGTACTTCGCGTTTAGATTCACGGCGGGCCATCACCAATTCATCCACCGTGCCCGCCGCCACGATGTGGTGAATAAATACAGGCCGCGTATGTCCGGCTTGCGCCTGACGTGTCGGCCCAATGCGTTCGATGATCTGCTGGTACTGCTCCAGGTCCCACCAGTGGCCGAAGAAGGCCAAAATATTTCCGCCGTCTTGCAGATTTAAGCCATGACCGGCACTGGCCGGATGGGCAAATAGCACGGGAATGTTCCCCGCATTCCAATCGCGGATCGTGTCGGGGTGTTTGTCCAAAGCACGCCCCTTGGGGAAGGCACGCTGCAACCGTGCGACATCACTTTTAAAGTGATACGCCACCAACACCGGCATACCGGCGGCTTCTTCGATAATGTCGTGCAGCGCCTCTAATTTCGCATCGTGCACGACTTCCCAGGCCTGACGTGTGTCATCGGTGTACAGCGCACCATTGGCCAGTTGCAGGCATTTAATTGTCTTGCTGGCGGCGTTAAAGGCTTCTACTTCAGCACCGCATTCCAAGGCGATGAACATATCTTGTTCCATCGCCTTGTACAGACGTTGCGCATGTGCTGGCAACGCAACGCGAATCGTATTGACAATCGGCTGGCGTAAATCGAAGTACGCCTGTGGATCAAGTGATAAACACAGGTCGCGTATCTTGTCTTGAATCTCTTGAGATGCATGTGGCGTGGGCGCAAAGCGCACCGCATGCGGATCACTGCCGATCTGCATCGCACGGAACCAGCGATCGATAAACGCTTTAAAATGCGTCCCAAGCCGTGCCCCACGATCCACCATCCACATCAGCGCCCACAGGTCCTGTAGCCCATTGGGCGCGGGCGTGCCGGTCAACCCAACGTAGCGCTCCACCTTGGTATGCACATGCGTGGCCAGTGCGCGGGCGCGCCGTGTTCCTTGCCGCAGCCGGAACCCTTTCAACTTGGAGCACTCATCGGCGACCACCATACGGAACGGCCAACGGTCCTTGTAAAACTCCACTAACCATTTCAGAGTGTCGTAATTAATGCAGTAGATATCCGCCTCCTGCTCCAAGGCGTGGCGACGTGCCGCCGCACTACCCACGACCACGGACACCCGCAGATGGCGCAAATGGGGGAACTTGGCCACCTCATCCGGCCATGTCGTGGCCGCAACGCGCAGCGGAGCAATCACCAAAATAGGCGCAATGTCTTCCACCACCAGGAGCACATCTAACGCCGTCAGCGTGGCTACTGTCTTCCCCAAACCCATGGGCACAAACAAATTGCAGCGTGGGTGCGTCAGGATGAAATCAACGATGGTGTGTTGGTAGGGGCGCAGGTTCATGCCAATGCTCCGTGCAGCACTTCAGGATGGGTGGGAGGCACGCTGCTATACTCGCCACCACATGGAGCTAAAGCGGGGGACTGTGTGACATCTGTAGCGTTCGATACGCTTAAATTTGCGAACCGGCTGAAAACGGCAGGGGTTCCCGCGGCCCACGCAGAGGCCGAAGCCGAAGCCTTGGCCGAAGTGCTAGAAATAAATTTACAAGGCCTTGCTGAGTCTGAATCTAAAAACGGCAAGGCATTAGCGCGTCTTGAAGCGGATATGAAGGAAGGCTTTGCGCAGGTGAATACGCGCTTTGCGCAGGTGGAAAAGAACATGGACCAGCGCTTTGCGCAGGTGAATACGCGCTTTGCTGAGATAAAAGGCGAAATGCTCCTACTCAAGTGGATGCTAGGCGTGCTCGTGGCGGGCGTTGCTGCACTGATCATCAAAGCGTTTTTCTGAGTCACGCCAGCACCTCATCCACGCCTTTTAAGGAATCGACCACGACCACGCGCTGGCCCATGCCGCGCATGCGCTCATGCTCACGGACTTGATGCGGTGTGCACTGCTGGCCTGGGGCTTTGAGTTCCACCCACAGGGTGCGCCCGTTGGGTAGCATGGCGATACGGTCCGGCGCACCGTGGCGGCCCCCCCATTTCACCTTGCGGATTTCACCGCCCTTGGCCCTGACCTGGGCCACTAAATAACGTTCGATTGTCCGCTCACGGGGAATGGTCATCATTGCTTCCTATACCGGTGGGTTTGGAAGCCTTCCGCCGCTAAGGGCAACCCCTGTGCCCAGGGGGGCGGTGTGGCCATGAGTGCGGCCAAGTGCGCGGCATTGAAAGCGGCGTTGTCATCGGCTTCGGTAATGATTTCGTCGTGCACGGTTAACACAATCGCGTAACCGGCGGTTTCAATCGCAGGCATGCAGGCGGCCAACACGTCGCGGCTGACAGCTTGGGTGATGTTCTCGACCAGCTTGCCGCCGTAGGTGGTGATGCGCGTCCATTTGCGCGTTACCGGATGCGTGCCCATGTAGGACAGCGCGCCGTGCTCATCGACTCTGGGAGCGGCGTAGTAAAGCACCCGCCCCGACGGCAGACGCAGACGCAGCCATGCACGGCTGTACTGCACGGTGATACCGCAGCAGGTGTGCGCCGTTTCGGGGTGGCCGATGGCGTCTGTGACTGCGCACTGCAACGCCTGCCAAAACGCGGCAATGGCCGGATGCGCGTTGCGCCATGCGCGCTTAAACACATCGCAGGCCAACCATGCGCGATCTGAGAGGCCGAAGGTGGGACGGTGGTTGGCCTTGGTCCACTGGAGCGCTTCCACGGCCTCCTGAATTGGCATTGGCGAAGCGGCACAGGCATTTGGGGTGTCGATCACGGCGCTGGGAAGCGTCAGGCCGGTTGATCGTCGAGCATACCGTCGGCGGTCATCGCCGCTACGATATGGCGAAACTGCGCCCTGAGATGTTTCGTGCCCAAGCCGAGGCCAACCGGCGTACTGTGTCCTATGGCCGTGTCTCCAGCCACGATCAGAAGGATGATCTGGAACGGCAAAAGCAGGTACTGGAGTTGTACTGCGCCCAACAGAGCTGGACATTCGAGGTCATCGCTGATCTTGGTTCAGGTATGAACTACCACAAGAAGGGCTTGAAACGGCTTCTTGATGCCATCATCAAGGTCAGATAGGACGGCTGGTCATCACTCACAAGGATCGTTTGTTGTGCTTTGGTGCTGAACTGGTGTTGGCGCTGTGCGAGGCCAAAAATGTTGAAGTGGTCATTCTCAACCAGGGCCAAGACACAAGCTTTGAAGAAGACCTTGCCAAAGATGTGCTGGAGATCATCACTGTGTTTAGTGCACGGTTGTACGGCAGCCGTTCCCGCAAGAACCAGAAATTGCTGGAGGCCGTGAAGACAGCGGTAGAGGCATCGCCATGCTGATGGCCCACCGTATTGCACTGGACCCTAACAATGTACAGGCGACCCACCTGTCGCGTGCGGCAGGTGTGGCCGGTTTTTCCTATAACTGGGCGTTAGCCGAATGGAGGCATCAATATGAAGCATGTACGTTGGACAGTGCCCTTCCCAAGCCATAGCAACATTCCTTGCGGCGGCAATTGAACGCGATCAAGCGTGAGCAGTTTCCATGGATGGGCGAAGTCACCAAGAACGCGCCTCAAATGGCAATCATCCAGTTGGGGTAGGCATTTCAGAACTTCTTCGCAGGTCGTGCCAAGTATCCGAAGTCCCGTAAAAAGGGCGTGCATGACCGATTCACGCTGACCAATGACCAGTTTGACCTTGACGCTTCACGCATTCGCATTCCTCGCCTAGGCTGGGTGCGCATGCGTGAGACGTTGCGCTTTGCCGGCAGAATCATGTCAGCCACCGTGTCGCGTGTGGCTGCACGTTGGTTTGTTAGCATCACCGTGGACCTGCCCGATCCATCACATCTACCTCAAGCTGAAAAGCAAGGCGCGGTGGGTGTTGATCTGGGTGTGTTGGCGCTGGCAACGCTCTCAACCGGAGAAACAATCTGTGGCCCCAGGCCCCACAGGGCGCTGCTGGGTCGCGTGCGCAGGCTTTCACGCAGTGTGTCGCGTAAAGTCAAAGGTTCTACCAATCGTCACAAAGCCAAAGCCACATTGGCGCATCTACATGCACGTATTGCAGCAATTCGCTTAGATGCACTGCACAAACTCACCAGCGATCTTACCCGGCGCTTTCACACCATTGGCATTGAGAACCTGACTGTCAAAGGCATGAAAGGCATGGTTAAGAATCGCCATTTGGCACGTTCCATCGCCGACATGGGCTTTTTTGAATTCAGGCGGCAGCTTGAATATAAGGCGGCGATGTGTTGTGCGCAGGTTGTGGTGGCTGATCGTTTCTTTGCCAGTAGCAAGATGTGCTCGACGTGCGGGCACACGCTCAAGGAATTGCCGCTCTCGGTGCGCCAGTGGGCGTGTTTGGGGTGCGGCACACGTCATGATCGCGACGTGAACGCTTCGGTTAATTTGAAGAACATGGCCGTGAGTTCCACGGTATCAGCCTGTGGAGAGGAAGGCGCTGGCCCTCGTCGCAAGACGGCGGTGCAACCGCCCTCGGTGAAGCAGGAAGTCAGCTTTGAATCTGTTTAAACAGATTTGAGTAGGTATGACAGAACGGGTCCGTAACGGCGCCTTTGCCCCTGGCCTCTGGAACGGGCAGGCCCTCGGTGCGCTGGCCACCGGCGATTACCTGGAGGCTGGTTTTTATGTCTGGGCCGATTCAGTGGACACCTTATCGACCTCTGATCGCCAAGCACGCCGGGCACCGCCCATCCAGATCGCCGTGAAGCTGGCCGGTGCCATCCATGCGGTGGACGTCATCATCAATTTTGACCGATAAAGGAATCCCATGTCCGTCTTCGACCCCAAACAAGTGTCGGTGCTGCTCAATGGAACCCAGATCAAAGACTGGGCCGATGGCACGGACGTCATCGACGCCAAACACAATGCCGATGCCGGTGCCTACACCATCGGGGCCAGCGGCACGGGCGTGTTTGTCGCCAACGCCGATCGTTCCGGCACCTTAACCTTGAAAATCAAACAGCACAGCGCCGACAACGCCTTTTTGAGCAGGCGACTGGCGCAGCAACGCGGCGCGATCCAGTCCTTCACCCCCTTCACCCTGGATATCCGTGACCTGTTGAATCAGGACGTGGTGACAGCCACCCAAGGGTATTTCACCACCCCCCAGGATTTACCCGGGGCGCCGGACACAATCCAGAAACCTGGACACTGGTGTTTGAAGTGATGGACATCACCCTAGAAAAAGGCTTTGGCAACGCATGAACAATGAACATCGTTTTGAAATAGATGGCATCACCTACGTCATGACCCCGGCCAATGCGATGGCGGCCTGGCAATCACTCAAACGCGCCGGGGTGCTACTGCGGGGGATGGATGCCGACGCCCTGGCCAACGCCCAAGGCGCCGCCTCCGTTGCCCTGGGGACGCTGCTGAGCCATCTGGGCGACCCTGCGGTGACCGAGATAGAAGCCCTGGTGTTTGAACAGACCGCGATCAAGACCCCCGAGGGCACCACCTACCGGCTCAGCCCAGATCGGCTCAATGAGCACTTCAACACCCGCCGCACCCATCTGCTGCGCGTCTTGATGGAAGGAGTCAAGTATCAATACAGCGATTTTTTCGCTGGCGGCATGGCGGCCTTTCAGGAGCTGAATCCCATGCCAAACGCCGAGCAACCGTAACCGACTGGTTTGTCTGGGCACCGATCATGCGCGGCTATTGCGATCTTGACCAACTGCGCACCGTGTACTGCCTCAGTGACTTATGTAGCTTCCACACCGCGATGGTGGAATGGGATGCCCTCCAGCATGACGCACTAACCCCCTGCGATGATTCTCGACGAATTCCTGATCCGCCTTGGCGCGGTCGCTGACACCTCAGGCTTCAACACCTTTAGCACCGGCCTGACCCGCGTTACGGGCCTCGTGACGGTGGCCGCCGCCGCCATGGGCGGGGCGCTGGCGGGAATGAATCGCTTTGTCGGCAGCGCCTTAAGCGAACTCAATGCCCTCAACAGCGCCAGCCAGCGCCAGCCAGCGCACCGGAGCCAGCCTGTCCTTGCTCCAGGAGCTGGGCTATGCGGCGCGTTTGAATGGCTCCTCTGTGGAGGCCTCGACCCGTTCTATTGAATCCTTGTCCCAAAAAATAGGCGAAGCCGCCAATGGAGTGGGGCGCGGGGCCATGCTGTTCCAAAAGCTGGGCTTGCAGGCCCGACAGGCCGATGGCTCCGTTAAATCCGTTGGCGACATGCTGGGCGATGTGCAAGAAAAAATCCGTGGCTTGTCGGCACCACAGCAGCAGTCCATCCTGGCCAACCTGGGCATGGATGCCACGATGCTGCAAACCCTGCGCCTGAGTCGTGAGGCGTTAAACAGCGTCTTCCAAGAGGCACACGATCTAGGCGTCATCACCGCGGATGGTGCCGATACCGCGCTAGAGTATGGCGATGCGATGGAACGCCTGCGCGTGGTGCTGGGGGCGTTACGGACCAACATCGCCATTGGGGTGGCACCGGCCTTCACCCGGCTGATTGAGCACTCCAAACACTGGTTGATTGCCAATAAAGAGCAACTGCGTGATGGCATCGGCAAAGTCGTCAAGATCCTCATTGCAGCGGGCACCGCCGTATGGAACGTCATCCGTGCCGTGAACAGCGCGGTGAACCAAACCATTGGTTGGAAAGCGGCGCTGCTGGCCGTGGGCGCGGTGCTGGCCCGGGCCTTTGCACTGAACCCACTCACCTGGCTGATTGCGGGGATCGTGGCCCTCGTGGCCTTGGTCGATGACTTCATAACCTACCTGGACGGCGGAGAGTCCTTGCTCGGTGCCTTCTGGGGTCCACTGATTGCCTACGCCAAGCGCGCCAAGGCCGTGATTGAACACCTTACGCCCGCACTCAACGCCCTTGGCGTCCTCTTAGCGGGACTGGCCATCGGTCACGTGGTGAGTCATATTGGCCGCCTTTTGGGTGCAGGCCGCACCCTGGCGCTGTGGCTGGCGGGGCCGTTGGTGAAAGCGCTCCAGGTTGCCGCGCTGGCGTTGCGGGCCGCGTTTTTGTCCAACCCCATTGGAGTAGTGATTGCAAGCGTGGCCCTGTTGGCCTATGCGATCTATACCCACTTTGACAAGATCAAGCAGGCGGTGGGCACCGCTTGGGACTGGTGCACCCGCACCACCCATGCCGCGGTTGGGTCCATCCAACACACGCTGCAAGAGGCTGCCGCCGCCGCCAAGACCACCTGGGCCAGCGTCAAGGACGCCTGTGCGCTGGCCTTTAGCCACAGCATCGCCAGCGCCGATAGTGCCGTAAACCGCTTGCGGGCCGTGTTCAGCGCCATGGGCAGCCGTATCAGCGCCGCCCTGACCAGCGCCTTCGACACCCTCATGACGCTGTGGGACCGTACCGTCGGGCGTATCGCCCAGGGGGCCGAGCGGATCAAAGGCTTTTTCCGAGCGATTGCTCCAACACTGAAGCAGGCCGGTCGTGACACCCAAGACGTGGCCCAGCGCGTCAATGCACAGGTGCAGGCCGCCCAGACGACAGCGCGCCACGCCGCTGCTCAGGCCGCCACGCCCGCCCGTTCTCAGCCCAACGTGCATTCCCAACAGGAAGTAAAGATCGATATCCATACCGCCGACCCGATCCTGGCCGGTCGCCAAGCCGCCGCCGACATCAACAGACACCACCAGATGGCGCTGCGCAATACCGGTAGTGCTGTGGCGTTTTGATCCGCCCAGCCTATCGGTAAATCTCACCCCGGTGACCAACACGTTCTGTTTTTGATTTTTATGCCGCTTCTAATTTCACATGAACGCGCCGTCCGATGGCAGTGGCGATGTTGACTAAAGCATCTAATGAGAACCGCGAGATACGACCACGTAATAAGTCGTTGATACGTGGTTGGGTCACACCGCAGTGTGTTGCAGCTTGTGATTGATTCCAGTCGTTTGCTTCAATGACTGCCGCGATTTGCCGCATGAGTTCAGCCCTGGCACGAAGATTTGCAGCCTGTTCTGGTGTATCTGCTAAGGCATCCCATACGCTGTTAAAAGTTTCTATCTTAGTCATTTGGCACCTTTTGTAAGTTCGGTGTATCGCCTCTTAGCAAGTTCTACATCGCGTTTGCTTGTGGCTTGCGTCTTCTTTTGAAAAGCATGTAAGACATAAACGGCATCAGCCAATCTTGCAGTGTAGACAACACGATAAGTACCAGAGTCATCCCAGATTCGTAACTCTTCAACACCTTTACCAATGGAAGGCATCGGTTTGAAGTCTTTAGGCTGCTCACCACGCTGTATCTTGTCCAGTTGGTAGCCTGCATCGCTGCATGCGTCCTCTGGGAACTGCCGCAAGCACATCAGTGAGTCACCAAGGAATCGGAGTACCTTCATGGAACTGCATTATATCCGTATGGATATAAATCACCATTGATATTTTTCCACCCCCTCATGATCACCCTGACCCACCGCCACATCGGCACCATCACCCTGGATGCAGTGCTTGAAGAAACGCACCAAGCCGAGCTGCGCATCACTGAAAACCCGATAGAGTCTGGCGCGATGATTGGCGATCACGCCGTTCTGATGCCGCAGACCGTCACCATTGCTGGCATTGTGGTGGACTACCACCCCCAGCGCAGCCCAGCCCCTGCCGCAGAGGAACACAGGGCCGAGCCATTGAATTTCCTGACCGATCGCGTCCCATTCCCCACGGACCTGCTGCCCTTCACCGCTCAGGCGCTGCGTGTGGCCCAACGTGAGCTGCCCTCGGTGATCAGCCAAGCCACTGCACCCCAGAGCGACGGCCAGCACGCCGTGCGCCCTCTGGCCGATTGGCTGCCGGATTACCAGCCCATCACCCCCCGTGATGATTCTGCCACCACAGGCCGCATTGCCCAGGTGTACACCGCCCTACGGAATCTACAACGCAGCGGACAGACCCTGGAGGTACACACCGGCGTCCAGACGTATCAAGACATGTTGATTCTCTCCATTGCGTCCAGACAAACCCAGGATGGTTCGATTGAATGCGTGCTGACAGTGCGAGAACTGTTCATCGTCAAGACAACATCGATTTCTGGTGTCT
Source organism: Xylella fastidiosa (assembly GCF_011801475.1). Taxonomy (NCBI): domain Bacteria; kingdom Pseudomonadati; phylum Pseudomonadota; class Gammaproteobacteria; order Lysobacterales; family Lysobacteraceae; genus Xylella; species Xylella fastidiosa. The sequence continues at coordinate 1,421,600 of NZ_CP044352.1, forward strand.
CATTGCCCGCCCCCAAACGCGGCAGGAGCGCCTCCCAAGGCGCGGCGCAACGCCACAGCGGCCAGACCCACCCTAAGCCGGTGGACACCGAGAAGAACCGCTCCTTACTGCGTCAGATGTCTGGACTGTTCTGATGTGGCAGATTCCCGTGGATAGCAGCGCGTATCAGACCCAGTCGTTTCGCGTAGGTGCCGAGTCCCTACGCTTGATCCTGCGATGGAATCCGGTCCCGTGTTGCTGGTCGATGGACCTGTACACCGCGACCCTAGATCAGCCCGTGGCGCAAGGCGTCCCCCTGGTGGTGGGCGTCCCCCTGCTGTGGCGGCGTCCTGTGGATTACTTCTTTTGGCTGACAGATGAAAGCGGTTTAGAGATGGACCCGATGCGCCACGATGACCTGGGCGAACGCTGCTTGCTGTTTGTTGGATTAAAAGAGCAGGTCCGCCCATGAAACAGTTTGGCCGCCAGTATCGCCTGGAGCTGGGGTCCAGCCACGATGGGATTGCCATCGACACCCTGCGCATCGCCTTTGACATCCGTAAAACCAGCGACTCCACCCCCAACCCCGCCAAGATCACCGTCTGGAATCTCAACCGCGATCACCTGAGCTTGCTCACCAGCCGACAGTACAACAGGGTCCGGCTACTCGCCGGTTATGCCGACCTGCGCCTGTTATTTGTCGGTGACATCATCAAGCCTTCTGTGAGACGCGATGGAACCGATTACATCATTGAACTGGAATGCGGCGATGGCGATCACGACTACCGCCATGGGCATGTTTGCTTATCGTTGGCCGCAGGGGCGACCGATGCCCAGGTACTGCGGGCACTGAGTACCTCCATGCCGTCTACCCGGCTGGGACCTATCCAGATGCAGGGACAACGTGGCTTGACCCGCGGCAAAGTCCTGTCGGGCAATACCCGCGACCTGCTGGATGCAATGGCCAACAATCATGGTGCGGACTGGTCCATCCAGGATGGCGCACTGATGTTACTGCCTGCCGATACCGTCCTGGCCGGTGACGCCGTGCTGCTGTCTCAAAGCAGCGGCATGATTGGCTCCCCCGAAGTGACCGATGATGGATTAAAAATCACCACCTTGCTCAATCCGGCCTTGCGCATCGGCGGCCTGGTGCGCGTGGACTCGATCATCCCTATCTACAACGGCGACTACAAAATCACCTCACTGCAAGACATGGGCGATGTCATGGCCGAAGCCTGGTTCAGTACGGTGACCTGTGTGGGCGGTGATTTTCAGAACGTGAGGCCGTCTGTATGAGTCTGGATGACTGGAATAACGCCTCCCTCAGTGCCGTACTGCAACGCAGTACCGAAGCGCTGGCCCAGCGCCTGCGTGTGGCCTTGCCTGGGCAGATCGTCCGCTTTAACCCAGTCACCCAAACGGCGACCGTACAGCCGTTGATCCAGCAGAAGAGGAACGATGGCTCCCTTCAGCCCTTACCGGTACTCCAGGATGTGCCGGTATCCTTCCCGCGGGGCGGCGGCTTTGTGATCACCTTCCCCGTGGCTGCTGGGGATGAATGCGAACTCATCTTCCAAGATCGCTGCATGGATGCCTGGTTCCAGTCTGGCCGTGCGTCCGAGCCTGTGGACTATCGCCTGCATGACCTGTCTGATGCCGTTGCCTGCGTGGGAATTGCTTCCTTACCCAATGTCATTCCGAGGTTTGAAATGGACGGCGTGGTACTGCGCACCCTGGATGGCCGCGCCTCATTCAAACTGGATACCCAAGGCGTGATCACGCTGCGCGGCAGCAAACTGGTTCTTGATCTTCCCGTGGAATTCACCCAGGGACTGCGTGGTCATGGCGACGTCGTATCAAACCGCATCGGCCTGGAGACACACACCCACGACAACGTGGAGAACGGCCCAGGACAGACAGGCCCGGCCCAATGAGAGTGCGGCGCTTGGACAGCCAAGGGGATTGGACCTTCGGCAACGGGCGCGGCAACTATGCTGCCGCCAGCGATTGCCTGGCACAGCGCGTAAAAACACGGCTGCGCTCCTTGCGTGGCAACTGGTTCCTGGATCTGGACCACGGCCTGCCGTGGCTGGAGCTGATGGAGCGGCCTGCCGACCTGGTACACCTGGAGCAGGAGGTCAAGCGAACCATCCTCAGCACCGAAGGGGTGCGCCGCCTCACCGCCTTCTCAATGGCCTTGGAGGCTGACACCCGCACCTTAACCATCCAGGTCACCTTGCTGGATGTGGACCAGCAGGCGATGACCGTTAGCACCACCGTATGACCGTGTGCACAACAAGCACCACCGTTCATGCGGGCAGGATGTCAATTGGTATTTTGTCATTCATTCAATTGTTGCTCCGCTATAATGGTGCAAGCACAGTTTCAGCTTGCCCACTGGTGCGCTACGGAGGTGACCCCATGAGTTGTCTGACCATTGACATCACGGACCAGCAGCACCAAAGCTTGAAGGCACTCGCCGCCTTACAGGGAAAGACAGTCGAGCAGTATGCGTTGGAACGCCTATTCCCAAGCGATACTGATGCCGATCAGGCATGGCAGGATCTGAAAACCCTGGTTGGAACGCGCATCAGTGAAGGGCTGGCGGGGAAAGTGTCCACCAAAAGCATCAATGAAATTCTCAATGAAGAACTAACCTAGGGTCGGGCTTGACCGGCTACATTCTCACTGCTGCGGCAGAAACTGATCTGCGCAGTATCATCCGCTACACGCGCAAACAATGGGGCGATGCGCAGATGCGCCGCTATATCGCCACGCTGGAACAGGACATGGCCAGTCTCGCTGCTGGCCGCGGTGTTTTCAGGAACATGAGCGTACTGTTTCCGGCACTACGGATGGGCCGGTGCGAACATCATTACGTTTTCTGTTTACCCCGCGAGGGAGCGCCTGCGCTGATTGTGGCTATTTTTCATGAGCGCATGGATCTCATGACACGACTGGCTGACCGACTCAAATAAGCCGAATAGCCCTAGCGGTAAAGCGCATGAGTAAAGCACTTTCTTTTAAGGCGATCTAATTCGTGTTGATCATTTCGGAGATGCCTTTTTGATCAAGAAAAGATATCCAATGAACGACCACACCCGCCACCTTGGCGATTGAGTAAACCATGGGAAAAGTCACCACCAGCGGATACGAAGCCGAGCGGCTGGATACGATCATTGCCCGCTTGCAAGAAGGCTTCCGCTGGATTTACGGCAACGATATCAACGTTGATCCAGACAGCCCCGATGGCCAGTTGATTGGCCTGATTGCACAGATCAAAGCCGATCTGGAAGAACTGGGCACGGACATCCACCGGCAACTGGACCCGGATTACGCCAGTGGCGCATGGCTAGAACAACGCGTGGCCTATGCGGGCCTCACCCGCAGGCGAGCCAGCTACAGCTACTTACGCAATGTCACTTTGACCGGCACACCCGATGCCTTGATCCCGGCAGGGTATGTTGTTTCAGATCCCAATCGCTGCCGCTGGCAGCTCGTGTCACCCGTGCGCCTGGATGCCACTGGCCACGCATATGCAGACTTTCGCAGCGATACCTTAGGCCGTTTTGACGTCCCGGCACACACCGCCCTGACCATTGAAACCGTGGCCCTGGGCTGGGACTCGGCCCTCACGACCGAGGACGCCGAAGCAGGGACAGAAGAAGAGTCCGATGCGGCGCTGCGCGCCCGCTTCTTTAAAAGCCGTGCCAAGACATCCACCAACAATGCTGACAGCATCCAGGCCACGCTCTGGGGGCTGCCCGACGTGCGCCACGTCGTCTGCTTAGAAAACTTCACCGATACCGTGGATGCTGCGGGAGTCCCCGCCCACGGCATTAACGTCATTGTGGAGGGGGGCCGGGATGAGGCCATTGCTGAAGTGATCTATCACCATAAAACACTCGGGACAAACATGCGTGGTGAGGTACGGGTAGAGATTAAAAACAAACACGGCCAACCTAGAGAGATCTATTTTGACCGGTCCGTTGCGCCGCCCGCATCGAAGTAGAGCGCGATAGCAGCACGTCCGGTATTGATACCCATGCGATCAAACAGGCATTGGCCGAGCGCTCCTTTCTGATTGGCGAGCACGTCCACCGCAGCCGACTGTATACCCAAATTAATAGTGTCCCAGGCTTTTGGGTGACATCGCTGATGATCGGTCAAGCAGGCCAAGCGTTGTCTGAGCAGAATATTCCTATCGACGTGAGAAGCATGGCGCGCTTTGCAATGAATGATCTCCAGGTCATCGTGCGATGAGCTACGCGGACCTGTTGATCTGGCAGTACAAGGGCCAACCCAAGGCCACCGCCACCGCTGCATTGATCAGCGATACCTTCGGCACCACCTGGAACGGCTTAGCCGATCTGCGCCAGACATTGGATATCGAACGCGCCACCGGAACACACCTTGACCTCATCGGCCAGCATGTCGGTCAATCCCGTATTTTATCCAGTGAACGCACCCCCGTACGGCACGATCTGAGCTTGGACGATGCAGCCTACCGCTTTCTCATCAAGTGCCGCATTGCCAAAAATCACATGACCGGCACCGCGCCCAATATGGAGGAAGTCCTGGACTTCATCTTTCCCGGCAGCGCCGCAGTGCTGGACCACTACGACATGAGCTATACCGTGTTTGTCAGTACTGCAATGATTTCAGACGTCATCGGCCATGCCATCACCGTGCTGGACATTTTGCCTCGTCCAGCAGGCGTGCGGGTTCGCTACAACCTTGTGACGCATCTGCCCTTCGGATACGAGCGCAGCAACCGTAACTACACACACGGCACCTTTGGCGACCCACCCGAGCGATAACCCATGACAGAACACTACTTCCGTACCCCCTTTGCCCAGCAAGGGGACAGGATCCACGTGCCCGAAGCCAAAGACAGTCACGGCTTTGTGAGCTACACCCAAGGATGGGGGCCGGACTATCAAAAAGATTTAACCAAGGAGCCGACGGCTAAACCCGTAGAACGCACTGTCATGAATGCCGTGCTGCACGCCATCACCACGGTGCTTAAAGGCTACCAGGAATACGGCAGCCCTGAATTCATCACCGCCGAACAGAATAACGGCACGCCATTTTCATACATGCGTGGGGTGATCGTCCGATACCGCCCGGATCACGCAAGCCGTTACGGGCTGTATCTGTCCACGGCTGACAACAACACCGATACACCGCTACAGAATGAACCCAACCGCTGGACGGCACTCTCCAGGTACGAGCCTGGACAGATTGTCTACACCGCAGGCAAACGCGCCTTACCCGGCACCCTGTTGTGTGATGGCCGCGCTGTATCGCGTGCCATGTACCCACGCCTGTTTGAGGAAATCAACACCAGTTATGGTGCCGGTGATGGTGTCAGCACCTTCAACATTCCCAATTTTCTTGAAGGCACCGTCGGCGTTCACACCGCCGACCCTGCCTTGGTCGGCACCTTCACCAGCGGGCAGGTGATCTCCCATGCGCACACCGCGACGGCCGAGGAGGGCGGTAGGCATCTCCATCCTGTCACAGTCCATCCCGCAGGCCGCCATACACACCCTGCCAGCGCAGCAGCGGCGGGCAATCATCTACACCAGGCATGGAGCGACGAACAAGGATTGCACCAGCATACAGGCAGCACCTCTTGGGACGGTGACCACGCGCATATCTTGGGTTCTTTCAGAGCGATCTATGCCTCTGGAAGAGACATGGGTTTTTATGAGCAAAATCAAGGCAAAGTCACGACCAATGTCACTGGCGGGCATCTACACAGATTCACCACCGATGCAAACGGCAAGCATGCCCATAACATCAGCATGCAGGCCGCAGGGTTTCATGTGCATGACATTGCTGTAACAGCAGAGGCAGATCATGCTCACGCGGCAACAGCCGAATCGGCAGGCAGGCATGGCCACACTGTGTCCATTGATCGCTTTGGAGAACACCACAACCTGCCCGCTGGACTGCGCGTCATGGCGTGTTTAGTCGTTTTGATTGATTATTGTTTATTAAAGAACATTGATTATGAGGATGTTGCATCGTGGCTGGTGGGTGGCGGGCAATTGTATTTTTGATCTGGATGCACGCACTGAATCATAGGCGTTGGTGAGTGGCATTGCCCCACGATATGTGGCGGTGAAGGTCCGTTTTTTGTGGTTGCTTTTGCTGTGCTGATGCTCAGCGTGGCGATGCTTTTAGGTTGCTGAAACTTTCCTTATAGGGTTGCAGCGCTGGGATATCGTGCAGTAGTTCTGTCTTCAGTGCGTCAATTTTCGGTGTGCTCTGCAGAGTCAGTGCGTTCGGCTTGGTGTTGGTGTCTGGGGGAGTGTGTGATGACATGATCCCCAACGCGTGCTGACGTAGCATTTGTAGCTGTCCAAAAAGTTTTTGCAGTTTGACGCGTGTGGCGGGGGATTGTGGTAAGTCAACGTCATCAATTTTCAGTGTTCCGTCTGGCATGATGAGCGCGTTGGCGGCGGGAGCACGGCGTAGCATGACCACCTGGCTGGTGACTTCCAGGCGTGGCTTGGAGCGTTCGGCGCGTGAGCTGGTTGACTGGCTCTGGTTACATGCCGATAGGGCAAGCATTGTCAGTATCAGGAGCAGCGCGATGATCTTGTTCATAGGTGTGTTGTTAGAAGTAGGTTTGTTGTTAGATAAAAGAACGTCATTGTAGATTGGTGGGTGAGTTGTGTTGGTGGTTTCTGTCGCTGAGGCTTTTTACCTTTTCCATAGCATTCGATGCTGGACACGCTCTCTTTAGCAGGAGTGGTCAGGGCATGCCATCCTGGCGCCGTTTCATTTCTTGCATGTGGTCGAGGTCACGTAGCCACTTGGGGGCAATGGCTTATTGCGATGCGGATGTTATGAACTTAGAAAAAGTCAGAGTTCGTTACTGCGGTGGCGTAGATAGATAGCGGCGATGATGAAGGCGATACCGACGCATACGCCGATCCAGAGGTCGGAGGTGTGGTAAATCTGAACCCTTTGGCTTTGTTGCAGCATAGGGTTAATGAAGTTATCTTCGTATTCCTTGAGATAATTACTGTACATATTTGCTTCACTCACTTTCAGTGTAAGCCAGCTGAAGGGAATGATGCTTAGTAGGCCTCGGTAGACGACCATGTGCCAGATATCAAACAGAGGCAGGCTGACACCCGGCATGGCTCCTAAGATGGTGATCATCATGCAGCTGAGTATCGGTAGCAGTAATGCCCACAAGAACGGTTTTGTTTTGACCCAGGCTGAGCAGAACATCAGCCAACCTATTGTCGGTAGTGACCACAGTAGCTGTTTCGGAATGGCGTCCAGCATCAACGACACAATCTGAAATGGATGCGAGTGCGTGATCATTGCCCATGGGTACGGTTGCGCTGCGATCAGTAAGCCGATGCTTGCCACCAGAAGTAGGGTCAGCCCGGTAACCATCCCAACGGTCACGGCGATCAGTGGCCCTGGCAGCAGTGCCCATGTGACCTTAGAAAGCACCGTTTGGATATCAGAGATTGGCAGCGATTTCCAAAACAGGATGGTGCGGTCATGGCGATCGTTGTGCAGGCTGCTCAATGCGTAGAACAGCACGGAGAAGGTGAGCACCACGCTGATTAAAAAGATGCTGCTCAGTATTAAGATATCGCCCGCGGGGCCAAGGAAGTACTCGGCATCCCCCGTATAAATGCTTCCATTTGTGCCGTTATTAATTGAACGAGTCACCCCGATCACTGTACCGAGAATCCCGAAAAACACGGCGATCGCCCCAGTGATGACTGGGGCCCAGAAAAAGCTGCCGCGATGTTCCCAATATTCGCGCTTGAGCAGCCATAGGAAGGTTTTTAATTTAGGCAGGATAAGAGTGTTCATGCGTAGGTTCCGTTCATGACCGCCACAAACAAGTCTGCCAAGCTTGGTGTACTGGTGGTGCCGAGGGGTGTTAGCTGATCTTTGGGGATGCCATCAAACAACATGACGGTGTGACTTGATGGCCGCTTATGTTCGTCGATGGGTCCGAGTGCGCGTGCGCTGTCGAGTTTGTCGGTATCCACTAACACCTCGGTGTAGCGCTTGGCTAAGTTTTGTACGTCTGTATTGAGCACGATGTGGCCGTCGCGGATAAACATCACATCGGTGAGGATCTGTTCGATCTCTTCGATCTGGTGGGTGGTGATCAGGATGGTTCTTTGTTCGTCAAAGTAGTATTCCTGCAGGTGCCTGTAGAATTGTTTGCGGTAAAGAATGTCCAGGCCCAAGGTTGGTTCGTCCAGGACCAGCAGGCGTGCGTCAATGGCCATTACCAGCGCCAGATGCAATTGCACAATCATTCCCTTGGATAGCTCGCGCACCCGTGCTCCGCGGGGTAGTTGAGTGCGTTCTAAGAAACCTTCGCACTTAGTACGGTCAAAGCGTGGATGTACCCCAGAGACGAAATCAATCGCCTCATTGACCCGTAGCCAGCGTGGCAGGAGCGCCACATCGGCGATGAAGCAGACATCGTTCATCAGTGCGTTGCGTTGCCGGTACGGGTCCATGCCGAGCACTTGCAACTGACCTTGGTAGCTGGTCAGGCCCAGGATTGCTTTGAGTGCTGTGGTTTTACCGGCGCCATTAGGGCCAATCAAGCCAACGATGCGACCAGGTCCAAAGCGAAACGACAGACCAGCCAGAGCAACGGTATTTTTATAGGTCTTAAGCAATCCCTTGGCGAGGATCATCGGATCGTGTTCTGTGGTGTTCATAGCGTTCGGTTCCTTGCGGCTGGTAGATATTCCAGAGGCAGTTGCATGTATTGCATAGGTTCTATCAATGCAGCGTATGTTTTTTTAAGGAAGTGGCCGTGATCGCTGTTGTGTCGTGTGAGTGCTGTTTTTTGAGTCATCAGCTGCTCAGTCCAGGCCGTATTTTCACCAGATTGCCATCAGAGAGTGTTTGGCGCATACATAACAAGGTGATGGGGTTGAGTCGGTATGTTTCAGCGACTTAGCGTACTGACGCCAGGGGATCACTCAGTACGGCTAGTGCGTGCAACATCATGGGGATGGAAGCCTGTTGTCTTTTGTTGTTGGATGTGGGCATTCCCGCTCCATTGGAGAGTGGGAATGAGTCAACGTTGTGAAGGCAGAGGCTGTGTGATGGATGAAATAGTGAAATAAGGGATTCACGTTGATGTGCTTCGCTGGTTCGCGCTTGGCATGGGTGCTTAGCTTCCTTTATTCCATTTTGAAGCATCGTAACCAATGGTTTATCCCGATGATTTGAGAGGATGTTCTGTTTAAGCTGATGACCGTAGAGGTCAGGCGATGTATGACAAAAGACAGCCTGAACAATACAGTGAATGAGTTGCATTGCATTGCATTGCGCCTTTTATACACCAGGTTACAGGTGATTTGTGATGTAGGTAAAAAATTTCGCACGATATGCAGGCAATGACCTGTGATGCGCAAGCGATGGCGATACAGTGACCTGATTGATGGTGCCTGCTCCTAGGGAGAATAGATGAACATGCTCAATGTGTTGAGGTTTCCCGTTTTGGCTTTGGCTTTGGCTTTTGTTTCTAGTGGTGTACTGGCCGATGTGGGGAGTTTGCTGGATTTGGATTACCGTCCGTTGGCCGGTAAAGAGACTGTCAATTTGCAGCGCCTTTATGGTGGCAAGGTGCTGTTGGTGGTCAATACCGCCAGTAAATGTGGTTTTACCCCGCAATACGAAGGATTAGAGGCATTGCACCAGAAATTGTCGCCACTTGGTTTTGCTGTACTTGGTTTTCCATCCAACGACTTTAAGGGGCAAGAACCAGGTGATGAGCAGCAAATTCAGGAATTCTGCACGCTGACGTATGGGGTTAAGTTTCCAATGTTTCAGAAGGTTCACGTCAAAGGCAATGAGGTCACGCCACTGTATCAGCGCTTGACGCAGACGACGGGTGTGGCACCGGGCTGGAACTTTCACAAGTACCTCATTGCGCGTGATGGCCATGTTGTGGCTCAGTTTGATAGCCGTACGCGGCCTGATGATCCAATTCTGTTGGAAGCGATCAAGCGTGAGTTGGCAAAGTCGGTGCAGGTAGTGCACTGATTGGGCACACGTGCAGCAACGGCTTGTATCCCTGCGGCAGTCGTTGTTGCTCCCATTGGGAAGACACGTTGCTGAGTGAAGGTGTGTGCTGGAATACGCTTGAATATCTTGAAGTTGGCAGACAAAAAATACCGTGAAGTAGCGGATGACGAATTGCTTAGCGGGTAACATCGCACTCCAATCTCGAAGTGAGTGGAGTCTCTGATGAGATAAGGGGCAGGCATGGTTTTCTGCTGATGGTGGCAAACGGGGCCGGTCACGGATGGAGAGGGATGCGCTCATTACAATGTTTTCTTTTCCAGAATTGTTTGTATGCAGAGACGACCCATTGGGATTGTTATGCACTTATTGCATTGGGCAATCAGTGGTGACTATCAGTGTTGTTGCATTGCAACCCGAATTCACAGTTTGAAGCGGTTCGGCGAGCGCATGATCTGCGGTGATTTTGATGATCTGCACAGACGTGTTGTGTGACTCAATAGCTTCACTCAACGTCGAACCCCTGTTACCGTCACCTGTTGTTCTTAACCCTTCAGCTCATTGTTATGTCTAACGTTATGTCCAACAAAGTTATGTCCAATAAAGTTCATGAGACAATGTCAGGAATGCCGCAGTGGCAGCTGACCCATGATTTTATTTTTCCAGGAATCGCACTGAATGAAGATACAAATGCGCCATGCTGTCGTGTCGCTACTGGTCGCAGCAATGTCTGCCTCCTTACCCGCTATGTCCAAACAATCGGTTTCCGTTGTGAATAATCAAGAGAAAACGGTGTTGAGCACCGAAAAAGAGAAAGTCAGTTATGCCATTGGTTTGGACATTGCGCGATCGCATGTGTTCGAGCTGATTGCTCAAGACATTGATGTTGCTGCACTACAGCGTGCGATCGAAAATGTCTTCAAGGGTGGGCCGCCTTTGATCTCTGAGGAAGTTGCTCAGACAACCGATACTGCGCTGCGTGCCATGTTGGCAGCTCGTTCCGGGCAACAGGAAGCTTCGGGGACTGCGCCGCCTGCTGTATCCAAAGAGAACATTGGTCTCATGCTTGGGAGCTATATGGTCGGCCCGTCGCTGCTGGCGATCAAGGATGATATTGATCTTCCTGTGCTTCTACAGGCACTGCGTACCAGATTCGCAAAGCGCACACCGTTGATGGATGAACAAGAAATGACCACAAGGATGCAAGCATTTGTGGCCTCTAAAAATGCTGTGGTTGCAGGAAAAAATCGTGATGAGGGCAGTGCTTTTCTCTCTAAGAACAAGAACGAGAAGGGCGTGGTCACCACCGCTTCAGGTCTTCAGTACATGGTGTTGCGGCAGGGAAGCGGCTCACGTCCGACCCCAAGTAATAATGTGCGTGTCAACTACGAGGGCAAGCTGCTCAGCGGTCAAGTGTTTGATAGCTCTTATCAGCGTGGTCAGCCGGCCGAGTTTGGTCTTGGTCAGGTGATTAAAGGGTGGTCTGAGGGGCTGTCGTTGATGCCTGTCGGTTCTAAGTACCGTTTTTGGATTCCTGCTGATCTTGCTTACGGGCAGCAGGGGACTCCGGGTGGTCCGATTGGTCCTGATGCAACGTTGACCTTTGACGTGGAGCTGCTCAGTATCCTCCCTTAATCCCCCCCCGTTTTAAGGAGTCATCATGCGTGTTGCGATTTTCGGTACTGGTTATGTCGGTCTCGTTACAGGAACTTGCCTGGCTGAAGTCGGACATGAGGTGCTTTGTGTTGATATCAACCAAGAAAAAGTTGATGGTCTCAATTGTGGGGTTATTCCTATTTATGAACCTGGGTTGGAACCGATGGTCAAGGCCAACCATGCCACCGGACGATTGCGTTTTACGACGGATTCGGTTGCGGCCATTGCTCATGGTGAAATTACTTTTATCGCTGTCGGTACGCCTCCGGATGAAGATGGTGCTGCGGACTTGCAGTATGTGTTAGCGGTGGCACGTACCATCGGTCAGTGCATTGATAGGCCGACGATTGTGGTCAATAAGTCCACAGTGCCAGTGGGGACTGCCGATCAGGTGCGTGCTGCCATCCAGCATGAGATGGATGTGCGTGGCGTGGACTTCAAGTTTGAGGTGGTTTCTAACCCAGAGTTTCTGAAGGAGGGTGATGCAGTTGCTGACTGTATGCGTCCGGATCGTATTGTGATCGGTGCCAGAAGTCGGGATGCAGTGGTTCGCATGCGTCGTCTGTATGCGCCTTTTAACCGTAATCATGACCGTATTGTTGAGATGGATGTGCGTTCGGCCGAACTGACAAAATATGCGGCTAATGCAATGTTGGCCACTAAGATCAGTTTTATGAACGAAGTTGCCAACATTGCTGAGCATGTGGGTGCTGACATTGAATATGTGCGTAAAGGTATCGGTTCTGACCCACGCATCGGTTGGCACTTTATCTATCCTGGTGTTGGCTATGGTGGTTCGTGTTTTCCCAAGGACGTCAAGGCGTTGGCACGTACTGCACAGCAATATGGTGTGGATCCGAAGCTGCTTAACGCGGTGGAAGATGTTAATCATGCACAGAAGGGACATCTGTTTGAACTCATGCTGCGTCACTATGGATGTAGTGGTGAGAGCACGATGTTGGCTGGGAAAACATTTGCAGTGTGGGGATTGGCATTCAAGCCTAATACCGATGATATGCGCGAGGCTCCCAGTTGCCGATTGTTAGTGCAATTGTGGAAGGCAGGTGCTCAAGTGCGTGCTTATGATCCCGAGTCCATGCAGGAGGCGCGCAGGATATTCGGTGAACGTGATGATCTGGTGTTTTGTGAGACCGCGTATGCGGCTTTGCAATGTGCTGATGCTTTGATTGTAGTGACTGAGTGGAAGCAGTTTCGCAGCCCGGATTTTTTTGTTATTCGAGACGCTTTGAAAGACGCTGTGATCTTTGATGGTCGTAATCTTTATGATCCGCAGGAAATCGAAGAAGCAGGGTTGGCCTACTATGGGATCGGGCGGGGCCGTTCGTTGCATGCATGAAAAGCTACTGACACTGTGTGATTGTGCGTTTGAAGCCCGCCTAATTGAATTGGAGATGCGTGTTTCTTTCCAAGAACAAGCGTTGACTGAAATAAGCGAAGCCTTGGCAGAAACTCGGTTGATCGGGGCACGTAATGCTGAGTTGATGCGTCATTTGCTTGAGGAGTTGGGCAAGGTACGCAATACACTGTATGAGCATCCGATCGACGAACCACCTCCGCACTATTGATTATTTCATCGTCCGTTTTCCTTACATTCCCTTCTTTTTGCCGCTATGACCAATAGTTTCCGAGACCAGTTGGTGGGTTTGGGTTTCAAGCCATCTCCTAAGCCAGAAAGTAAATCCACTCCCGGAGGAAAGGGACGTGCTGTGCCTGCGAAGTTAGGCAAGTCGGTGGGCGCGTATGGTGCGCATCCACAACCAAGTTCCAGCAATAAGTCAGGTTCTGGTGAGAGACCGAAGCGGCGTCTACTGCATTCTCAGGAGGATATTGATTTAGCCAAGGCTTACGCGATTCGAGCGCAGCGTGAGAAGGCGGAGCAAATCGAGAGCGAACGCTTGAAGCAGGAGGCCACACGTCAACGCTGGGAGGCCAAGGCGAGGTTCGAAGCGTTGATCAAGGATAAGGTCCTTAATCAACCTGATGCGGATATTGCCCGTTATTTTCCTTATGGAGGCAAGATCAAGCGTATTTACGTGACTGCCGATCAACTTAAGGCGCTTAATGCGGGTGAGTTGGGGGTGGTTCAACTGAAAGGTCGCTATTTGCTGGTGACAGCGGAGCTGTTGGCGCAGGTTGAGATGGTGTTCGCACCTGCGATTGCGTTGAAAGTCGATCCGAATGCGTTGGAACAGGGAGATTGCTCTGTGGATCCGAAATACCAAGTGCCTGACGACTTGTTCTGGTAAGTATTACGTTTAATGATGTTTGGGGGGGGGGATTTGATGCGGTGCGGCAGTGCTCAGTTTCTCACGTTGTATGTCCGGCATACTGATTTGCCAGCTTTGCGAGATTTTAGTGAAGTGATTAATGCACTTTGAGATGTTGTACTGCTTCTCGTAAGGATAAGTTACTTTTGAGATGCATTTGTCTACGGTGCTGGGCGGTGTATTGTTCTTGCGGGGATGATGAGATTACGTGGTAGTGTTTGTTGGCATGGCAGCGTATTTTGCGGTGTCTTCTTGATACACGTGATGTGTATATTGTGATTGCTGCCAGAAACGGATGTTGTCAGTAGTGTTGTTTAGAAGTAGGCAGGAGTACATCATTTTTAATGATGTCTTTTCTCTCTCATGTACGGCATGGAATAAGTGATCTACGAGTGAGCGCTAGACATGGGGTTGCGTCGATATTTCAGAGGAGACGATCCGATTCTTTCTATCGTGAATGGTGGAAAGGATGAGTTGCCTTATATAAATCAGATGAGCTATTGGCTTGATTGAATGGTCATAGTGACGGTAGTGAGGTTGTGTCTTAGGTGGGGTGTTTGATTTTTTCTGGTTGTGGCCTCGGGGCTATGATGTGTCGTCCATCTTCCAGACTGTGTTATGTGTTCAATGTCAGTCATGTTTATTACAGGAGATCATGCGATGTGGCAGGTGTTGTGCTGGTCGTGGTGTTCCGCTGTCTTGTCGTGTCTGCGCTGAATGTTGTGCAAAGCAATGTGGATGCCAGTTGCCGATCGTTGTCGATTTTTGCTATGCAGTGTGTCCACTGTGTTTGTGACGCATGAGCGCTTCCTATCCTTTTCTTCCTGGTTCACTTTTATTCAATGACTTCTAATAAAACTGTCAGTAACAATGTTGCAATGGCGGTAGCTACCACGATTTTTTTTATGTGGGGATTTTTGACATGTCTCAATGATATTTTGATCCCACATTTGAAGGCGGTTTTTGAGCTTAATTTTTCGCAAGCGATGTTAGTGCAGTTCACGTTCTTTGGTGCTTATTTCTTGATGTCATTGCCTGCTGAGTACGTGGTGGCGCGGCTGGGATATAAGAAAGGTATTGTTGCTGGTTTGTTGATTGCTGCAATCGGTACATTCTGTTTCTGGCCGGCAGCAGAAATGCGTGTGTATGGGTCATTCCTTGGCGCGTTGTTTATATTGGCCACTAGTATCACTGTGTTGCAGGTTGCTGCGAATCCATTTGTTTCTTTGCTAGGTGCCGAGCGTAATGCTTCTGCACGGCTGACATTGGCTCAGGGGTTTAATTCGTTAGGCACTGCAATTGCACCTTTGATCGGCGGCTGGTTTATTCTGTCTGGTACGGTGAAGAGTGCCGATGAGTTGCAGACGTTGTCTGCGGCGGAGCAATTGGCCTACCGGGTTCAAGAAGCGCAATCGGTACAAGGGCCTTATCTTGTGCTGACTTTGGTCCTGGTAGTGTTGGCTGCAATAGTGTTTCTTTTTCGGCTGCCTCACTTAAAGGAATCTACAGAACAAAATGTTCGGGGGCATCATTACACTCTCAGTGACGCATTACGTCATCCGCATGTGATATTTAGTGTATTGGCGATCTTTTGTTATGTCGGTGCGGAAGTAGCCATTGGTAGTTTGATGGTCAGTTACTTCTCAATGCCACACATTGGTGGTTTTAGTGAGCAGCAGGCGACGCACTACGTCAGCATTTACTGGACATTGGCGATGGTGGGCCGTTTCGCTGGTTCTGGGTTGCTGACGTTGTTCCAGCCGCGTAGGTTGTTGGCGTTTTTCGCGCTGATTAATGCGGGGATACTTGGTGTTAGTGTGGCGACGAGTGGCATAACAGCGGTCTATGCGTTGGTTGCCATTGGTCTATTTAATTCGATCATGTTTCCAACCATTTTCACTTTGGGTATTGAGCGTCTTGGGCCACTGACCGGACGTGCTTCGAGTCTAATGATTATGGCGATCGTTGGTGGTGCGGTGGTGCCGTATTTACAGGGTGTGTTAGCCGATCATGTCGGTTTGCAGGTGTCGTTCTTGCTGCCGCTGTTTTGTTATCTCTACATTGTGTTCTATGGAATATGGGGTTCGTGTATCCGCGGTGTACTGACTGAGCGTCTGTCGTGAGCGTTGCACTGTCTATTGATCTGTCTAAAAAGAAAACGATTCTTTGTTTTGGTGAAGCATTGATCGATATGTTGGCGCAGCCTCTGGTAAAGAAGGGAATGCCACGTGCGTTTCTGCAATGTGCTGGAGGTGCACCGGCCAACGTCGCGGTGGCGGTCGCCAGGTTAGGTGGTGCGGTGCAGTTTGTTGGCATGCTTGGTAGTGACATGTTCGGTGATTTTCTGTTCGACAGTTTTGCCGAGGCGGGTGTGGTGACTGATGGCATTGTGCGTACTAGTACGGCAAAAACAGCATTGGCTTTTGTGGCGCTGGATGCACATGGTGAACGTAGTTTCAGTTTCTACAGGCCGCCAGCGGCTGACTTGTTATTTCGTGTTGAGCATTTTCAAGATGCGAGTTTTTCCGATGCACTGATATTCCATGCGTGTTCCAATAGTATGACGGATGCAGACATTGCCGAAGTGACTTTTGAAGGGATGCGACGTGCGCAGGCCGCTGGTGCAATCGTCAGTTTTGACCTGAATTTTCGTCCGATGTTATGGCCGAATGGAGAAAATCCGGCATCGCGGTTGTGGAAAGGTTTGTCTTTAGCTGATGTGGTCAAACTATCTAGTGAAGAATTGGATTATTTAGCCAATACGCTCGCTGCAGATGCGAATGCGGTGATTCAGCAATTATGGCAGGGCAGGGCGCAGTTGCTGTTGGTTACTGATGCCGCTGGTCCGGTACATTGGTACACGCGTACCGCGGGGGGGAAGTACCGACATTCCGTGTCCAGGTACAAGACAGTAATGCAGCGGGTGATGCTTTCGTTGGAGGCATGTTGTACACGTTTGCACAGCAGTTTGATGATGCCGCCGCGCTGATTGATTTTTGCCATGATCCCGAGTCGATTGTGAGTACGTTGCGTTTTGCTGCTGCAGTGGGTGCGCTTGCCGTGACGCGTCAAGGGGCTTTCACTGCTATGCCGATGCTTTCTGAGGTTCTTTCTTTGATTCAAGAGCAATCATGACTCCATTACCTGCAACTCCTGTTCCGGATTTCCGTTCAGCGGATTTCCTGCGTACACATATCAGCGACACCATGGCGTTTTATCATCCTCGCTGTATCGATTCGGCGGGTGGTTTTTTCCACTATTTCCGCGACGATGGCAGTATCTACAATGCTACTCATCGCCATTTGGTCAGTAGTACGCGTTTCGTTTTCAATTACGCGATGGCTTATCTGCAATTTGGCACCGCAGAGTATCTAGATGCCGTTCATCATGGTTTGAGTTATGTGCGCGATGTGCATCGCAATCCAGCCACTGGTGGTTATGCTTGGACGCTTTGTGATGATCGTGTTGAAGATGATACCAATCATTGCTACGGGCTAGCGTTCGTGATGTTGGCGTATTCATGCGGGCTGAAAGTGGGGATTAAGCAGGCGCGGGAATGGATGGATGAAACGTGGTGCTTGCTGGAACGGCATTTTTGGGATGCTGAGTATGGCCTGTACAAGGATGAGGCCGATGCGCAGTGGAATTTCACGCGCTATCGCGGACAGAATGCCAACATGCATATGTGCGAGGCGATGTTGGCGGCCTATGAGGCCAGCGGTGAGCAGCGTTATTTGGAGCGTGCGCTAGTGCTCGCTGATCGTATCACCCGTCGTCAGGCCGCTAAAGCAGATGGCTTGGTGTGGGAGCATTACGATATGCGCTGGGAAGTCGATTGGGATTATAACCGTGACAATCCCAAGCATTTATTCCGACCCTGGGGCTTCCAGCCAGGACACCAGACCGAATGGGCTAAGTTGTTGTTGATTTTGGATCGTTATATTGAGGTTGAATGGTTGGTTCCGGTTGCGCGTTCCTTATTCGATGTTGCCGTAGCGCGTTCGTGGGATGCTGTACGTGGAGGCTTATGCTATGGGTTTGCTCCAGACGGTACGATCTGCGATGACGATAAGTATTTTTGGGTGCAGGCTGAGTCGTTAGCTGCTGCTGCGTTGCTGGCTACACGTAGCGGTGACGAGCGTTATTGGCAGTGGTACGACAGGTTGTGGGCGTATGCTTGGCAGCACATGGTTGATCATCGCTACGGTGCTTGGTACCGCCTCCTTGATGGTGACAATCGCAAGTACAACGATGAGAAGAGTCCGGCTGGCAAGACCGATTATCACACTATGGGGGCTTGTCATGAGGTGCTCAATGTTGTCTGGACGAAGTCGTAGCGACATGCCGCAAAAGGGCGGATTGCCGTGAAGATGGGATCGCTATAACTTATAGAGTGTTAAGAGTTTTTATATCGGCGTGCTATGAGTTCTAGCAACAATATCATGTAATGCGGCTTTTTCATTTTTAATTTTATTGCTTAGTTTCTTGTTCAAACGCTGAATATTTTTACAGACATTCTTGCGTGCAACTTTGATATTGCGTTCTGAAATTTTTGTCATCAGCTATTTTTTCAATTCACATAAAAATTTCAAACTCTCATTATTTGTTATTCTTGGGATCGAAAATATTAGCTTTGGTCAGTCACACGTCGGTCCTTCGGTGACACGGAAAAGTCTAATAGCTCGCGTGAACCGTGGTTGGCATGATTGATTTTCTTAAAATCCACACCGGCACGATGCAAGGGTCTCAGCGATAGTATCTTCTATTTGATCTGCGGAGATATAATCAGATTATTGAGCAAAATGCTGAAAACAAATGGATATTCATCTGCTGCTGTCACATAGCCGCTCAGCGATGAAACCTCCGTGAAAGAACCGGTCTTGGCAATAACCTTACCCTCGGCAGCTGTACCACGCATCCGATTTCGCAACGGACCTCCGATGAGGCGATCAGGCTGACCCGCTACAGGTAACGAAGCATAAAATGCTGCAAACCATGGCTTTTTACGCGTCGCTAGTAGGATATCTGTCAATATCCAAGAGGTAATAAGATTGTACCTTGACAAGCCAGAACCATCGACCTGAACTAAGGATTCGGAATTGATGCCATCCATAGCAAGCACACCCAAAGTAGCCTGTATACCAGCTGATGCACTCCCCTGATTCAGTGACTTTTCCCCTATCGATTTAAGAAATATTTCTGCCATCGTGTTGTTCGAAAGTTTCATTAAAGGGATAACCAAACTTTCAAGAGGTGCAGCAATGCCTGTATTGGTGTGGCCACCCACTACTGTATGGCCCGCAACTTTGATTCCATAGCGTCTCAACATGGTCTGGAAAGTATCAGAGACAATTAAAAAGAAGGCATTGATACGTTACACAATTTTCGTATCGAATCTCCAGCCTTTACTGTATCCAGATACAAAATGTCATTACTTCCACGTGCTCTGGTAACTATGACTGCGCTGGCATTACCATTGACCACACTGTTGATCACTTTCACTACATTATTACCCGGTTTGCTGTTTCCTGTTCTTGTAGCGCTGACATCAATAATGACAGTCACGGTATTGAAATCTGAGTTTGGAGAACAAAGTCAGCGCTGATATTTGTGCTTCAAAGTATTTATCTTCATCATCAATCATCCACCCAGGACCTAATGCGATTGAATCGAACGAAGTATCGTCCAGAACGAGGTTGCCATCTATTTTTCTAATCCCTAGTGCTGCAAGATTGTTTGCGATCTTGTCGTAGTTATCAGCGCTTAAGATCGGATCCCCGATTCCCTTCAGATACAATTTACCTGAAAAATATCCTATAAGACTAGTTTCGAACTTATAATCGCTCCTCAGCAGCGAAAAGGCTGAATATAGTGTCACGAGCTTAACGTTGGAGGCTGGAGATGTTCGACTCTCCGTATTACGGGGGCGTAAAGAACATCCCCTGTTTTTCCATCGCGTACAGTTAACGCAACCAGACTGCCGACCTTGCTTTTATTGCTTAAAATGATCTTGTCGAGGCGTGAGGCCAAAGACGATCTGGAGATACTACTAGCATCTGACTTTTTAGAAGTCTGATCTTTTATGTGACCGAAAGTACCACATCCGACAAATACAAAAAAACTATAGAAATCAGAATATATTTCATTCCTTTGATTAGCATTCAAAAAATCTCTGACAAAGAATAATGGATATTGATGAAATTATTAAAGAGGAATTTCCATACTTTAATACAATGAAAGTTGTTTTATACGACAACTTATTTAGCCATCATGGAAAGATTTTTTCCCGTAGCGCTACGACCGCCTACGATGCCGCCGATGAGTGGCGGCATCTTGTTCGTGAGGTATAGAAGGATGAGCGAGACAACAAGCATCACACCAAGCTTTTTTAAATCAACTCCAGTGCTTATAATCGGCTAATATTGGTCAACGAACGTCTTATTGATGCCGATAATCAGGGGCATCGTTATAATCTGCGTAACAAGTCTAAGTACCGTTTTGTAGTAGTCGATCGCAATGTCTTGCGTTCACCGACCACCGCCGAAAGAACCTCAATCACAATGATGATGCCGCACACACTGTCGACTGGGGACCATACCGATGTGTAATCCAATACCTTAAATAAAATGTTCAAACAAATTTCTACCCTCCCATGGGGTAATAGGATGTCTGCCCAATCGCTGTTGCATCAATTGTCGACATTGATTCAACGAATGGCCCCTTGGACAGAATCCACTAGAAGAAGCCCATTACCGCAGAGAACCGGATCGTCTCGGTAAGAAACTTCTGAATGTCATCCTTACGTGAAGCCATCATTCCGTAGGTCCAGACCATACTCAGCAGTACTAAGCTCCCAAACAGCCAGGACGCGTAGCTGAGCATCTTGCCAGACTAAGTATTAGTGACCTGATGGAAACATCAGAGCATGTTGTCCAACATATCGGCGCTATCGACAGGCGTTTGCGCATGCGCATGCGCATGCACGGCAAAGCGCAATAGCGCCAATGCAAGCACTGGTTTTACAGGAATCCTCTTCCTGGGCGTGTAGCTGCCCGACTGAACTTGCGCACTGGCGGCACTACGGTAATTCTCGTCACGCATCACAAGGTCAGGATCAGCCTTACATTTTTCGAGTATGGCTTTCTGCTCGTTCTCCTACTGTTTGTAGTACTCATTCGAATGCACAGGTTGACTACACGATGCGAGCAAGATACTCCCTAAACACATACCAGCAGTTTGAATAGCTCGTTTCATTAGAGTTCCTTGAAGATCGCTATGGAAGACAGCCATCGTACGGCCAATGTTGGGATATTTTTCAAGGACGGTAGGCGATCAGAGAGATCACTTCGAAGTGTGGTGGACGTTTTTCACGGGTGACAGTCTCTAAACTGGAGACTGTCAGTGCGGCTTTCTTGATGAATTTGCGGAGTTCTTTGGCGTTGAAGCCCAGATTGACATGGCCATAGGCATTGACCACTGAATGATGTTCGTGTCTTGCTAAGGAACAAAGCAGCAGCCGTCCGCCACGACGCAGTACGCGGGCACCTTCAGCGACTGCCTGTGCCGGTTGTGTCGTGTAGGTGAGGGCATGCATCAGTACGACCAGGTCAAAGCTGGCGTCAGGGAATGGCAGGGCATGCATATCGCCTTCCAGCACTTCGACGTTATCGAGTGTACGCAGCCGCTCACTCGTAGTGGCAACTACCCGTGCGCTGGTGTCGATACAGACGTAACGGTGAGAGTGAGGTGCCATTAATTTGGCCAATACGCCGTCACCGGAAGCAATGTCGAGTACATCGCCAGTTTCTAGTAACGGGAGTGCGGTACGTGCCAGTGCTTCCCAGGTGCGACCTGGAGAATAGTGACGTTCCATGTCGCCTGCGACTGAATCGGCCCAGTTTTGGTCAGCGGCGCGCATTGCCAAGACGCCCGCGACCCCTTCGGCGTCTTGGCGTAATAGTGGATCGTCGCTCCCTGTGCTTAGGGCACACCAAAGGGCGCGCTGGGCTGGATCCAACGTGGATTCGTCAAAGCGGTAGTAAGCCGATACGCCCGCGCGGCGGTCACGGACTAACCCAGCTTCTTTAAGTTTGGCCAAATGGGTAGAGACGCGCGGTTGCGCGAGTCGGGTGATCGCTGATAATTCAGCGACAGTCAACTCTTCTTGTTCCAGGAGAGTCAGCAGACGGACGCGGGTTGCGTCGGCGAAGACTTTGAGGCGTGACGACCAGTCTTCCAAATCCATAAATATGTCTATATCTCGATACAGAGATATTCTCGTTTCTCAGTCCGTCTGGGTCAATCGTACAGCTCTGTTAAATCCTTGCTTTCTGCGGTTTGACCGTTGGTTCATTTCTTGGATGTGACTGGATGTTCAGTTTATTCAAGAATTAAGAAATGGTTGATGATGTGTTGTGGCGGATGATTATGGTATGCAATCAAGCAGGTGAAGCGGGCATAAGATCGTTGTTGGAATGCTTGTTGTCATGGATGGACACACTAAGAAAATACTTGATGGGGTTTGAAGAAGTTTTGATCGTAGTGTGGGTGCGGTACATCTCTTGATGGTTGCAATGTTTCATCTTGCGTTTCCAGTGTGGTGCAATAACGTGATTGGTATGACTGAGTCTGGCTATCCTTAGAGATGCATTGGAGTCTTTGTTCTTAATTTCTTATGGGTGTTCTAGAGGGGCGGGTCGTATGATGCTGTGCATACGAGGTGTCCTTCAGTGCTCTTGGACTCGGAGTATCTGGAGAATGTTTAATAGGCTTTGATGTCTCGGACTCGGATGTCTCGGACTCGGTTGTATGCGGCTGAACCTTCGCAATCGTTCAGTTGATCGTGGCCTGTTGAATGTCCGTTTGGTGTTATGTCTCTCTTCATGTTGTTGCAATACTTCATTACTCAGCGCTGTCATGACTCGCTTCTTTTGTAGGTAAGAGAAGAGATGGGTATGGGTGAATATCTTTGAATATCAATTGAAAATAAAAATCTTGTTTTACGCAAAAATAATTTTTCGATTCTCTATCATTATCAATGTTATTTTAATTAATGGACTTTGAGTCCATTGTGTAAAAATTAAATTTCCAAGAATTTAAGATTTTACTAGTTGTTTGATAATCGTTGATGTTAACGCGACGTATAGCTCATGCCCATTTGGCGGAACGATATCATTAGATAATCTAAAGCCTGTCGTGAGACACGATCGGTCACCGGACGTACTCGTACTGATGGGTGGTCGAATCTCTTGTGCAGTTTATTGTAGATGGCATGAGGTTTGATTTGATGAGTGATGCGTCGGTTGCTTACTTACTCCAATGCTATGGATGACTTACTTACCTAACGTTTGTACAGGTCGTTTAAAGGGTTCAACTAGGGTACTGAGTGTGTGTAATGCGGTGTCTCTGGGATGGTCTACGTTTGCTTAGGCTCTACTGGCTACGTTACCAATGATGGCAACAAGAGGTGCTTCTGTGGGTATTGCGAGATTCAGGGGACAGGCATAATGCCCGCAGTGTAGTTTCCAATCATTGGTAGGCCAATTGTGCCTGATAGAAAATCTGAACCTGTTGCTTCTTCCATGGGGGTATTAGTGTTGGAATTGGCCGGGGATACGGTGCCTAAGCACGCAGCGTTGCCACCCGATCAGGCGGGGGCGCTGGCTGAGCATGTTGGCTGTGATCTTGCGCAGTGGGTGCCGCAAGTACGTGATCTAGAACTGAGTTTCGCTGCTGTGCATTTTGACCCGGCTGAGGTATTGCGTCCGGGGTGGCCACTGCACCGGTATCTTGAGGAGTTGCAGGCACATGTCCCTCAATCTCATCACGGCCCGCGTGTGTTGGCTTTTGGGGAGAATGGAAAGGGAGAAGTGCCATTGCCTTTTACAGCCGACTCGACTTTAAATGTTGGGCGGTTGCGTGTGTTGCCGTTTTTGATTAGCGGTGCCTCCGAGCAGGTTGCTGCAGTGGCTGAAGTTCTGGAAGAGGTATTGCTGACGCAAGGAATGGTTCAGGCGAATACTGCGTTGTTGGCGCAGGCTGCGTTCAGTGCGCAGATTGAGCATGCGCGTTATATGACGGTCCATGATTTGGTTGCGATGATGTCAATACAGTATGACAACCAGGGGCTTGGGGTACTGTGGCCACTGTTGGAGGCCGCATTACTATCCCCACGAGCTGAGGAGTGGTTAGACGCACCACCACAGCCGCTGTTGCGTTATCGCAGTGGTGAGGTACGGATGGCGTTGTTTGATTTTGTCGGCTGGTGTGCGTATTACCAGCAAGATGGTAGTGACTGTGAGCGGCTAGGTGTGCTTTATGAGCAGTTTTTAGCCCGACAGAGGCAGATGTGTGCAGTATTAGATGCACATGGCGTCATTGTGTCGTATGTGGAAGTCAGGCCTGGGCAAGATGCCCGTTTAGCGTTGGCAGCTTGAGTGTAGTTTCTCTTTAAATATAGTTTATGTATTCAAGATCATTTGAAATATGGTCTAAAAGGTTCGATAGGTTCCAGATCATGATTTTCGACGTTTTTCGAACGGATGTGGCAAAAAAAGAAAGGGACACTAATACTAATGTAGTTGCGTTGAAGGTGATGGTGGTGACGGTTTGTTTTCTAAACTGCTCTGGGAATTCGATTCGTTTGTTGATTTCTTAGCTAGCATGTTTTCGCTGCTGAAGTCGCTATCAGTTTCAAGATCTAGTCGGTGTTGTCCCCGTAGACCGAGTACCCGGTCCAGGATAGTGAGTAGCAGCCCGGAAGGTAGGCCGGTTTCACCATTACATAAGATGGCCACCCCAAAATCGCGTTCTGGTAGCAGTGCGACTAAACCGCGGTAGCCTTGTACCGCGCCGGCATGGAATACGAGTGTGTGTCCATTGTAGTTGAAGAGGCGCCAGCCCAATGCGTAGCTTGCTGCCAATAAACGTTGTTCGCGCCATCCTGGGCGGACTTCACTGGGTGTGCTGACAAGTGGTGTGTGTAATGTCACGAGCAATGGTGCGGGTAGCACTTCCGGCTTATGTCCTGTTTGTGCCAGTAGCCATTGAGCCATATCGCTTGCACTGGCGTTGACACCGGCGGCTGGTGCTAAGTGGTAATACGTTTGTTTGACGACGACGGGCCTCCATCCCTTTTTGGTACGTGTATGTGGTCGTGCCCAACTTTGACTGGATCGAATGCCAGCTAGACCAAGGCTGGCATCATTCATTCCCAATGGCTTAAAGATGCGGCGTTCCACCGCCTGTTCATAAAAGTCTCCGGAGGCAGCAAACACGACGTCGCCGATCAGGCTGAAGGCCACGTTTTGGTAGGAGTAACACTCACCTGGGGAACAGATGAGTGGTGCATAGGCGAGTTTGCGATTCAGTGAATAATAGTCCGCATTCGACTCGATTTCGCCGTCATAGGCGTTGCGGCTCAGGCCGACGCGATGGCTGAGGACATCGGCAACAGTCAATTTGTTTGTTGCGGTTGGGTTGCTTAGGTGGAAGCCGGGGACGTAATCCACAATCTTGCTGTTCCAACTGAGGATGCCATCGTTGACAAGTAAACCGGTCATGGCGCTGGCAAAGGCTTTGGAAAGTGAAGCAAGGCGAAAAACGGTGTGTGCATTCACAGGCTGCGGGTTGCTGACATCGTTAACTCCATAGCCGCGCATGCTAAGGATGTGCCCCCCTTGGACAATTGCCATTGCCAACCCCGGGACTTTTTGGCCATAGGTCAGTTGCTCGGCCATCGATTCGATTGCTTTGATATCGAAACGGTGCGTCAGCAGTGCCACCTTGTCTTGTGTGTCGTCTGAGCTAGTGATCAGCGGTAACGACTGCGGCTTGAGGACTGGAGTTTGATCTGTGGAACTGAGAGTGAAGGGCATTAAGCTGCCCAGTAGTCCAGTTACAATTAGACGCAAATTCCGGTGCCAGCCCTGTTGCTTCATTGTGGCTCTCCAGAGTAATCAATGATTTGTGACTGGTCGGATTCTACCGTCGCTTTTTCCTGTTCCACAAATCACACTTAGAAAAATTTCATATCCCATTGATTTTACAGTCTATTTTTATCGCTATGGGGAGTGCGCAGTTGTTTGTTGAGATCGCCAGATGCGTTTTTTAGTGATGTAGTTTGCACTGAACTTTTGCAATTTGTTTCAATTTTCAGCGCTATACCTCTATACCTAACAGTACTGACATAACTCAATGGTCAGGTACCATAACGTTTGTTTATGAATGGAGCACATAGGTGTGTTGCACGTACTGTCGTGTGTGCTGGTGATGAGGAAGCAGATTGATACGTTGCCGTTGCTAAGGCTGTCGTTATGAATGATGAGCGTTGTTCTTGCTGCTGCTCATGTGTAGACGCTCTCATCATAAGGGGACGGTAGTTTTTTTCGTTCGTTCACCATCCAGCGCAGTGTTTGGTCCTGCGAGTGAGCCTTGTTTTTAATCTCTAGCATGAGGATGTACGGTTTTGTATGTTGATTGTCTTGCCAAGGCTTGTGTGGATGAAGTCAGAAGGATCAATCTAATCTCTTATCCATCCAAATTACGGACATCATTCTTAACTTGTTCCGTTATTTTAAGTGTGTGATAAATGTCTTATTCGGATTGTCTAGGAGGAGTGAATAGGCGGTGTTGTTGCGTGCGTATTCCGATAAACAGACAGCTCAGGTGATTGTGTTGGTTTGTGTGATGCGATGGTTGATAGATTCGGAGGGAGTCATTAGCGGTTGCGCTGTTCTTTGGCAGCAAATCGTTGCTACATCTGGGCTGAAGCAGTAATCCAGGCTGCATTTCAAATAGTAGGGGGTCAAGCGGGTTATTGAGTCATTGTCGCTTTTTTAGTTGTAGTTAGTTTTCACTTGCTCTATACAATCTTAAAATTCAGTGTGTGACGGCAGCTATTATTCTTTAGTGTCTAATTGATGACGGTTTTACAGGAGTCAATCCATAACCAATACGGCATGCGATGCGTGTTAATGGGCCGTTTCCCGACTGTAGACAAGATCGATTTGAGGTTTTGTCTGCTTATGTGGTCGTTGTCGGACTGCACCCATTTGAGATATGTTCGCTCCAGTTTTTGGTGTGTTATGGAATGTATGGTTTGCTGGGCTGATTACGAGTCCTATGTATACGATGGTTGGTTTAATCTTTAGAGGCGTTGTCGCTGTTATTTTTGGTATAGCTTTTTATTGTGTTTGGGATCTACAGCCGACGATAGTTTTCTGTGGGGTATCCCGGATAAGGAGCATACTATGGTACAGGGTCCGTGGAGACTATTTGCGGTCGAGGAGGGCATGTGCATCGGAATATAGCCATGGTGTGGTGGGCATGCAGTATGCAGTGGGTGTGCGTGGTTTCACGGCAAGTAGATCGCCATGTGTCTCATGTTTGTCGTAAGTGCAAGCGTTGATGGAAATGCAGATAGGCGCTTCTGAAGTCGTTCAAGTCTTGGATACTGGTTGTGCGGTGTTGCCTCCAGAGTCTCCGTTACCGATGCCTGAGCAGTCGTTACGTAAGGGGCGTTTACATGTGCCACGTCAGCGTACTGCGCCGTTGGGGATTGGTTTACGTCGCTTCTACCTGATCGGTGGGACGATGTCGATGAGTTTGATTGCAACCTGGGTGATGCTCGCCGTGATGTGGCCTGGTGGGATCAATGTGCTTGAAGGTTGCTTGCTAGTACTGTTCATGTTCTTGTTTGCTTGGGTCACCATGTCCTTTGCTAGTGCATTAGCTGGGTTTTTCTGCATGGTGTTCGGTGGTGGTCGTAAGCTTGGTATCGATCCGCAGATGCCGTTGCCTGATTTGCACACTTACACCGCATTGTTGGTGCCTACTTACCAGGAGGATCCGTGTCGGTTGTTGGCGGGGTTGCAGGCGATCTATGAATCGTTGTCCGAAACGGGACAGTTGGAACATTTCGAGTTTTTCGTGCTGAGTGATAGTCGCCGTGAAGAATTCGGGTTGGCGGAGGAGCGGGAGTATGCTGCCCTGTGTGAGCGGCTTGGTGCTCATGGCAGAATCTTCTATAGGCGCCGCGCAGATAACACTGGACGCAAGGCAGGTAACATCGCCGATTGGGTACGCCGCTTTGGTGGTGCTTACCAGCAGATGCTGATCTTGGATGCTGACAGTGTGATGACTGGGGATACAGTCGTCCGCCTAGTTGCTGCGATGGAGTCCAATCCAGATGTTGGTTTGATTCAGAGCTTGCCGGTTGTAGTGGGTGGCCGCACTCTATTTGCGCGGATGCAGCAATTCGGTGCTTGTGTGTACGGTCCGATCATTGCCTACGGTGTCGCTTGGTGGCATGGCGCAGAGAGCAATTATTGGGGCCATAATGCGGTGATTCGTACGAAGGCTTTTGCAGATCATGCTGGGTTGCCTGCATTGCCTGGACGGAAGCCCTTTGGCGGTCACGTGCTTAGCCACGATTTTGTTGAGGCTGCTCTCATACGACGTGGTGGCTGGGCGACGCATATGGTGCCGTACTTGCAGGGTAGCTATGAGGAAGGGCCGCCGACACTGACGGATTTACTCATTCGTGATCGTCGTTGGTGCCAAGGTAACTTGCAGCACGCAAAAATTGTTACCGCTGCTGGTCTGCATTGGATCAGTCGTATGCATATGTTGATCGGTATTGGTCATTACTTCACTGCACCAATGTGGGGGCTGCTGATGTTGGTTGGCATCGCTATCCCTCTGGTTGGAGATGGTATTGATTTGACCGCAGGCATGCATTTTTCACCAGCACACTATTGGCATGGACGTACAGATGGCGATGTATTGTGGATTTTTACCTTCACTATGTTTGTTCTTTTGGCACCAAAGCTGCTTGCTTACTTTGCCTTATTGTTTAAACCGTATGAACGTCGTGCTTGCGGTGGAGCATTGCGTGTATTGCTGAGTATTTTGCTGGAGAGCATTCTAGCGGCGTTGATGGCTCCTATTGTGATGTATTTGCAGTCGCGTGGCGTGTTTGAAGTGCTGGCTGGTAAAGATTCTGGCTGGGATGCACAGCAGCGTGATGATGGCAAGCTCTCTTGGAGTGTATTGCTGCGTAGCTACGGAGGTTTGAGCGTATTGGGTGTGTTGATCGGTGCATTGGCGTATACCGTTTCTCCGCCGCTAGCAATGTGGATGTCTCCAGTGGTGTTGGGGATGGCGTTCTCAGTGCCGGTCGTGGCATTGACCTCACACCGTCTTGTGGGTGCTGTGCTGCGTCGTTGGGGGATTTTTTTGATTCCAGAGGAAACAGCACCATCGAAGGTATTGATACGTGTCGCCGAACTTCGCCGCGCTAGGCAACCCTAATTTTTGAATCCCTCCTGTTTGGATATATATGCTGGAAACGATAGAGCACGAGACTGCCCCTATGCCGCAGTGGAGTGTGTTGTGGTTACATGGTTTGGGGGCGGATGGTCATGATTTCATGCCCATCATTCCAGAGTTGGTGCGTCCACACTGGCCAGCTTTGCGTTTTGTGTTTCCGCATGCTCCGGTGAGGCCGATCACGATTAATAACGGTGTACCGATGCGTGCTTGGTACGATCTTGTCAGTTTTGATTTCAATCAACGTGCCGACCAGACTGGGATTGAAGCTGCAGTTGCGCAGGTCCAGGCATTGATGATGCGCGAGCAGCAGCGTGGCATTGCGTCTGAACGCTTGTTTCTTGCCGGATTTTCGCAGGGAGGAGCGGTGGTGCTCAGTATCGGTTTGCGTTGTAAGGCCTACTTAGCAGGCTTGATTGCATTGTCTACGTATCTACCGGATCCTAACGTTGTCACTACCACTACAGGGTTGCTTTCAGGCAGCAATGCGCAACAGTTTTTTATTGCCCACGGACATTCCGATCCAGTGGTGCCACTGGTACATGGTCAGTGTGCTGCTGAGGTGTTGCGTAAGCTAGGTTTCGCTGTGGAATGGTATACCTACACGATGGCGCATCAGGTTTGCCAAGAGGAGATCCAGGCCTTGGGAGACTGGTTAGAGCGCCGTTTTGCGATTTCTTCTTAACTGAGCTGCTTTTGTGCCGCAATCATTGATGTTGCGTCCGTCTTGGTTGCCGGAGATGTGCCGGGTCCCACGCATTGTGGTATTGCTAGGATTGGCTGAACTTGTTGTTGTGGTTGCGATGTTGGTGCCTGATCGGGGCAGCGTGTGGTCTGTCTCTCGTTTCCTGTCAGCAAGCGGTATGGCAATGTGGTTAGCGTTGGTGATTGGCGTGCTCTTATGTGTCTTGCGTCCGTTACTGTTACGTCTTTCTCCGATGTTGGGTAAGTTCGCGGTGTTGATGGTGGTCAGTACAGTAACCATGTTGGGAACTGGTGTTATGCATGTGTTGTATGTTTCCCTTGGTCAGCGGCCTATCGCGCCTGAGGTAGGATTTTGGCGTTATACCTTGGGATGTAGCGCCATCACACTACTGATCACAGTTTTGGTGCTCCACTATTTTTATGTCAATGATCGTTGGGTTGCCCAACTACAGGCGCATGCCCGTGCAGAGGTGAATGCCTTACAGGCACGCATCCGCCCCCATTTTCTTTTTAATAGCATGAATCTGATTGCTTGCTTGCTGCGCCGTGATCCGGAAATTGCGGAGCAGGCAGTATTAGATTTGTGCGATCTGTTCCGTGCTGCTCTTGATGCGGGGGAGCGCGAGTCTAATTTGCGTGAAGAGTGCGAATTGGCCGAGCGTTATCTTGCGATTGAATCATTACGTTTGGGTGACCGATTGCAGGTACGTTGGAAACGTTTTGAGCCGCTGCCATGGCAGTTACCGTTGCCGCGTTTGGTGTTGCAACCGTTATTGGAAAACGCCATTTTGCATGGCATTTCCCAGTTACCTTCCGGTGGCTGTGTGGAGGTAAGCATATGTTGCGAAGCGCAGCGTTTATATATCCGTATTGTGAATCCGGCACCGTCTCCACAGCGGCTGGCTGCAGGAGCAGGGCATGCACAGGCCAGCATTGCGCATCGTCTTGGTTACCGCTTTGGTCCTGATGCTCGAATGACGGGGTTTTGGAGTGGAGGTTACTATTCCTGCGATATCGTATTGCCGTTGATATGATAGGGTTGATTGGGAGGTTTTCAGTTTGCTGCGTATATTGATTGCCGATGATGAGCCGCTTGCGCGTGAGCGGCTGCGTGTGTTGCTGCAAGCACAAATGCAACATTTAGAGGTTGTGGCTGAGGCTGAAAATGGCGAGCAGGTATTACATGATTGTCAGCGTCTGAATCCTGATTTGGTCCTGATGGACATTGCTATGCCTGGCATTGATGGTTTGGAAACAGCACGTTATTTACGTTATTTACCTGCTTGTCCAGCGGTTGTGTTTTGCACTGCTTATGGTGATCACGCATTGTCGGCATTTGATGTGGAGGCGATTGATTACCTGATGAAGCCAGTGCGTGCGGAACGGCTTCATGCGGCATTGAAACGAGTGCAAACCTTCGTGGCTGGACGTTTACGTGAACCCCAGACCTCGTGTGATGAGACACCACGTACTCATTTGTGCGTGCGTATCCGCGGCGGATTGCGATTGATTCCTTTGGATCAGGTGCGTTATCTACAAGCAGATGAGAAGTACGTTGTGATCTGTCACGAGCAGGGGGAGGATTTGATTGAGGAATCGTTGAAATCGTTGGAAAAGGAGTTTAGTGACAGGTTTGTACGTATACATCGCAATTGTTTGATTGCGCGTGCCGAACTGACCGAGTTGCGTCGTTGTAGCGATGGACAGGTACAGGCAGTGCTTCGCAATGTTGTTACACCGTTAGCCGTGAGTCGGCGTTGTGTCCCTTTGCTGTGTGATCAGTTGCGTCTGTCGGCTGTTTTGACAGGTCGCTGGTAATACCACGATGCCTTTACTTCGTATTGCTACTCGCAAAAGTTTACTTGCTATGTGGCAAAGCGAGTATGTCGCTGCGCGTTTACGTATGCTGTGCCCTGATTTAGATGTGGTGTTGGTGCCGATGAGCACTCGTGGCGATGAGATCCTGGATCGCTCCCTGGCTGCAATTGGTGGTAAAGGGCTGTTTCTCAAGGAGCTGGAACTGGCGATGTTACGTGGTGATGCTGATTGCGCGGTGCATTCGCTGAAAGATGTGCCTATGGATTTGGAGCCCCCATTTATGCTTGCGGCTGTTTTGAGTCGTGATGACCCGGCCGATGCGCTGATTTCTAATGTCTACCTTTCGCTAGAGTCACTCCCAATTGGGGCGCGTGTGGCGACTTCTTCGCTGCGCCGACAAGCCCAGTTACGCTTTTATCGGCCTGACCTGCGGTTGTTTGACTTGCGGGGTAACGTTAACACGCGCTTGGCGAAGCTTGATAACGGAGATTACGATGCGATCGTGCTGGCTTGTGCGGGGTTACGTCGGCTAGGATTGGAGCAACGCATGACGGCTCGGCTAGCACCGCCAGAATGGTTACCTGCGCCAGGTCAGGGGGCGATTGCGGTGGAGTCACTGACCGAGGATGCTCGGATCGGTACGTTGTTGGCTGGTCTTGACGATCTGCCAACGCGCAAATGCGTGATTGCTGAGCGTACGATGAATCGTGCTCTTCATGGTAGCTGCCATGTGCCAGTGGGGGCTTATGCATCCTACGAAGTTGGTGGTATGCGATTACAGGGCTTGGTGGGTTGTGTTGCCGATGGTCGTCTCGTGCGTGCGGAGCTGTGTTCGGCAAAGGATGAGGGCGATATGCTCGGCAGGGCAGTCGCACAGTGCTTGTTGGATGCTGGTGCGGCTGAGTTGCTAGCCGCCACTGCATAGGATCCTTTGAGACTAAACATGCTGTGTAGATACCACCCACAGCAAGATGATGATTATTTGAAACTGTAGACCAAGTTCACTGTGGTCAATGTGTTTGTTTTTTTATCGTTTTCATTGACTTCGCTATTGTGGCGTAGTTGCCAAGCTGCTTTGAACGCGAAGCGTTGGCTCATTGCGACTTGTACGCCTAGGTCGTTTTGCATGTAATTGTTGTAGGCGCCGACTTCGATCAGCAGGTTGTTGATGAGATCGGTGTTATCGGTGATGTGGTATTTCATGTCGAGTAAGCCACGGCCAATTGGTCCGATTTCTGTCCGTGCCAGATAGGCGTTGTGAGCGCGACGTATGCCTGGTCCGACTTGTGTGTCCAGCGAGAAACGGTTTCCGTTGATCAGGCGTGTTCCATAGCCGATGCCGAAGGTTGTCAAACGGTCGTAGGTCGCGAATCTGTCACGCTCGTGCCGACCTGTGGCGGTGAGTTGGCGAAATTCGCCCAACTGTAATGCTGTGCCAACAGCACCTGTATAGCGCTCAACGGTCGTTTGGCGGTAACGATGGACGCTGCCGTCTTCAGCGGTCTCGGTATAATTTGAAATGGAACGATTAGCAAATAAGTCTAATGAGTGGATCCAGTCTCCTTCGTTGTAGCGTGCTTTCAGGCGCCCGTTAAGGTTTTCTGCGGTACTGTTACCACGCGAGGAAGAAAAGCCCAATTCACCGCTGCTGCCGGCCCATGGTGATTGCACTACTACCGCAGCAGGATCGCTTGGGTTGTTTGGGATCAGCGATGCATTGCTAGTTTGAGCCGATGTGGCGGAGGTGCATAGCAATAAAGGAAGTATGGAGAATGATGGGCGGGACATAGATGCTTCTCTGGGCCTGGATCGATTGGACTTATTAAACATATTGGTTATAAAAGCGGATGTATCAGCCATCGCTCATTGTTACATTAAATAAAAGATTCTTACTCAGCTTTGGGGAGCGACGCTTAGAAAATATTTAGAGCCTGTAGTGTGTTTAATTTTTATGCGCTTTGCCCTTGTCTTGAATTCTTAATAGCTTGCCAGTGTAAGCGGTGCCTGATGCTCATGGCTGTGGTTGTCAGCCACCAAATCTGCCGTGAAAGTGCGTTGAAATGTATACAAGCTGATTAGGGAAATTATAGACAGGATAGTGTACCCATCATCGGCATGAGGCTTGATAGTAAAAGGGGATGGTGAAGGAGCCAGAATTGCTTGGCGCTTCCGGCTAAAGTTAATGATGCTGCACTGGCGGCAATGCGCTGCGAGCTCTGATAGACAGGAGATACAGCGCTGATTAGATCGGTCATGATGCTCTTAGCGTCAGTATTGTACAGAGCATGAGAGCAGCGCATTGCATTAGATGGGTTGATGTAGTGTTTTTGCTGCCAAGGGATAAAAGAGTGGGAGTGGTCCTGGTTTGTGCCCATAACAATAGCGCTAGTCCGAGTTGACCCATTGCAGTCCAGGGGGATGTGTTTTCTTGGTTGGTATGGTTCAAATAACAACGTTTGGTGATAGGAATAGAAGCGGTAGCCGTTAACGTGAAGCTCATTATTAGCAGTTAAATCATTGCTATTTAAAATAGCTTTTTGGAGTGAGAATCAGCATTTCGATACTACTCCTAGCGGCACGTTTTTTGAGAAAGATGTTATGTGTTCATCGTTTGGCCACTCGGACATAATTTCTATATGGATCTTTATCAACGTATCGGTGTCATGCACTGTTTATTGAAGTCGGTGTCTTGTCCAATTGGCGTGTTGCGCTTTCAGGATGAATTGGGTTGCTCTGCTGAGACGATCTATCATGATGTGGCCTTCATGCGTAATGTGCTAATGGCCCCGATTGAGGGGGATGGAGAGACGGGGTTTTTTTATCTCTTGAGTGAGGGTAACCAGTTTGAGTTACCGGGGGTATGGTTCAATTCGGAGGAGTTGTACGCGTTGCTGGCGATGCAACAACAGTTGGTATCTGCATCTATGGATGGTCTTGTATCTTCCATGCTGTTACCGCTGCAACAGCACATTGAAAATTTGTTGGCTGCTCAGCCTGGTATGCCACCTTGGCAAGTGGGGCGTGTACGCGTGATCTCACACCGAAATCGTAAGTTGAACCAAGTAAGTTTCCGTATCGTTGCTTCTGCGGTGCTTGAGCGTAAGCAGCTTGGCTTTTACTATCGTGCGCGTTCTACTGACGAAGCAAGTAATCGTGTTGTCTCGCCACAATGCATGACCCACTACCGCGGTAATTGGTACCTCGACGCTTGGGATCATGGTCGTCAGGGAGTACGCAGTTTCGCTGTAGACAGGATCTATCGTGCTCGGATTATTGACGTGCAGGCACATGATCTACCCGATAGCGATCTAGAGGAGCAGTCATCGGGTAGTTACGGTATTTTCTCAGGGTTACCCAAAGGCTGGGCGACAATCGTGTTTAGCTCCAAAGCGGCACGTTGGGTCGCTGACGAATACTGGCATGTTAAACAGCGGGGGCGTTTTCTTGTCGATGGTCGCTATGAATTGCAGGTGCCGTACAGCATCTCGCGCGAGCTGTTGATGGACGTGTTGCATTATGGTTCGGATGCAGAGATTGTTGAGCCACCTGCACTACGTGAGCAAGCAAAGGCCTTATTGTCGCTGGCGTTGAGCAACTATGAGTGATGTGAAAGCAAGGGGTTTTTTGGTTTTCTATCGTATGCGGGCAACCACTCCGTAGGTGTGGTTGCCCGCTGAATGACATAAAGGATTGGCTCGCTGTACTGGATTCCAGAGAAAGAGGGCGAAGTAGCTAATGTAAGTGTGCCAGTGCAGGGCACAGTCCGTGTTCGAGGCGCTAGACGTGAATAGAGCTTCTTGGAATGTCATTGAACTCAGGATTTCTATTTTGATGCAAAGGTCAGCGATTGCCGTATTCCCGTTGCATTTGCTTCATCATGCAGTGCATAACGTAAAAGCAATTAAAAAATATGTGAGTAGTGAAGTGAGCCATACTAAGATCTGACACTTTCTATTTTTATATGTAGTGTTATTCCTGGGTAAATCTCTAATTAAATTTAAAGCGCAGCCCTTATAAAGGAATGTGTGTGGCCTGCACCTTGCTTTATTAGATTGAAGTTTGGTTGAAATCAAAACGTTTATTAAGACACCATTCATCGCTGGAGCAGTGGAGCAGGAGTTTAGGGTCACTTTGTCAAGCAATGACTCACGCATCTTGCTTAAGTGTAACGGCATCGCATGTGCGAAGCGTGCGGTCTGGATAGATATCTAGGTGTGTCACTCTAATTGCATCGTCGGCGGGTGGTTATTATGAAGGTATTAATCATCACTATTGATTATATAACCTCATAATAGATTTATGACATTTCTGCAATTTCTATTCCATCGAATCCTTGACTCAGAGTTTTAGCGTCTTTCCCATCGGAGAGTTTAATACGCAGGCGTACCTCGTTCTGCGAATCAGCATGGCGTAGTGCCTCTTTATAGTTAATGGCTCCGCTATGATAGAGTTCGACTAGACTTTGATCGAATGTCGTCATTCCAAGATCATTGTGGTTTTGCATGACTTCTTTGAGCTTATGGATCTCGCCTACGCGTATGTAGTCCTGTACTAATCGACTGTCGCGCAAAACTTCCGCTGCTAAACAGCGCTCTTTACCATCCGCAGATGGGATCAATTGTTGAGCGATGATGCCTTTTAGATTCAGCGACAGATCCATCAGTAATTGGCTGCGCCGCTCTTCCGGGAAGAAGTTAATAATGCGGTCTATTGCTTGATTGGCGTTGTTGGCATGTAGGGTACACATGACCAGATGGCCGGTTTCGGAGAACGAGATGGCATGATCCATTGTCTCTTGAGTACGCACTTCACCAATCACAATCACATCTGGGGCTTGGCGTAGGGTATTTTTCAAGGCATTTTCCCAACTGTCGGTATCGGTACCTATTTCGCGTTGGGTGATGATGCATTTCTCGTGCTTGTGAATAAACTCAATGGGATCTTCGATAGTGACGATATGTCCTGTTGAGTTGTGATTACGGTGGTTGATCATTGATGCCATTGAGGTCGATTTACCACTACCCGTAGCACCAACGATGATGATGATGCCGCGCTTCTCCATGACGAGCTCCTTAGCGACCTGCGGGAGCTTCAGTTTTTCGAAGGTGGGAATAGACATCTCGATTCTGCGTAACACCATACCAATTTGGTTACGCTGATAGAAAGCGTTGACACGGAAGCGACCAATGCTGGTGATGTCAATTGCGAAGTTGCATTCGTGGACCTTCTCGAATTCCTCGCGCTGCGCTTCACTCATGATATTGAAGACTATGTCACGGCTTTGCTCTGAAGTCAGCGGTACTTGTGTGATTGGAGTGATATTGCCGTGAATCTTCATTGAAGGCGGCATTCCACAGGTAATAAATAAATCCGACGCTTTTTGGTGCGCCATCAGCTTAAGTAAGGATGTGAAATCGATGGTAGTCATCGGGTGTTGCTCCTTTGCTGCTATGCCGATAGCTGGAGAGGAGCAGGCGCTCCATGTTGCGGTGTGTCTCCAGCTTTCAATGTCCACTGTACTAGGGCGCCACTAGGGCGTTTTGAAGGGGGAACTGCTTAGTTTGTATCTTATGTGTGATAGTGCGGTATTTAATCAAAAATTCGCTTTATCCTTGGCGTATTCACGTGCTTGCTGTCGTGTGATCAGGTTGCGTTTGATGAGATCCTGTAAATGCTGGTCAAGGGTCTGCATGCCATATTGCTGGCCAGTTTGGATGGATGAATACATCTGTGCGACTTTATCCTCACGGATCAAATTTCGGATTGCGGGGGTGCCAACCATAATTTCCCAGGCTGCGGTACGTCCACCACCAACTTTTTTCAACAACATTTGCGAGATGATCCCGCAGAGCGATTCGGAAAGCATAGAGCGGACCATCGGTTTTTCAGCAGCGGGAAACACGTCGATGATGCGGTTAATACTTTTAGCTGCTGAATTGGTGTGCAGGGTGCCAAATACCAAGTGGCCAGTTTCGGCTGCAGTCAGTGCTAGACGGATCGTTTCTAGGTCACGCAATTCTCCAATCAAGATGATGTCTGGATCTTCGCGCAGTGCTGAGCTGAGTGCTTTGTTGAAGTCGTGAGTATCGCGATGTACCTCACGTTGGTTAATCAAGCACTTCTGTGAGGTGTGAACGAACTCAATCGGGTCCTCTATCGTGAGAATATGCCCGTGAGCATTTTTGTTGATATGGTCGATCATGGCTGCGAGGGTGGTCGATTTTCCAGAGCCAGTCGGCCCAGTCACCAGAATCAACCCCTGCGGTTCTTCAATGAGTTTGCGGAACACCGGCAAACAGCCGAGTTCGTCCAATGTCATCACCTTATTGGGAATGGTGCGAAACACGGCACCAGCACCACGCTCTTGGTTGAATGCATTGACACGGAAGCGGGAGAGTGAAGGGATTTCGAACGAAAAATCCGTCTCCAGGGCTTCCTCATAGTCGCGTCGTTGCTTATCCGACATGATGTCGTAAATTAGCGATTGCACCTGCTTATGGTCGAATGCGGGGATATTGATACGGCGTACATCGCCGTCCACCCTGATCATTGGTGGCAGGCCTGCTGACAGGTGCAGGTCCGAAGCATTGTTTTTGACTGAAAACGCTAACAGTTCAGCAATATCCATATGTTCTTTGCCCCTTGCATAGACGACGAATGGAAGAATCCTATTCGGCGCGCAGTATAGCGCACGCATCACAGTGGTGGTGTGCAGTTATCAAGTGCTTTTTGCTGTAAAGCCTATGTGATTTTTGCAGTTGCTGTTGGTGCTGAATGTTCTAAGTAAGCGCAGCAATTTGGAAGATAGATGTTTTTTTACGTAGCGCTAACGTGTTTTCGATACAGATTTTCTCTAAAGAAGTAGTAGGAAAAAATTGTACCACTGCAAGCACTCAGTTTTAGCGCCGTGTTATTGGATGCGTGTTGTTGAATACATCCATTCTTTCTGATATGGCTTATTAAGCGATTCACAATCAGACCGACGGCCTGAGTCGCTTAGCCACTCGACTCGGGGTTTTCCTGTACTTTATTGATTGCTTGTACTTGCTCAGGAGATAGTAAAGAAGGTGATAGCCATATGATTGTCTGTTCATTTGCTGTGAGAAAGTAATACATGGCGTTTAATACATGTGCGTTCCACCCGTCATCGGATTTTCTGAGAGTGGCAGGACGCAGCGGCATATAAGATGGTGTCGAGCACCTTTAGATTTGTCTAATTAAAGTTTCTGTTTGCATTCAAAAGTATCGACATATTGTGTGTCGCGCGTGAACGAAGTAAGCAAAGATGGCAGCTTCGCAGTCCGGTAAAGAGCATCTCTTGCAAGGTCAGGGGCGAGCTGGGATCGGCAGTGTTCAACCACTGTGTGTTCTTTGCCTCCAGAGTGGCAGTGGTCCCAGCCAATTGATGCAGTTGATGGTGATCAAAGGAGAGGCGTATG
Organism: Xylella fastidiosa; assembly: GCF_011801475.1. Classification (NCBI taxonomy): domain Bacteria; kingdom Pseudomonadati; phylum Pseudomonadota; class Gammaproteobacteria; order Lysobacterales; family Lysobacteraceae; genus Xylella; species Xylella fastidiosa. The sequence continues at coordinate 1,460,859 of NZ_CP044352.1, forward strand.
ACATCTGTTGTCTGCTTGCTCTGGAAGGTTCGGTAGTTGGTGATGTATTGGCAGGGTGAGATAGCAAGCGATAAATATCACTGATGTGCCAGATGATGTTGTTGCTGATGCTGTGCTTTTACAGTTAAGTTTATTTGGTGTGATTAAACGTGCCTTGATCTGTTCGTCTCCTGATCGGCTTCATGTTGTGGTTCGGAACAGTAGGTAGTTCATGCGTCAATAATATGATGCGGGTTATAGGATATTTCGGTTGTTTATCATTGGTGTGATTGCTTTTAAATTGCGGAACCTATTTCAGAATGACCATGCGTGATCTAACGTCGCAAATGTCGGCAACCATTTTTAATTGAAGGTTATGCATGGATGACTCAGCAGGCCATTCGGGCGAGGATAATGCGCTGATGGAGAAACATTTCATGGCTGCGGTAGTGGTCACCTTCCAGAGTGGCAGCACCATTGATGTTTGTTTGGCGCGCTTGCGCGCTGCTAAGGATGTAGCCGAGATTTGTGTGGTCGATAATGGCTCGCACGATGAGACTTTGAATATTGTGCAGTGCCATGCTTTGGCCGACCCACGTGTACGTTTTGTTGCCAACCTCGATAATCCTGGGTTTGCTGCCGCTTGTAACCAAGGTGCTGCTGATGTCAGTGCCCCATGGTTGGTTTTTGTCAATCCGGATCTGATGGTTGAGCCGGAGATCTTGGCACAGCTACGTGCATATGCTGAGGTGTATGTCCCAGCGTTGCTAGGCGTGGAGCAGGTCGATGAACATGGGTATCCGGATCCTGCAGTACGCCGACGTGATCCCGATTTTGCGGCGATGCTGCGCAATCCGCGACGCGGGACACAACTGGCAATCCCTGCTGATCCGACTCAGTCACTGCAACTGGTACCGGCATTGTCCGGTGCATTGATGTTGATGTCGCGTTTGCTGTTTGAGCGTCTTGGTGGCTGGGATGTGGGGTATCGATTGCATGCCGAGGACTTGGACTTGTGCCGACGTGCGCGCCAGGTTGGTGCTACTGTCGCGGTGGTCAATACATTGCAGGTAGTACATCTGCGTGGTGTTTCCAGTCGTTCGCGGCCTTTTTTCGTCGAGTGGCATAAACATTGTGGGCTATGGCGGTACTTCTGTAAGTTCGAAGCGCCGCAGCGCGGGTTACCGGTACGTTTAGGGGTCTGGCTTGCGATCTGGAGTCATGCTTTCTTCCAGTGTCTGGGTGTGTGGCTGCGTCGGCGTTAACTAGTGATACGGCATTGTGTGGTTATTACTTACTATGCTGCGGTGCAACAGTCAGTGCCAGCGACTCGCAGCGGATGCACCCAGCATCGCTTTCTATTAGAAAATCTTGTGGTAGGTGGAACAGTAAGGACCATTTCATTATGGAAGATGCGTGCACAGCCCGTATCTTTTCTCTATCCCCTGAGCAAGCACCCTGCTGTGCTGGAAGGTGGCAAATCACGGTTGCTCAAGCGGTTTGGATCGTTGAATTACTGGTTGTACGTATTGATGAAGATGAGCAAAGCCAACAATGTGTGCTTGGTTTGTGCTTGTGGTGCCGCTGTGTATGTGGAGTGTGGCGTTAGCATACGACCGCAAGAAAGCGTTTGTCTGACTCTGACAAAGAACGATGTAATTTCCAGAAAGATATTCATTGATGGACGTTGTGAGGCTTATCAGGGAGACAAATCAGCAATAGAAATCACTGTGCTAAAAGGGTGTGCTCGAACAGGTCTGAATATGCTGAGGTCAATATTTGTATGTTCTGGATTGGGGATGGTTGAACTTCCCTGCGTTTTTATAGGATGTGTGCACCTTTCCAATGTCAATATGCACACATGGTTTCATCTGCTATTGAGCACGGATTGACGTGTGTTAGCTTTCTGCATTACGAATATGTAATCCGTGATCAGCCTGCATCCTTTCATCTGGATTATCGATAACGACCGGATGCGCTTGCGTGCGCCGATACTCTTGGATTACATGACCGTAACGCCAAATTTGTATGGCAACGTGAGAGGTGATTTTCCAAAAGTCGCGTACCATTCGAAAATGACTTTTGCGAAAGATATTCGGCGAATGGGGAGTGCTGTAACGCGCTTCTATTGGCACAGCAATCATACGTGCGCCAGCTTGGCGTGCAGCTGAGATCAACAATTGTGCCTCGAATACGAAGTCTTCTCCGGATACATCGGGCAGGGTAAATACAGAGGCTGGATAGAAGCGCTGCCCGCTTTGAGTGTCGACAATGCGACAGCCGCAACCCCAGCTAATCCCCCAATCGCCGAAGTGATTACCTATGCGTCGGATCCATGGTTGTTCGGAGCGCTTGCGTAGTCGTGCACCGATGATCACACAACCAGGATGATAGTTAGCTGCGGCTAGTAGGCGGGGGAAGTCGGCAGCACTATGTTGGCCGTCGCCATCCATGGTGATTACTCCTTGTACGCCCAGTTGGGTGGCTGCGGCGAAGCCACTGCGCAGTGCTGCACCTTTACCACGGCGTTGTGGGTGTCGTATCAGGATGATCGGCAGATCGGAGATGCAGTTAGCGGTGCCATCGTCTGAGCCATCATCGACTACGATCACGTGTGGACAATACGCGAGTGCGTCGGTGATGACTTTGCGGATGCTGAGTGCTTCATTCAGCGCTGGGATGATGATTGCAGTGGTATCTGCGGTCAGTACTATCTTATTCAACGCAGTAATTCCACATGTAACAGCTGATTTGTGCCGGCGTACAGCGCCGTTTTTGTATCTATGCTGGCCAGTGCATCGAACAACGGTAACATTGGGGCCATCGCGTTAGTTGCGGCATGTCGTGCCAGTGGTCCGGTTTCCGTAGGAGGATCGCCATTGCCTAAGTGCGCTCGTAATCGTATCCGGTCTGGACGGGATGCGTTACTCAATACCAAGGCACCTGCTAATAGGCCATGACTGCACAATACCCTACTGAAAGGTCCCACCGCGTAGCTATCGTAGCCGACCACAAGCACTGCTTTGGTACCCATTGCCAGTTGTACGAGTCCTTCCAGCAAGCCTTGGGCAAAGCTGGCTTGGCCGGCGCTGAGTGCAGTAGTGGGTGTCAGGGCATGTGTACCAATGGTCCAATACGCGGCAGCGGAGTTATGTACGGAATTGTGGAACTTGGTTGGCGATACGGCAATCGGCTCCTTGGCCAGCGTTTTGCACATATAGTCAGCGATTTCTTGGTCGCCATAGGTGGAGGTGAACACGGATGGCAGTTGTGCCGGATCGTACTCAGCATCAATGCAGGCGGCCAGTGCCACTTCTAGGGATACGGCAACGGTGTTCGATGCACGTCGGCGCTCGTTAGCGGCCAGTAGTTGCGGGGTAGGGCAGGCTGAAGCCGACTGCGGTGCAGCACCAGCAACAAAGCGGCATGCGGCTGCCCAGCTGGGGAGTCTGTTGTACCAAAAGCCGATCCCTTCGACAGTGGCGCTTAGCACGCTCATGCGTCCGCTCTTTTGAATAACAACGCGCAATTATTACCTCCGAAACCGAAAGAGTTATTCATCGCGTACAGGATTGGTGTGTGTGCGTTTTCGCAACGGATCTGCGGTCCGCATACTGGGTCAAGCTGTTCGCTATTCATGGTGCCTGGCAGGATGTTCCCTCGCAAAGCCAAGAGTGCAATGGTCGATTCAACGATGCCAGAAGCACCGAGGGTGTGGCCGGTCCAGGCTTTGGTCGAACTGGCATGCAATGTCGGTGGGAACAGTGCGGCTATTGCCACAGCTTCAATGCTGTCGTTGGCAGGACTGGCGGTGCCATGCAAATTCAGATAGCCAACTTCACTGGCATCTACGTTGGCTCTGGCCAGTGCTTCTTGCATGGCCATGCGGGCTCCTAATCCTTCAGGGTGTGGTGCGGACATATGGTGGGCATCGCTGGATTCGCCGTAACCACACAGCAACAGATCCGCATCGGGTGCTAGGTCGAGTCTTTCCAGTAGTGCAAAGCCTCCTGCTTCACCGAGTGACAGACCGGCCCGATGTACATCAAACGGACGGCATGGTTCTGGTGAAACTAATTGAAGTGCGTTGAAGCCAAACAGCACACTGCCACATAGGGTGTCCACACCACCAACTAGGGCGGCGCTCACTACGCCTGAGGTAATTAGGCGTGCTGCTTGTGCGAATACTTTGGCGCTAGAGGAGCAGGCGGTCGCTACGGTAACGCAGGGACCGCACAGGTCCGTGGCGTGTTGTACAAAGTTGCCTAGTGAATGCGGAGAGTGGATGACGGCTCTTTGCAGATCGTCTGGGAAGCGTGCGCCCTCGGCATCGTATTCCAGTCGGGTATACGCCTCTTCACTTGCGCCGATGCTGGATGTTGAGGTGCCCATGATCACCGCCATCTGTGTTTTTCCATGCCGTGTTCGTGCGTTTGCAACTGCTTCGGAAAAGTTATCTTGCTGCAGTGCCAGCCAAGCCAGCCGGTTGTTGCGGCACTCCCAGGGATGCAATGCTTGAGGGAGGGTCATGGTTTCCAACTCCCCCACGTCCCCGATCCAGCACTTAAGTGGATGTACGCCAAAATCATTGCGGCGTAGCCCACTACGACGTGTGCGTAGTGCTTCATTCAGTGCGGCTTGCCCATGACCTACCGCAGTGGTAGCGGTGAAGGCGGTGATAGCGATAGGAGGCATACGTGCTGAAGTTTGCAATGAACTCATTCGAACAGATTCGTTGGGCGTGAATATTTAATTAGTATATTGATGCTATCAAGCCAGACTGTCAGTTGGTTGCAATATTAAGGCGTGGTACTTCTGGGATTCACTGGTGATTTCCGCCACAATTTCATTCAAATTCAGACTTCTGTGTAGCTACATCCGCATGCATGATTTGTTCATAAGGTTTACCGCAACCGGGAGACTTGAGTGTATTTGTCTGATTACGTTTGCTATATCGTCAGATATGGCGCGTTTGCAGCTTCTAATGTTCACGTTCGTACTTGAGGTCACATTGATCTCTGATGCGTGCTTGGCGCACAGCGTTCGCATGAAAGTACAGGACCAACTGACTGAATGCTATTTTCTATTGCCGCTGTGTTTGTTTCGATCAGTCGATAGGTTGGGAGATGATTGAGATTTTACGCGTGCGTACACCGCTGAAATTGTCTGTGTTGGTGCTGTCTCTGGCAGTGCTACTGCATCTGCTTGCCGGTTTTGGGGGCGTGGCCGTGCTGGCGTTATGGGGAGTGCAACCGATGCTGGCATTGGGTGTTTCCTGGTTACGTGGTACACGCCCACTGCCTCATTCACTGCGTGAGCTGTGGCGGCAATGGCTGCTGCTTGCTGTGCTGTGGGCTGCTGGTTTGACTGTAGTGGTGTTGCCTGCGTTGTGGCCACTGGCGGTGTTGTGCAATAGCGGTAGTCTTGAGGGGGCATTGGTGTTGAGTGCTGCTGTCAGCGTCAGTCTGCTGGTACTGTGGCGTACTTGGCCATTATGGCCGCAGATAGAGCGTGGGCCGTGTACGTTTCGCAGCAGCTGGTACGTTTTTCCAAGTCATAATTTGGCATCCTGGTCGGGTCTGGGTATCGCAGTGCTGGTCCTGATGATCGGTTCAGTAGCGGTGGCGCTGGCTTGGCCTGGGTTGCTCACACTATCCCTGCGTTGGGTATTAGCTGTTGTTGCTGCGTTGTTGGCACCGGCGGTGCATGTGCTGTTGCAACGTGTTCAATCGCGTGGGTTGACAGCAAGGGTGGAGCCGCCAACGCCAAGAGAGCCGTTGCCCGAGGTGACGGCCACCCCAGAGACGGTGCCACCGATCCCAAGTGACCGACTTGTGGCGGATTTGTATGAAGCAGCCCGCACTGGCCGTGTTGATCGTGCGTTGCAATTGCTTGAGGCCGGTGCTGATCCACATGCACTGCCATTCGAAAACGCACGTGATCAACGTAGTCTGATGGTGCTGGCTGCAATTTTGCCGGACCTGCGTTTGCTACGTGAGCTCATCGTACGTCGTGTTGATGTTAACCAGCGACACCGAGGGATGACAGCATTGTTAGCGGCCACTCGTGACAGTTGGCATGGTCGGTCTGAGGCGGTACAGACGTTGCTGGCAAATGGTGCTGATCCACGTGTTGTCGATGCTGATCGTAATACTCCCTTACATCATGCCGCCCGCAGTTCTGATCCTGGGGTGGCGGCGTTATTACGTGATGCGGCGGCTGAGTTGGATGCGCTCAACTGCGATGGGTTGTCGCCGTTGGCTGCGGCTTGTCAAGTAGGTAATTGGCGCTTGGCCAAATTCTTGCTTGAACGTGGTGCCCAGACAGAGCCGATTGGAGGCACTCCGGTTTTGTTGGCTGCGGCTGGTACCGATGAGGATGATCCAACCGGCGTACTGTTGCTGCTGAAGCATAAGGCTCGGGTAGATGCGCGTGATCGTTTACGTCGCACTGCACTCCATGAGGCTGCCGAAGCGGGCCACAGTGAGATTGTCAAAGCGCTGCTGGAGGCTGCCGCCAACCTGGAGGTGCGCGATATGGCGGGACGCACGCCCTTGCTAGAGGCAGCCCGACAGGCACGCATTGTAGTGTTGGAGTGCTTGTTGTCTCACAAGGCCGACAGGTTGGCTGTTGATAGTGAGGGCCGTAATGCGGTGTTTTTGGCTTGCTTGTCTGAGCGGGTGACTCTGCCGCTGATCCGGGGTTTGCTCGAAATTGGCGTGCCAGTCGTTGCGGATAAGCATGGTCACCGTCCCGTTGACATTGCTGCCAAGGTTGGGTGCTGGTCGATCGTATCTCTGCTTGATCCTGACTATCCTCTTCCGGTGGTCGTCAGTGAACCTGTCAGTGTCGGTGGGGTGCTGGATCGCCCCCCCCTGACGTTGCTGCGTGATGGACTACAGTTGGGTAGTTTTGGCAGTTTGTCGGAATTAATTGAGCTGTGTAGTGCAGAGGAGCTGGGGACGCTTCTGCACGATCCACACTTTGCGTTGAATCCCGATGTGGTGGATTGGTTGCTCACTCATGGAGCTTCACCAACGGTGCCCAATAGCTCTGGTAACGTGCCGATGTTTTCATTATTGGCGCTTGGTATTGAGGCAGTACCGGTCCTGAAGGTGTTCTTGCGTCATGGTGTATCGCCCGCTGGTGCCGGTGGGTTGGGGCTGTGGTTGGCTTCCTGTATGCAGTGTGATGCGGCCTCCCGTAGTCTGGAGCAGTTTGCCTGCGAGTTGTTGGAGCATGGTGCTGATCCGTTGATGCCTTCACCAGATGGCGATTCTCCGTTGGTGCTTACAGTGCGGTTGGGCTGGTTACGTTTGCAACAGGCTTTACTGGAAGCTGGCGTGAATTGTGAGGTCCGTGACAGCTACGGTATGACAGCGTTGCACCAAGCAACGGTCCTTGGTCGTGAAGCGGCTTTAAAGCTCTTGGTGATGCATGGTGCAAATCCGGATGCACGTACTCCAGACGGCCAGACTTCGCTGGGTATGGCCCTATCCAGTAGTAGGCGTGATTTAGCTACATGGTTGGACTGGCGTATTTGGCCCCTGCCGCGTCGTCCATTACGACATGCGGATGTTCCGGATGCAGCGATGAGGGGAGATACGGAGGCGGTTCGTCGCTTGCTTGATTTGGGGTTGCCTGTAGATGCGGTTGATACGCAGGGGTGTACTGCGTTATTGCGTGCTGCCGGTGGCGGCCATTTGCAAGTGGTGCGTCTGTTGTTGATGCGTGGGGCCGATTTACAGCGTGCCGCCAACAATGGCGCCACGCCGTTGTCGGCAGCGGTAAGCATGCGTCAGAACGAGATCATCCCTGCTCTTTTGGACGCAGGTGCTCCACTTGAATACCGTTTTCCGGAGGAGATGACGGTACTGATGTTGGCCGCTGCGCTTGGTTTCCCCGATATTGTAATGCGTTTGATTGCGGCTGGTGCTGATGTGCATGCCAGTAACGTGCAGGGTTTTGCTGCACTTCATTGTGCAGCGTTATATGGTTTTAGTGCTCGCGATAAAACGAGGTTGTTGGCGTTGTTGGATGCGTTGCTTTTGGCTGGAGCGAATCCGGGACAGCTTGCTGACGGTAAAATCACTCCATTGCTCTTGTTGCTTGGTGCGCGTGCTGAACGAGGCGCGGTTTGTGATGAGCAAGTGGTACTGGCTGGAGTGGAGCGCCTCCTTGAAGAGGGGGAGACTTTAGACGTGGTAGACACACGGGGTTTTGGTCCACTTCATTTGGCTGCGCTACATGGGTTGCCGCTTTTAGTGAAATGTTTGTTGCGTGCTGGCGCTGATTCAGAGCGTCGTGACGCGTTAAATCGTTCCCCGCGTGAGATTGCAATTATGCGCGGTTTCATTGATGTTGCTGGACAGTTTGAGTCGGAGCAACTGGGTGTTGCTTCGATGGGACGGTTTTTACGTGATGAGTGTTGAGGTGGCTTGTTCTTGCTGTAGTGTTGGTTGTTGATTGGAAACGATGGTGTCTCGTTAGATGCGCAATACGGAAGTGTGTTGCTTCATAACAGGTAAGTAAGCGGGTGTATTGTTTCGCTGATATTGCTTCACTTGATTGAGCTTTCAATGGGGCCAGGGCTTAGAGCGGTTAATAAAAATAATTGGTTCAGAAATTTTTCTCAGCGGTATCGTAGTATTTCTGTGTAAATAGATCTGTGATTCACAAAAAAGCGCATAAATGCTCTTTTTTCATTGTTTGTGTGCCACTCTGTTATCTGTATTCAGAGCGATTAGGCTAAAAGTTTGTATTGGTGTTAAGTGCACCGCACACTTTAAATTTGATCGCAATTGCCCTCGCGGCGTTTGGGGCTGATGGAAATCAGCCTGGTGACATCAAGTAATGCTGCAAAAAGGTGCATACCCCCAGGTGCCGCTAAGTAGCGGGGACACCAATTTGGTGAGAATTTGGCTTTGAAGCGACGTAGACCACTGAAACCGTAGAAGCGTTCGCCATGCCGTGCGATTAGGTTGGCGAACCGATTCCAGCGCCCCGCTAAATGATGTTGCGCTAAGCCTGATAGTGGTGCCATTCCTAAAGAAAACCGTTGGAAACCTTGCTCTTTTCCCCACAGGAACATGGTTACGAACAAAAAGTCCATCGTGCCATTAGGTGCGTCTTGGCTATATCGCATCAAGTCTATTGATAGCTCGCTGCCTGGTTGTGCTTTTAAAATGTTTGCAAAGGCGATGATTTTCTGTTGTGCTTCATGCTCAATTACCGCGATTGGAAAGCGATATAGGTAGATGGGATCGAAATTTCCTAGAGAAAAACTTTTCTCTTCGCTGCCCTTTTCTTCCAGCCATTCGTCAGAGATCTGACGGAGCCTATCCATCAGTGGTCTGACTTCTTCTTCCGAAAGAATACGAAAACGCAATCCCAGTCGTTTCCCTTTGTTGAATGCTTGCCGCATTTCGGCGTTAGCAGATCCTTCGAGGCTGAATTTTTCAAGGTCAATGATTGCTTCTTCTCCAATCTTGACCATAGTCATGCCTAGATCCAAGTAATTTTGCCAATAGTTGTCGCCGACTTGATAGAACACTGGGCGTAATCCAAGCCGGTCAGCGACTTCACGGAAGCGCCAGATCAGTTGGATCGCTGCTTCAGGTGGCCCAATGGGGTCACCCATTGCGATCAGTGAACCGCCGTAGCGCTGCATCATTATGAAGCTGTGTTTCTGTGGGTCGTGTAGTAACGCCTTATCCCCGGTCATGGCCAGACAGGCTTTTGTGTCTTTGTTATTGGCAAGTATCGGCAATAAGGCTTGCAACTCAGCTTCACTGGCTGGTGTGAAGGGTCGCCGGGCGTTATGCAGTAAACGCGCCATACCGAACACGATGAGGCAAACACATATCAATAACAATGCACGTAGTGCGCGCGGCGCGTTTCCAGAGGTTGCAAATTCCCACCACAAGTCGTTGCTGTACTCAACGTGGCTATAGACGAAGAACACTAGCCAGAAGGTGCTTACTATGACGATGCCTATATTGCTCAACCAGCGCCACGACCAAGCTTCGTCGAGCAGGGCACTCTGGCGGTAAAACTCGCGCCGCGCCATCCAAAGTGTTACTGCGGTCAAGCCAGCCCACAGTGAAACCGAGTAGTGGCTACCACGTAACAGCGCCAGTGGTGGGAGTAATATGCAGATGCCTAAGGCTAGCAGCCAAGCTGAGTGGCTACGTCGTTGCAGCCCTTGGCCAATGAGTAATAGGACAATGCCACCGAGACTGACTAGTAAATGTGAAGTCTCAATGAGGGGGAGGGGGGCGACCTCTTGTCGTGATTTTGGTGTCGGTAAGGTGCCATCAACCAGCAGTATCGTACCGATTGCAAAAACGGCTAGTGCGATGATTTGGGGGATCCAGGGGCGTACGGTGTTCCAGATTGCAATTGCGGTGCCGGCGCTGACTCGCATTGGTTGGCGCAGACCGCTACTTGCAGCCATCGTCAGCGCAATGAGGGTAGGCAAGACGTAATAGGTAATGCGATAGGCCAACGCTGCTGCCAGTACTACGCTAGGCGGAGTGTGAGGCAGAAGTTTGAGCATGCTCCATTCGAAGACACCCAGTCCAGCCGGCACTGTGGATATCAACCCGGCGACAACAGCAACTAGCCATAGGCCGATGAAGCCGAAGAAGCTTGTGTTCGCTTCTGATGGCAATAGCACATAGAATGCGGCGCAAGCTAGACCTAACTCGACGATACTGAGTGCAGTGACGCCTAGCACGGTGCGTCTATCCGGTATCCAAAAGCGTTGCCGACCGATGCCGAACTCTCGACCGTTGCTGTTAACAAGCCACAACATCACTAGGAATGCGGCGAGTAAGGCAATACCTGTGCTGCGGATCCCTAGTGTGTCCAGTGGCAGTATTGGTGTCGCTGTGGCGGGTTCGAGTGCTAATGCCAAGCCCAGTAGTACCCAAGCACCAAATATGAAGCCCAAGGTGCTCATCAATACTATTTGGCCGATTTCAATGAGGCTCAGTCCCACTTTGCTGTAGCCACGTAACCGTACTGCACCACCTGTCAGTGCGGCAAAGCCCAATGTCTGGCCGATTGTGTGGGCGAGGAAGGCGGTAATCGCCACCCGTGCAGGATGTGGACGTTTGCCGGTACGTTGTAAACCGATCCAATCGAAGCCTACCAAGCAAGCGTAGCTACACAGCCCAAGTACTAGGGTCAGTACGATTTGCCAAGTGGTAAATGCTTTGAATGCTAAGCGGATCTGGTGATAGCCATGATTAGTAAAGTGGCCAGACAACGCATGTAACGCCATGCCGAGAATGAGCAGACTGATGAATACCGGTATGGCACGGCGCCAGCCAGATTGGCGGTGTATGTTGTGGGTGCTGCTGTTATCTGTCATGAGTCGGTCATTCCTCAAGAGAACATATCCATTTCCAGACTGTTACTTAACAGTAGGCGACGCCTCAAGGGCGACAGGGCGACAGATTGAGGGGCAAAGTATGAAAAGGTAGGAATGGCATGATCCATTGCTGTCAGTGTTTCCGAATGACATATAAATCATTCCAGCTTAATTCATAATTTTTATTGTAGCGATCTTGCTGTAGCCGTGCTATTTGTTCGATCTACGCTGTAGGGGGTGCAGTTGAGTGGAGGGAGATGCATATAATGCATCGTGAAATAACCCTTATCCTGTTAAATAAATAAATGAATCAATCGATTAAAGGGTTATAGCCGCTCCGCAATATTGGGAGCGCTCCGCAATTCACCGCGTAGGCGTCACCTTCGCTCCTTTGCGTTTACGTACGTAGTGCTCTGTCATCACCACCGAGGTATGGCCCAACTGTGCTTGCGCTTGGCGTATATCGCCCGCCAAATCTGCCTTATCGGTCGCCGCTTTGGCGCGTAGATCGCGGAATTGAAATACCTCCTTGGCGATCCCTGCGGCAGCGCGTACTTTCCTAAACCTGTAAGCTAATTTTTTCCAATTCAACCCCAAGCCTTTTTCATCCACAATCAAACGTGTACTACGCAGCTTCATCCCCCGCTTGCGATCAAAAATACGCTTTATTAAAACTGCCAATTCACCCGTAATCGCAATCGCCAATTTCACTCCCGTTTTAGCTTGGCAAATCTCCAAAGCGCCATTAACAATATGGCGCTCATCCATAGACACAACATCACTCACACGCTGCCCCGTCAGATAGGCGAGGTCCATCGCATCCCTGAGCGTTTGGTCCGCTGCCTGGTACACAGCGCGGTACGTCGTATCATCTATATACACGTCGCGCCCCCGCTCCTTATTACGCCGGATACCCCCACAAGGGTTAGGAAGATCAGTAATTCCCTTACTCCGCGCCCAATTCCAAAGATGCGAAAATAATGCTACTTCGCGATTAGCGCTTACCTTAAAAGGCCGCCAATCTAGATACTGGCGGATATTCACAGGTTTAATTGACTCAAACGGCGCGGGGGGATCGTCGAAAAACTGCAACAGATAGTTTAAATATACGTGGTGCATGCGCTGGGTGTTATACGCCTTTGTTGGGATCACCTCAGCGCGGTAACGCTCGGCCACATGGCGGAACGTCACCGCAATCGCAGGAGTGATCTGCGCATGCTCCAGCTCAGCCCACCGCTTGATGGCTAACCCGTAGTCGCGTCCTAGTGGCGTCTCTTTGCGTGGCTTGCCGCCATGATCGTAGTAGTAATACACCACGCCGGACTTCTGAGGGCGCACGCGAAACCTCGGAATTGCGCCTGCTTTGATTGGCTTACGTCCCATAAGCGACCTTATTAGACTTCCACACAGGCCGAACCACCGCAGAAGGCGGCATCGCGTCAATTGCAGCACGCAGCACGACAGGCCAGTCATGCGCATCCAGATAATGCCGAATGCCGTTCTTCCTAAGAAAAGCGGCTTGGCGAGCGCGTTGCGGAGTACCGCATAACTCGGCAACCTCACTTCTAGAAAGACATAAACCAGCGGCTGGGGGCATGTCTCGTAGTTGTTTTGCTTGCGTCTCAATCATTGTCTGATTCCTGCTCGGTTTCCTCCCCCTGCTTCTTTGCATTCATCTCCTTATAAGCAGCTAACGCTTTAATAAGTTCTGAAAAATGACTCACACATTCATCGGATAACTCGAGTGGTGGGGTGTCTTGATGCTTTTCATTTGATGGGTTGTTCATAACGCTATGGCTCCTTGTGATGTGAGTGGTTTGCCTGTTTCTCTGCGTTTCACCGCTTCCAGCAGCAGGTCCTGTACTTCGCGTTTAGATTCACGGCGGGCCATCACCAATTCATCCACCGTGCCCGCCGCCACGATGTGGTGAATAAATACAGGCCGCTTATGTCCGGCTTGCGCCTGACGTGTCGGCCCAATGCGTTCGATGATCTGCTGGTACTGCTCCAGGTCCCACCAGTGGCCAAAGAAGGCCAAAATATTTCCGCCGTCTTGCAGATTTAAGCCATGACCGGCACTGGCCGGATGGGCAAATAGCACGGGAATGTTCCCCGCATTCCAATCGCGGATCGTGTCGGGGTGTTTGTCCAAAGCACGCCCCTTGGGGAAGGCACGCTGCAACCGTGCGACATCACTTTTAAAGTGATACGCCACCAACACCGGCATACCGGCGGCTTCTTCGATAATGTCGTGCAGCGCCTCTAATTTCGCATCGTGCACGACTTCCCAGGCCTGACGTGTGTCATCGGTGTACAGCGCACCATTGGCCAGTTGCAGGCATTTAATTGTCTTGCTGGCGGCGTTAAAGGCTTCTACTTCAGCACCGCATTCCAAGGCGATGAACATATCTTGTTCCATCGCCTTGTACAGACGTTGCGCATGTGCTGGCAACGCAACGCGAATCGTATTGACAATCGGCTGGCATAAATCGAAGTACGCATGTGGATCAAGTGATAAACAGATATCGCGTATCTTGTCTTGAATCTCTTGAGATGCATGTGGCGTGGGCACAAAGCGCACCGCATGCGGATCACTGCCGATCTGCATCGCACGGAACCAGCGATCGATAAACGCTTTAAAATGCGTCCCAAGCCGTGCCCCACGATCCACCATCCACATCAGCGCCCACAGGTCCTGTAGCCCATTGGGCGCGGGCGTGCCGGTCAACCCAACGTAGCGCTCCACCTTGGTATGCACATGCGTGGCCAGTGCGCGGGCGCGCCGTGTTCCTTGCCGCAGCCGGAACCCTTTCAACTTGGAGCACTCATCGGCGACCACCATACGGAACGGCCAACGGTCCTTGTAAAACTCCACTAACCATTTCAGAGTGTCGTAATTAATGCAGTAGATATCCGCCTCCTGCTCCAAGGCGTGGCGACGTGCTGCCGCACTACCCACGACCACGGACACCCGCAGATGGCGCAAATGGGGGAACTTGGCCACCTCATCCGGCCATGTCGTGGCCGCAACGCGCAGCGGAGCAATCACCAAAATAGGCGCAATGTCTTCCACCACCAGAAGCACATCTAACGCCGTCAGCGTGGCTACTGTCTTCCCCAAACCCATGGGCACAAACAGATTGCAGCGTGGGTGCGTCAGGATGAAATCAACGATGGTGTGTTGGTAGGGGCGCAGGTTCATGCCAACGCTCCGTGCAGCACTTCAGGATGGGTGGGAGGCACGCTGCTATACTCGCCACCACATGGAGCTAAAGCGGGGTTATGTGTGACATCCGTAGCGTTCGATACGCTTAAATTTGCGAACCGGCTGAAAACGGCAGGGGTTCCCGCGGCCCACGCAGAGGCCGAAGCCGAAGCCTTGGCCGAAGTGCTAGAAATAAATTTACAAGGCCTTGCTGAGTCTGAATCTAAAAACGGCAAGGCATTAGCGCGCCTTGAAGCCGATATGAAGGAAGGCTTTGCGCAGGTGAATACGCGCTTTGCGCAAGTTGACCAGCGCTTTGAGAAAATAGACCAGCGCTTTGCGCAGGTTGACCAGCGCTTTGAACAAATCGCTAAAGATTTTGCACAGCTGGATAAAAACATGGACCAGCGCTTCGCCCAAGTAGACCAACGCTTCGTTGAAATAAAAGGCGAAATGCTGCTACTTAAATGGATGTTTGGGGCCCTCGTAGGCGGTGTGACTGCACTGATCATCAAAGCGTTTTTCTGAGTCACGCCAGCACCTCATCCACGCCTTTTAAGGAATCGACCACGACCACGCGCTGGCCCATGCCGCGCATGCGCTCATGCTCACGGACTTGATGCGGTGTGCACTGCTGGCCTGGGGCTTTGAGTTCCACCCACAGGGTGCGCCCGTTGGGCAGCATGGCGATACGGTCCGGCGCACCGTGGCGGCCCCCCCATTTCACCTTGCGGATTTCACCGCCCTTGGCCCTGACCTGGGCCACTAAATAACGTTCGATTGTCCGCTCACGGGGAATGGTCATCATTGCTTCCTATACCGGTGGGTTTCAAAGCCTTCCGCCGCTAAGGGCAACCCTTGTGCCCAGGGGGGCGGTGTGGCCATGAGTGCGGCCAAGTGCGCGGCATTGAAAGCGGCGTTGTCATCGGCTTCGGTAATGATTTCGTCGTGCACGGTAAGCACGATGCTGTATCCGGCGGCTTCAATCGCAGGCATGCAGGCGGCCAACACGTCGCGGCTGACAGCTTGGGTGATGTTCTCGACCAGCTTGCCGCCGTAGGTGGTGATGCGCGTCCATTTGCGCGTTACCGGATGCGTGCCCATGTAGGACAGCGCGCCGTGCTCATCGACTCTGGGAGCGGCGTAGTAAAGCACCCGCCCCGACGGCAGACGCAGACGCAGCCATGCACGGCTGTACTGCACTGTGATACCGCAGCAGGTGTGCGCCGTTTCGGGGTGGCCGATGGCGTCTGTGACTGCGCACTGCAACGCCTGCCAAAACGCGGCAATGGCCGGATGCGCGTTGCGCCATGCGCGCTTAAACACATCGCAGGCCAACCATGCGCGATCTGAGAGGCCGAAGGTGGGACGGTGGTTGGCCTTGGTCCATTCAAGCAGTTCCGTTGCCTCCTGAAGTAGCAGCGGCGGTAAGGCGGCCTGCGCGGCCATCGCCTCCAAATCAATGTGATACATGGCCGCAAAGGCGGCAAAGGCCCCGACACCGCCGCCATACCCCAAGGCCAATTCCTGCACTTTGCCGATTTGGCGTTGCTGCTTGGTCACGGCCTGGGGCGCTATCCCGAACGAATGGGCGTAGGCGCGCTTGTAAATGTCGTCCCCTTTGCGAATAGGCGCGTGCTCGGCATTCCATTGCAAGGCGATCGGTGCCCCGCGCAGTGCGCCGTGAGTGATGGCCTCGCCGCTGTGCCATGTACCATCCACCCCTTGGCAGGTATCAAACTCACCAAACGCGTGCAGCTTGGGGGTTTCACCGGCCAGCCACGCCAATACGCGGCCTTCAATGTTGGACAGATCGGCCACGACCAGCTTTTTATGGGTTGGTGCAATCAGACAGCTGCGCAGCGCGCTGCTGGTCAGCGCCATGACATCGTCAAATACTAAATCCACACAACCGGCTTTCATGGCATCAATGCCAACCGTGATCGCTTCTTGGCTGAGCGTGGGGCGGGGCAGGTTGTGCGGCTGAAACAGCCGCCCCGCCCACCGTCCGGTGCGACTGGCCCCGTTGAATTGCAGCGTGCCGCGCAGGCGGCCATCGCGGCTGGTGCAGTTCAGCAGCGCCTGATACTTAGCGGTGCTGGTGGTGCTGGCTTGCCTGCGGATGGACAGCAGTTCCCGCACCGTCTCTGGCAACAGCGGATCGTCAAGGCAACGCTCTACCGTGTGTTGCTGCATGTCCGGCAACGCCACGCCGTGCGCGGTGCTCAGGTGGTGTAACAGTGCATCGCGCTGGGTTGCCGCCTGCACCACTCCTGCTGTGAGGTCACTGGTGCGCTCGGCCAATGCTTGCTTGGCGCGTTCCACAGCGCCGATGGCGGCCTGCGCTAAGTCCGTATCGACCAGAACGCCTCGGTCATTAATAGTTTGGTCCAGAAACCACAGCGCCAGCTCCGCCCCCGTGTAGTTGTGGGACGGCAAGCGCTTCACCACGTCCCGCATGGCCGTCACATCGCGCCTGGCGTACTCCACAAACTGTGCCCATTCGGTCGGATGGGTGTCACGTGTGGCACGGCGCAACGTGCAGTGGGTCGGGCGTGGTTTGCAAAACAGTGCAACGAGCCGTTTGCCGTCCTTGGCCTTGGCTTGCTCCACAGGAACGCGCAGCAGCTCGCATAGCGTACCCAGCGCCCCAGGCAGCGCATGGGCCAAGGCCTGGGCCATTGAATCGCGCCAGCGCTCCAAGGGGATGCTGATGCCGCAATGGCGTAGTACGGTTCGGTCAAAATGGGAGTTGTGGAAATACAGCAGCACCGCGGGGTTGTGCAGCGCAGCCGACAGCTCCTCAGGCATCGTTGCCGTGGCGGTGCAGTCCCACACCTGCACCGGCCCCTCACCCAAGGCGTAAGCAAACAGCAACAGTTGTGCTTGCTCGGCATACGCATGCACGCCATGGGCAATCGGGACGGGGGAGTACGTCTCTAGGTCCCCCCATAGGATCGGTGCGGGTGGCTGCGCGGTGGCCATCTCAGGCGGCGACCTTCAGCGAGTCAACCACCGTCGGATTCCAGAGAATTTGGTAGCTGCTATGCCCGTTGCGTGAGTACGGAATGGCTTCGCCCCATACGCGACCGGCTTCGGTTAATTCCCAGTCGTCGCGTTCATTACGGAATTGCAGGCCACTGGAGGCTAATAATTGGTTCACCGCCTTGGCCGAGCAATGCAGCTGCTTGCCTAGTTGCGTGGCGTTGAGCAGGCAAAGCGGTTCCTGTAACGCAGGCAATGCGCGGCGTATTTCTTCGGTCGTTAAATTCGTATTGCTTTTGATACAGGCCAATGTCGCGGCGGCAGCAATTCCTGGTTTTACGCCAGTCACTTTGGAAACGAATTGGCCGATTAACAGGAGTGCGGCAACGCGATCCTGTGTCGGCCCAGGCAAGGTGGGCAGTGCTCCTGGTGTGGAGTAGGTGCCTGTCTTGCGCAGGGTGGGCAGAACTTCGCTCGTCACCCAACGCTTAAAACGCTTGGCCGCAGGTTTTGTGCTGCCCATGATCAGGGAGTACAAACCGGATTCGTTGATGTGGTTAACGCGTTGAGTTCGCCCCAGCGCGTCGGTGACCTCCAACTTCTGGAGGTCATCTACATCCACGTGGGATTCAATGGCTTGATGTGGATTACCAAACTCCAGAACGGCACAAACATCGTTGGCGTTGAACCAAGGCGCATTGGCCTCGTCGAGTTGAATACGCACATCTTTTGATTCAAATTGGAATGGAGTGATTGCGTTGGCGGAATGAGTGGAGTGGTCAAGCGCGGGACGGTTGCCTGTCTTGCGCAGGGTGGGCAGGACTTCCTCAAATACCCAACGCTCGAACCGCTCTGCGGCAGGGAGTTTGCTGCTCACAATCAAGCGGAGCATGTCAGGCTCGGAGATGATCCGGATTTCTTGAACTCCGCCTGACGTCTGAAGGGGGTAACGCTTCGGCACCCCCCTGCAATGATCGCCCAAAGCTTTGTTATGGTTGGTGTAACCGAGTACATCGGCAACGTCTTTGCCGACAAACCACACTTCACCGTGATCATCAACCACGGTACGCACGGCGTGCGATTCAAATTGGAATGGGGTGATTGCATTCATTGCGTGGTCCTCTGTGGGTTGGAAGGGGCTTGGGATGGAAGGCGCGTGATGCAGCGGGACAATGTGTTGGCCCGCTTTTCGAGCTGCGGCTGCGGGCAGTGCTTCACTGATGAGCCACTGTCTAAAGCGTTTAGCCGCCTCTTTGGTGCTGCCGATGAGCAAGGCGTACACCCCTGACTCATTAAGATAGTTAACGTGTTTGGTCCGCCCGATAGTGTCGATGGCGGCGCGTTTCGATACGTTCTCCGCATCCACATGCTGAGCAAGTGCAGCACGCGGATTTAACAACTCCAACGCCGCGCAAATGTCATTGGCGTTGAACCATCGCCGCTTGTGTTCGTCGAGCTGGACACGCACGGCGTGGGATTCAAACTGGAGATGGAATTCAGAGGGTGCATTCATGATGTTGTCCTTACGATGCAAGCCGGTGGAGGGTGCGCGTTTCTCGGCCCTGCCGTTTCGTGTGCTGCCAGTGGTGTGAATCCGATTCACCCCCACGGCATGGCTCCTTCAACATCCTCCAGCTCGGCGACGTTGCTCAGGTCCTCGAAGTCCTCCACGCTGGCCACACCGCCTCCAGCGAACGCCTCACCATCACGCAAGAACTGCACGCCCCCCAGCGAGGCGTTAATCCGCTTGCCGTAGTTGTTGTCCTGCGCCCAGAGTTCTATGTTGGCGTTGACGTAGCATCCGGCATACGGCCTGCCGTCCTGCGCGGCGAGCGGGGTCCTGTCACGGTCGATCACCAGTGGCCGTGCCTTGTTACGCGCAGAGACGTATAGGTGCCCTGCAAACCCGTCATAGCTGGCTTTCAGGTCGCCATCATGCAAGGCGACTCTGTCGCCCATACGCATCTGTTTAAGCTGGGCCGCCGCCTTAGCGCCCCATTTGTCATTGGCCATCTTGTCAATGGCCTGGTTAAGGGCTTTGACTTGCGGGTCAGCAGGGTCGATGAGGAAGCAGGCCGAGAAGGCGGCCTCGCCTTCGCCATTGACTTTCTTGGGTTCAAACAACACGGGGAAGGCTAAGCGCACGTTTTTTAGGGTGAGTTTCATTACGGTGTCTCCTGAGATTGAAGTGAGGGTGCTGTGTCTGGGAGTGGGGGGATGGGCATATCGCTCAAGTCCTGGAAATCCGTCGCGTCCTGAAGGGCGAGCGCGGGGCGTTTATCCGATGTGGGAACAACAATGGGCGCCCCTGTTGACCTATGAATGAGCGGTTGGAGCTTTGGCCACTGGCGATCACCAATGACTCCGACCTGGTGGAGTTTCTCGGCACGCGTGGGGCTGATGAGAGACACGTCGTACATGTCTTTGAATTTGATGCGCAGCTGTTTGAGCATGGCTTCAGCGGCGGTCATGTCCGCCCAACGGCGCGGCCCCTGTCGGCCTTGAACCACCTTGTATCCAGGCACGGGCTGACCTGAAAGCAACTCCGCTGCTGCCCTGTCGCGAATAGATTTGCACCAGGATTCGATTAACTCTGTTGCGCCAAACAGGCAGGCCAGTGTGGTGTTGTCAAACGTGCGCAGCTGCGCGTAGCTGAGCTGCGGGACAATGGGCTTTGTGAGGTCGACAAAATCATCTGCCACCGTGTTCAGTACATGCGTGGCCAACGCAGGGCAGCTCGCTTTGGCCTTGCAAAACCGGCAGGGCGTTTCTGCGGGGCCGAAATACTCTGAAGGCAATTCGCCTACGTTGTTGTAGTGCCACATCGCAGCCCTACACCGCGCTGCGCCTTGCGCAACTTTCCGCCTAAAATCCTCCATCTGGGGGAGGGTGCGCACCCACTCATCGGCATGCCCAAGCCGTGGTTGCACGATCACTAGCCGCACGTGCTGAAAGGCTTCCACCCCTCCAAATTCACTCAGCGCTGCCAGCGCATACAGCTGCAATTGCTCATTGCCTTCGGCGAAGACTTTGACGCCTCTGCCGTATTTGAGATCAACGATGGTTAGCTCATCCCCCGCTAAAATCACCACATCAGCGGTGCCTTTAGCGTCTTGCTCCCCAGTGATGGAGGCAATGCGTAGGGGCTGCTCGACCAGGCGCACCCCCGCAATGGCGCGTACATAGTCCACATACTCCTGCACGTACGCCGCCATCTCTGCGGTGACTTCCCAGCGGTGGCCGTTGACCTCATGGCATGCCCCCACGTACGCGCTGGCATCGGAGCCGGTGCGTAATGCGTCGGCAGCCACCGTATGGGCCACGGTGCCTTCATCGGCAAATGGGCTGGAGTCGTCTTTGCAGGTGCGCGTTAACGGAACGCTTGCCGGACAGTGCAACCAACGATGCGCACTGCTCGGGGATAACATGGCGTGCTGGCTCATGTCTCAGCCTCTAAGGGCAAACCGCGTTCGTGGGCGATGTAAAATCCTTCGATGCGCTCCATCAGCGTTGGGTACAACTCCGGAGGGATTTGAGAGAGGCCAGCCACGCCAAATGACTTCAAAATATCGTCGGCGTATCTACGCTTAAAATCCTTAGACAGGCGCGTTAGCGCCTTTGCTACATCAAGATAGGTCAGTGCAGGAGCAGGCTCCGTTGTCACCTCAGTAACAGAGGGTTCTGCGGTGCGCGGTGCATCGTTGGCAGTGCGCGGCGTTGTATCCGTTGGGGGAGGAGGTGCCGCCGGTGGAGGGCTAGGGGTGTTATCGCTGCGCGGTGTATTGTCAAGCACAGGTTGCGCGGGGCTGCTCGTGTTGCGGGGCGGGTTAAGCACCGCTAACACAGCGTTTAATTGGGCCTGATCGGTAATCGTGACGGTGATAGGAAACATGGGCTTTTTTCTCTCGTGTGTGGGGTGTTCCGTTCCGATGTGTTGTCCGTTGTCACCACAGCGCATCGCCGTCTTGCTCCAGTGCGTCACGCACCTCTTCGTAGTCTTCTAGCAAGCCTTTAAGACGCGATAACAACTCCCTTTCCACAGGCGTAAAACGCTCCACGGCTTGCCTGGTTGTTAGGTCATTCACAAGTTCGCTATCGCTCATCGAACGCATGAATATTTCTGTCGGCATGGGAGGCGACATATAAAAACTCCTTCCAGAAAAACGTTCGGGATTAGTGTTTAATCAATAACGATGAAAGCGTTTTAGCGGCTTCGTAGTGCGCGCGGCGAACGCGGTAATTGGCGATGCGTAGTGCATTGGGCATTGCTCGGGTATCGCGCAAAATGCAGCTGGCTAACCCAGGGTGTGCGTAGTCATTGCAACGCGCTGTGTGTTGTTCTTTCGGTGTGCGATAGCGGTTCATCGGTGGGTTTTTCCTGTGTCAAATCACGCCGCACGTGGCGGGCTGGGATGCGTGTTGTTTCGCATTGATTTGCGGTGGATGGCTGTGACGGCAATAACGGCTGGGAACCCAAAGCGCCGGTAGGCGTCAGACTTCGCCTCAACAGTTTTCTGAAACAGGCCGGTATAGGTGTACACACCCTGCTTGGTGCGTGCGGTGATGGTGCAAGGAATCATGCGTATTCCTCCTGCATGACATCGCCCCACATCGCGTGAAAGCATTCTGCTTCTTGGCGCATTTCTTCCTTGATTTCCTGCTCGGCGAGAAGATGTAATTGCCTCAGGCGTGCGAGTCCTTGCACTTCGGCTAATGCATAAAGATGTTTTAATATATCGCTGCCGATTAACTGATCCGAAGGGAAAGTATATAAATCCGCTAAAGCACTTCCCATCGCTTTATAATGCTCAGTAGATATTATATCCGCCGCCCGTTCATCCGCTTCCGCTAGTTTATCTGGGTTATTTAAATACTCATTAACCCGCGCATCGACCCGCTCGGCAAAATACTCTTGGTAATCATCTTCCGGTGGTTGTAAGCGCGGATCGTTATAACTGCTATATCCAATGCCAGCCATTACGCACCTGCCTTTGGTGTAGCAGTGGCATCAGTACGCATCTGGCCACGGACAGGGCGGACGTGGTACGGCGTTGTTCGAGGTGCTTTAAAGGCGTGATCTTTGCCGAATTTAACAACCCAAGTCTCCCCCCTCTGTTCGTCGATATCCGGCGTACAAGTCCATATCCAAGTGCCTGAATCCCCCCAATACCAAAATTCATCTGCACCATTAGCAGATAGTGCCTCTTTAAGGGTGGGAACGTGCCAATCTTCATAACCGCCGACCGTTAATCGGCGACATACATTTGCCGCAACGCCATAACAGCTATCCTGATTCGTCCAGATGCCGACAAACCCAGCCAGCCACTCAAGCTCCGTATGGTTATCCCGCGTAATGATGTGGTTGCCGTATATGTCGTTGATTTTGGTGAACCTAGCGCCCCCTGGGGTGGGGGCGTTTTCGAGGGTCGCGGTGCTCATGCGGCCACCTCATCGCTATCGGTGTGCTCGCCGCTAACGGCGTGGCATGACATAAAAACGGCATCTTTGTAAGCGGCACGGACTTGCTCATATTGCGGATGGCTACTATCCACAATGAAGTAATGGCAACTCCTGTCTTCGCTATCAAAGCGAACGACGAAGCAGCGGCACACCAAATCACTAAACAGTGGCAGCGGGCGATCAAGGCAGCTTACTTTGATCGCTGAATTAGGATCGCGTGGTGATACCAAGGAGTAGCTAGCGCGCTGTAACTCCGCGGCTTCCTCATCCCGAATGCCGTTCCAATAAAACAACGGCGCTTTTTTAGTTTCAGATGCGGCCACCCCGTTACTAGCGGCAGCTTCGTATGTAGCTAAAGCAGCACGAGCAGCATTACGCTTTTCTTGTCGCTTTTTCTCCGATGCAACGAGCTGCGCTTCATAGCGATTGAGCCATGCTTCAAAGGCAGCTTTAACTTGCGCATGCTGCGGGTGGGCGATGCGTACAGTGAAATGATCATTGCCGTAAGGACCCGTCAGCCCATCGGCGCTGTTGTACACCTCAAAACAGGAGTGTATTAAAAGGCTAAATCCCCTCGCGTCGAGGGCAGTCACCCTGATAGCCGATTCGGAATCGTATGGTGGTCGCAATGTGTACATAGCGCGTTGCAACTCCGCGCCTTTCTCGTCCCGAATGCCGTTCCAGTAGAACAGCGGCGCTTTTTGAGTCCCTGATAAGGCCTTGCTAGCCTGAGGCTGGGCTTGCTCGCTAACGTTTAATGTCATTTCAATATCTCCTTGCCCCTGCCGCCGGGTGCGGGTGTCGTGGGGCGTGTTTGGGTGTGGGTGTTGAGCGCGGTTATGCTTGGTGCCATGAACTGGACGCATTGGTTAACACTTGCTTTGGCGGTGCTTGGCGCGACGCTTGGCGTTTTTAACGCGGTGTGGATGATTCGCCGCGACACTGTTCGGCTGAAGGTTACTTACGGAGCCATGTACCCCGTCTCCGGAGGCCTGCCGTTGGGATGTGTGGAGGTGCCAAACCTGAGTTACTTGGCAGTGACAGCGGCAGCGGCGGCGGCAGCCTTTTGAAAAGGGCGCAAAGTCGACATAAGAACCCTCATCGTTGGGGACTTCCCTGAGCAGACCAGGCCCCTCCACCGAAGTGGGCGGTGGCGGTGGCGGTGCCCTTGGCCCCCTCAGCGGTGGCGTTGAGGGGGAGGGGTCCTTACGTGTTATGAACACAACCCATGCGTTGACTGCGGTAATAAATGCAGCTAAGCAGAGTATGGGAATTTGGGTGCTGTCTAACGACATCTGTTATCTCCTGGCCCCTGTGCCGCTGGTTGCGGGTGTCGTGGGGTGATGTGGAGCTAAATTAGCTAGTCCTAATTACATTGTCAATAGGAGTTCCTAATTATTTATTGGGCTTCCCCAAGCATTAAAAAACCCCGCGCGGGCGGGGTTTGTGTTAACGGACCTATTGAACTTGGCAACTATCTAGACACTTTAGGCCAAGGGAGGCAAAAGAGATCAGCATAATTTCTGTTTGAATCATCTGAGCAATACTCAGAAATTGCTTCCCTGCCCGCGAAAGTAATATGTTTTGGTGGTTGCGCTAAGTTCAATAAGCTCCATCCAGTGAAACCTGCTTTGTTACCGAAGTTGATTTTTTCAATATCACTTCCAGTGAAGCCAATTGTCATAATTGCGTCTTCTTTGGTGTTTCCATATCGATCTTCAAGTTCTGTGATTATTCTAAATTCCACATTCCCATCCTTCGGAATTATTTTTTGGGATTTTGCCAAGATATCTACCATCTTTGTAGATGCATCAAACAGGAGGGCCGAATTACTAAATGTTGAAGAAGGCCCGATGTCAACAATCAGTAAAGGCTTGCCATCCTCCATATGCTCTCGGGCACTCACAACACCCTTATTAATCTTGATGATGCGTTCTGCCAGTGTCAGCGAAGTGTCCTGTTCGATGCTGCTGGTGTCATGCTCTTGACATGAAGTCATTTGACAAACCAATGACAAGCTAATAAGTGTTTTTACAACTAGGACTAAAACGCTTGTGGTGTTGGGTTTCATTAATGTGTAGCTCCTGTGGTTAGAAAAATGAAGTCACAACCCTCCATCACCGAGCTTGCTGATCACACGGCCAATAATGTGAACCGTATCCATTTCCTTAGAAGGTACGATCTCGTCTTTGTAAATACGATGGCCTTCGGAGTCCTTGTTCTGATTATCACTAACAATGCGTAAGCTACTGTTACGTAAGGTGTAAAGACGTTTAACCTTCGCCTCACCACCAATGGCAATGGCGTAAACTTTCCCATCACGGATGCGTGTGTCTGCGAGATTTACCAGCACCCGGTCTTTATCAAATAACGTTCGCTCCATGCTGTCACCGTATACGCGCATCAACTTCACATCTTTTGAACTGATGTGTACGTCCCTGAGCCAAGACAAGGGGAACGGCATTCTGAATTTTGTTTCGATAAATTCAGGGATCACAACACCGCTACCAGCAGCGAGTAATACATCTACTTCGTCGATCAGCACATCAGCTTCTCTATCCAAATCTTCATCACCATCAATTATTCGAAGCTCACAGGCGTCGAGTTTGGTACGCTCGGGACCCTGTGTGCTTGGATTCTCTTGGTTAGAATTCGCGGTAACGGCACGCATTGGGCCGGTGCCTGTTGCTAGCCATTTTTCCGAGACATTAAGCGCCTGGGCGGCTTTGAGGAGATTCTCCCCGCGCAAGAATTTTGCTTTCGAGCTTAGCCAGCCATGAACGCTCGGAGGTTTGACCCTGACTGCATCGGCAAGTTGTTTTTGCGTCATGCCAGCTTCAAGCATGGCAAAACGGAGTCGTTCATTAAGAGACATTAGGAAAGCCTAACAAATAAGTGGTTAGGAGTAGCTATTGACAAAGTTATTAGCTAGTCCTAACTTAAGACGTATGAACGCAAATCAGATCATCGATACCCTTGGCGGCACTGCTGCTGTGGCACGAATGTTTAAGATCAAACAGCCATCGGTAAGTGAGTGGCGTAAGACGGGCATTCCTTCGGCACGGCTTCAGCTCCTTGAGGTTGTCCGCCCCGACATCTTCGGCGCTCCCCCCACAGGCCACAGGCAGGAGGTGTCCGATGCGGCCTAAACCCGAGTTCCCAACTTCTTTTCTTTCTCGATTACCAAAGGCAGTGCGCCTCTGGTGGTTTCGATTACACAAGCAACCGCACTGTGTGGAATGTGGAAAACGGTTGGATGGGTTTGAATTTCTCCGGGCGGGGGTTGGCCTTCTAGAACTACTGAAAGGTAGTGGTTTTCCATGTCCACGTGCGTGCAAATCCAAAACGCGCGGCTGCCAAAACGGCCATCTTGGGAGTGAAGTTTCCCGATGATCAATTGGCTCAAGGCTACATTTGGATGTAGCACTACAACGAATACTTTTTCTTCCATGCCGAGTATTCGATCTTTTCAATGACATTGAATAACCCTTGGTAATGAATCTATGTATGCCGATCCGACCCACATTCGTAGTCACCCGGTGAAGGTGCGTTTTAACGATGCCGAACGCGATTTGATCAATGCGTTGGCTCAGTACAACGGGATGCAACCGGCGGCGTTAGTTCGTGAACTGGCGTTATCGGTAGCAACTGCTGCGATAAAGAATGATAAGCGGCAAGCAGACGCGGCTTGAAGTGCCTAACCAGGCCCTTTGGAGGCCCTGTGAAAATTGATCTAAGCCCTGCTGATCGAAAAATGTTTGAGCAATACACACAAATCTATGGACTGGCTTGCGTTGATGAAGCGGTAGAACACGCTGCAAAACAAGCACTAAAGGACGCTTATCTGCTACGAGATAACAATGAATATTCGCCTCTTGGAAAAGGCGTGGTGGTTTATTTGAAGGGACTTAAAAAGCCCTTAAGGAATCAAGAATGAAAGCAAGCGATGACACCGTGAGCTTGACCACTGCCCACAGCTGCGGTACCGTCGCCGGTAAGGAGCTTAGAAACTCCGAACTCAGCGGTACCCGCATCCGAAAACCATGCGGTTTTTTTACGCCCGCACGTTTTACGTCGGGAGGGCGGCAGCCATACAACACCCGCAAGGGGAAAGCTGCCCGCCGTCTGAGTTCGGTTTCTAACCTCCCGACACCCATAGGTGCGGCGCGTAGAAACGTCTCCCTGTGGTCATCCGATAACTCAGGAGACGTTTTATGACGCAGTTACCTGCTGCCGTGTGTTTTTCCGGCAAATCCCTTTCCATTATCGACCATGACGGTGTTCCTCACCTGACGGCTGCCGATCTGGCCCGAGCTTTGGGCTACAAAGACACCAGCGCTGTCTTGCGCATCTACTCGCGCCATTCCGAAGAGTTCACCTATCAAATGACCTTGACGGTCAATTTGACCGTCAAGGGGTTTGGAAGCGGTAACTCAGACAAACCTGTCCGACTCTTCAGCCCTCGTGGCTGCCACATGGTATCGATGTTTGCTCGCACTTCAGTAGCCGCCGCGTTTCGCCGTTGGGTGTTGGATGTGTTGGAATTCATGCCCTCAATCCGCAAGACGGGGAGTTATGTAAGCGATGACACCGTGAGCTTGACCACTGTACGCCGCTGCGGTACCGTCGCTAGTAAGGAGATCAAAAACTCCGAACACAGCGGTACCCGCATCCGAAACCCATGCGGTTTTTTTACGCCTGCACGTTTTTACGTCGGGAGGGCGGCAGCTATACAACACCCTGTAAAGGGGAAAGCTGCCCGCCGTCTGTGTTCGGTTTTTGACCTCCCGACACCTACGGGTGCGGCGCGCAAAAACGTCTCCCCGTGGTCATCCCATAACACAGGAGACGTTTTATGACGCAGTTACCCTCTGCCGTGTGTTTTTCCGGCAAATCCCTTTCCATTATCGACCGTGACGGTGTTCCCCACCTAAGCGCACGCGATCTAGCCCACGCTTTGGGTTACAAAGACACCGTGAGCTTGACCCACATTCGCCGCTGCGGTACCGTCTTCGGTAAGGAGCCTAAGAACTCCGGAAACAGCGGTACCCGCATCCGAAAATCATGCGGTTTTTTTACGCCTGCACGTTTTTACGTCGGGAGGGCGGCAGCCATACAACACCCTGCAAGGGGAAAGCTGCCCGCCGTCTGTTTCCGGTTTCTTAGCCTCCCGACACCCACAGGTGCGGCGCCTAAGAACGTCTCCCCGTGGTCATCTCACGAAACAGGAGACGTTTTATGACGCAGTTACCCTCTGCCGTGTGTTTTTCCGGCAAATCCCTTTCCATTATCGACCGTGACGGTGTTCCCCACCTAAGCGCACGCGATCTAGCCCACGCTTTGGGTTACAAAGACACCGTGAGCTTGACCCACATTCGCCG
The DNA here is from genome assembly GCF_011801475.1 of Xylella fastidiosa. NCBI lineage: Bacteria > Pseudomonadati > Pseudomonadota > Gammaproteobacteria > Lysobacterales > Lysobacteraceae > Xylella > Xylella fastidiosa. The sequence continues at coordinate 1,489,246 of NZ_CP044352.1, forward strand.
CTGCGGTACCGTCTTCGGTAAGGAGCCTAAGAACTCCGGAAACAGCGGTACCCGCATCCGAAAATCATGCGGTTTTTTTACGCCTGCACGTTTTTACGTCGGGAGGGCGGCAGCCATACAACACCCTGCAAGGGGAAAGCTGCCCGCCGTCTGTTTCCGGTTTCTTAGCCTCCCGACACCCACAGGTGCGGCGCCTAAGAACGTCTCCCCGTGGTCATCTCACGAAACAGGAGACGTTTTATGACGCAGTTACCCTCTGCCGTGTGTTTTTCCGGCAAATCCCTTTCCATTATCGACCGTGACGGTGTTCCTCACCTGACGGCTGCCGATCTGGCCCGAGCTTTGGGCTACAAAGACACCAGCGCTGTCTTGCGCATCTACTCGCGCCATTCCGAAGAGTTCACCTATCAAATGACCTTGACGGTCAATTTGACCGTCAAGGGGTTTGGAAGCGGTAACTCAGACAAACCTGTCCGACTCTTCAGCCCTCGTGGCTGCCACATGGTATCGATGTTTGCTCGCACTTCAGTAGCCGCCGCGTTTCGTCGCTGGGTGTTGGATGTGTTGGAATTCATGCCCTCAATCCGCAAGACGGGGAGCTACTCAGCTTCGCACCCTCATGCTGTCACTTTGACAGAAGAAGAGGCATTCAACCTGTACGCACTGCTGAGGATGGTCGCGGGGCATTTGTCACGGGAACGCATTGAGCCGATTGAACAAGCCTTACATCTGATTCGCTCACCGTTAGCCGGTGCGGTCAGCGATCTGTGGCGGGAGGTGGGGCCGCGTGCTAAGCGCATGGAGAATCTCGCTGGGCGTTGCCGCAATGCCTTCTACCGTTTGCGCTAAACCATCCGGCTGTCTGGCTGGCCGTACTCCTTAATTAGTAAGGAGTGACTCTCGAATCTTTAAACCACCCCCGCAGTTAAAAAGGGCGGGCTGAGGGGGTGACCTCAACTCGCCCAAAACAAAGGTGAAACTCCTATGCGAGATTCTATCACGGTTCTAAAACACCCCGTAAATACCCTCGCCAAAACATGGCGCGCTGATGGCTCGGTGAAAGCCTACGACAACGCCAAGTTCTTCCAGGTGGAGCAACGAGCGCTCAACAATAGCCGCGACTTGTCTAACTTGCTCACGGAGCTGGAGAAGAACCCGCATGCCTGCGTGATTCGCGGGGCGTATGTGGGCGATGCCAAAGCCGCTGCGCTTGATACTGAGTTCCAGAAAGGGAAAGTACGGCGCATTGCCGAGCTGTACGAGGATATCCCGCATCACTGGATGCTCGTTGAGATCGACAACTTCTACCCACGGTGCCGCGATCCGGTGGCCGATCCGGTGGGGAGTATCGACGAGTTCCTCAGCGACCAAATGCCCTTTGGCTTCCACGGTGCAGATTACCATTGGCAGTTATCCAGTAGCGCGGGGCGTCCTGAGTGTGCAGGCAAGCTAAAAGCCCATGTGTGGTTCTGGCTACATAAGCCGTACACCAGCGCACAGCTCAAAGCCTGGGCCGCTGTCTGCGCTCCAGGGCTGGATGCTTCTGTATTTAATACGGTGCAAATCCACTACACCGCCGCCCCTGTGTTTGAAGCCGGTGTGACCGATCCAGTTCCAGTGCGCAGCGGCTTTGTGAAAGGCTTTCTTGAGGATTCTGTAATGTTGGCGATTGATGCGGCGATCCTGGAAAGCGCCAAGACTGAAGGCAAACCCAGCCGCCAACACAAGCTCATGGCCGCTGCTGCCAACGACCCTGTGGCTGTGTGTCTTGCCAAACACGGGATGATCCGCTCCACCGGCAAAGCGGGGGAGCTCTTCATTGAATGCCCCTTTGAAGAACGCCATACGCAAGCCTCTAGCCCCACATCCACGGTGTATTACCCAGCACATACCGGAGGCTATGCCAAAGGCGCCTTTGTATGCCAGCACGCCCACTGCCACGGGGTGCCGCAATCAGAATTTCTAAACCAAATAGGAATCTATTCCGAACAGGAAATATTAGAGATGTTCGATGTGATTACAGATGATCCAAGCCCTCCAGCCATGCCAGCCGTTAAGAAGCGCGTTGTACCCGAAGCGCTGCACCTGGTCACTGATGCAGCGAACGCGGGACGGATCGCCAAGCGCCACGGTAAACAGCTCATGTGGACTGGGAATCGCTGGCTTGTTTGGAATGACAGATATTGGGAGAGTGATCCGGTCGGGGCGCATGCGCTGATGGCCGATCTTCCCGCCCTCATTCGTGCCGAAGCCGAGCAATGGCGTCTTAAAGCCACAGACACGGAGGATGGGAAAGCGAAAAACGAAAAGATCGCCGCTGCGCTGGATGCCTGGAGCAAAAAATCAGAAATGGGCAGCGCAATTGAAACATTGGAGAGGCTGCTCAAAAAGAGACTCAGGGTCCCTCAGGAACAACTCGACACGAATCCCTGGCTATTGAACTGTGCCAACGGCACCGTGGACCTGCGCACCGGAACGCTCAAAGCGCATCGCCCCGAGGATTACATTACGCGGGTCGTTCCTATCAACTTCGACCCTAAGGCCACCGCTCCTGAGTTTATAACCACACTGGCGCGCATCACCTGCGAATATGGGGAATCCTCTAAGCCACTTTGCGCCTTTCTGCAACGCTGGTTTGGATACTGCGCCACTGGAGAGGTACGCGAACAGAAGTTCGCCGTGCTGTACGGGGATGGGAATAACGGGAAAAGCACGTTACTGGACCTAATCACAGGTATTCTTGGCCGTTATTCAGGTGTGGCCGCCCCAGGGCTGCTCACAGGCAAGAACGGCCCACAACACCCTAACGCCATTGCCGACCTCGCCGGTAGACGCATGGTCACCACCCACGAATCGGGGGAGGGCGAAGTATTGCGAGAAGACTTCGTGAAACAAGCCACTGGCGGCGATACGCTCAAGGCACGCTACTTATACGGTGAATTCTTCGAGTTCAAACCCACGCACAAGCTGCAACTGCTCACTAACCATAAGCCTGTCATTAAGGGGCAGGACAGCGGCATCTGGAGGCGCATTATGCTCATCCCCTTTAAAGCGAAATTTGATGCCGCTGAAGGGGAAGAGATCGGTAACGGCAAGTACCTTCGGGATATGAGGATCGCCGAGAAGCTTGCCACTGAACGAGAAGGCGTATTGGCCTGGATCGTGGCCGGTGCCGTGGAGTGGTACAAGAACGGGCTGAGGCCGCCTGATATCGTGTTGGCCGCTTCGGAAGACTACAAGGAGGAGCAGGACCGTGTCGGCCAGTTCATTGATGAAGAATGCGAGCTAGGAGCCGATAAAGAGGAGAAGCTCAGTACGCCAATGGGCGGTGGCCTGTACCCAGCCTATACGCAATGGTGTAAGGCCAGCGGCGTTTGCGCGTTGTCTAAAACCCGTTTCCTTGACGGATTGAAACGGCGCGTACCTGGGTTTAAGAAGAAACTCACGAAAGAAACCCCAGAAGGGGGGAAACGCCGCGAATTTGTGGTGATCCAAGGCGTAGCACTGATAAACACTGACCCCTTCCAGTAACGCGGGGCTGCGGCACCCTCAGCGCTTTCGCAATGGATGTTGGCGGGGTGCAGAGGGCTTAGCGGGCGTGGGACGCGTTGCGCGTTTTAGTGAGCTGAATATAAAAAAGCTTTTAGGTGTCCTTTGTGTCCTGTCAAAAACGCTAATTTGCGAAAACTATATAAGTTTGAAAAAGGCGTGGTGTCCTGTGTCCTGTCGTTTTGCCCCCTTTTTACAATGTTGGGTTAATAATAAGTGTAGATATATATATATATATAACTATTTTTCTGGGGGGGTGATATGACAGGACACAGGACAGGTGCCACTCGCGCCCGTACATCCAGCCATTGCCACACCGGCGGAAGAAAGCGGTGTTCACCCACTGTCCAAAGTACGTTTCCTTGACGGATTGAAACGGTGTGTACCTGGGTTCAAGAAGAAGTACGTAGACCGGATCGTTGAAGGGAAGCGACACAAGTTTACGGTGGTTATCGGCGTGGCGCTTGTGAATGCTGAGTTTTGAGGTGGGGCAGGTGTGGTGTGTGGGTTGGTCGCCCCACTCCCCACTTCTATAAACCCCCTTTTTACAATGTTGGGTTAAAAGTAAGTATAGATATAGATGTATATATAGCTATTTATTTTTGGGGGATGTAGAGGTGGGGAGTGGGGCGGCAGCCCCCTTGCGCCCGTACATCTAGCCATTGCCACACCGACGGGAGGAAAGTGCCGCCGTCTCACCCAATAATCTTCTTTATAATCAATGAGTTATACTAGTCCCCATGCTTTTTTGTGATGGGTTAGTGTCCAATGCAAACAACATGCCTGCTGCAACACTCCAATCCGCCTCGCTTGCTGGCGCGTTTGCCCTTGGGTGGGAAGCCCTGCGTTGCGGGATGCGGGGATGCCGTAGGGGTCGGCATGAGGCCCACCGTCGCTACGGAGCTGCCTGCCAGTGTGCAGGAGTTGGCTGATGTCATCGGACGGAAGCAAGCGTTAACCCTGATTGGTCAGTTGCCGCGTACGTACCCCAAAGGCCGCCGCAGCGGCAAGGTGATTTTGTATGTTCCTAAGGCTTTATCGCCCCATCACCGGCTGGTATCCATTCTGGGATGGGAGGATGCGCAAAAGCTGGTGGATGTTTTCGGTGGGGAGATTTTGCAGCCAGCCAATTGCAATTACATTGCCCGCCATGCGCGGGATTGTGCTGTTGTGGAGCTTTTGCGTAGTGGTGTGCCCTTTGATGTCATTGCCAAGATATTTGGGATCAGTGTCAGGCACGTCAGGAATTTCGCTGCCGGTATTTCCTCGCACCCGCCACGGAAAACCTGTCACAGGACGTATGCCCAGGATACACGCAGGATGAGCGGCAATGAATGTCTCCGGGACTTGTCATGCAGACCATTGGTGAAGAAGGCATTGCACTGATTAAGTTTTTTGAGGGTTTGCGGTTGCAGGCGTACATATGCGAAGGCGGTGCGCTGACGATTGGCTACGGCGAGACGGGCAAGCACGTTAGGCCTGATATGTGTCTTGCCAATGAGCAGGAAGCCGATGCGATGTTACGTGCTCGATTAGCCAAAGAGTTTGAACCGGCTGTACGGCGTTATGTGCGTGTGCCACTCAAGCAACAGCAGTTCGATGCGTTGGTATCGCTGAGCTTCAATATTGGTGTGGGCGCGTTTCACCGCTCGACGCTGTTACGCAAGCTTAATGCCGGTGATGTTGCTGGTGCGGCGCAGCAGTTTCATGTGTGGAAATGGGCGGGCGGTCGTGTGCAGTCTGGTTTAATCATCAGGCGTGCCGCCGAACGTGCATTGTTTGAAGGCGGTGACTGGCGTGCTGAAGAGAAGAAACGGCGTGCTGCTTTAAAGGGTCGCCGTGATTGATCCCTCGGCCATGATGTCCTGGTGGAAAGAAGCGTTCTACACGTGCCTTGCGATGGTGGCTGGGGTACTCGGCTACTTAATGCGCACGCTCGACAACGGCGAGAAACCAACGTGGGCGCGTGTGCTGATCGAAGCCAGTGCGGCTGGGCTTGTTGGGCTGTTTGCAATGTGGGTGTGTGAATCGCTGGAGTTAAGCCAGCAACTGACGGCAGTCACAGTGGGGGTGTTTGGTTGGCTTGGAGCCTCTGCCAGTTTGGACCTGATTCAAAGCTTCATTGTCCCCAAAGTGGGGGGCGGGAGAAGGAGTTCGGATGATCGTTAATACACTGCGCCGTGTGGGGCGAGGTTTGCCCAGTGTGCGGCTGCTGATTGAGTACATGATGATTGGTGCGTTGGTGGCGCTGGTTGCACATGCAGTGCTGGCCTGGTCCGAGCGCAGTCAATTAGCGCAACGTGCGGCGCAGCTGGAAGGCCAGTTAGCGGCGGTGGAAAGCACGTTGGATGCGCAGGTTGCGATGAATCGTGATCAAGATGCGGCGATTGCGCGGCTACGTGCGTTACGGGAGATCGACAGGCAGGCGATTGCGGGGCTGCATACGGATTTGAATCGGATCACGGTGCGCGACCGTGTGTTACGTCAACGCATCATACATTTGGAGCAACACCACGATGAGGCGAAAGCTTTTTTGGATATGGATGTGCCTGACGTGCTTGGGTGCTTGCTCGACGGGGGGTCCTGTCAAGCCAGTTATCGTCACGCAGACCCGCGTTGAGGTGATCATCCCGCCGCAGGTGTTGTTGCAACCGTGTGAGGAGCCGCCATTGCCGCGTGTAGAGACAGTCCGCGACTTACTGAGTCAAACGCTGGGATGGCGTTTGGCGTATGAGCAGTGTGCGGCGCAAGTGCGCTGTGTTGCGGCATGGGTACAGGCGGCCAGCGTCGGGCAGCCGTGGTCACCGCAGGGCTGCGGAATAGAAGACAGCGATACACCGTCGTGACCATGGTGCAATGGCATCTGATGGCTATAGAGGCGTCAAATGAGCGAATTTAACTGCAATTTGACAGATTTTAACGGGTCCTTCCCGATGGGGAGCCCTGCGGGGTCGAAACTCCGCGGGGCTTCCATTGTGCGTGGTGTTTTGATTCTCACTTGTTGTTTATATCGACCGATGGTTTTACAGAAACAGCAAGGAAAACAGGTTAATCGTGCAGGCCTTTCGGAGATATTCGGTGTAGCGTTGCCGACGGTCGATCAATGGGCACGTAACGGCTGCCCAGTCGTGAAACGCGGTGGACGTGGGCGAGAATGGACGTTTGACACGGCTGTAGTCGCCCGCTGGTTACGTGACAAAGCCGCAGAAGAAGCGGCGGGTGGAGCGGTGGCCGATATTGAAGAATGGAAGCGCCGTAAGATCGCCGCTGAAGCGCAACGCGAAGAGTTGCACTTGGCTGATGCAAAAAAGCAGGTTGCTCCTTTGGAGCAGGTGGAAAAGACATTGGCCCGCGTATTCGCGGAAGTGCGTGCCAACCTGCGCACTATTCCAGGGCGGACCGTCGCCCTCCTACTGGGTGAAACCGACGAGCGCCGATACAAACGCGTACTGCTGCAAGAAATCGATCAGACCTTAGAAAATCTCGCGTCCTTAGACCTGACCCAAGAAGACACGGACCCCGACGAAGACGAGGAAACAGGCGATGTCTGAAACCTTAGGTTTAACCGCCCTAGAAAACCAAGAAGGCGTTGATCAGATGATCAGCAACGCCTTACAGATGCTGCGACCGCCCCCAGCAATGAAGCCTTCCGAATGGGCACAGACACGCATCCGCATTCCTGAAGGCAACGCCATTCCTGGCCCCTTGCGCCTAGACAACGCCCCCTACCAACGCGAGCCCATGGATATGCTGGTGGACCCGGACTGCTACCGCGTCACCCTGAAATGGGGCGCACAAGTCGGTAAAACCATGCTGGCCTTATGCGTACAAGGCTACTGCATCGAAATGGCCCCCCGCAGCCAAATGATGCTGCAACCCTCACAAGGCGATTTACAAGCATGGCTAGAAACCAAATTCTCCCCGCTGATTGCAGCCAACCAAGGATTGCAACGCCTTATTGCAAAACCGCGTGGCCGCGATGGCGTCAACAACCAGCGGATGAAATCCTACCCTGGAGGATTTCTGATGTTTGCCTGGTCCGGCTCACCAAAGACCATGCGCGGGCGCTCAGCACCACTGATTGTGTGCGACGAAATAGACGGCTACGAACGCACGGACGAAGGCCACCCGGTGAGCCTGTTGTGGCAGCGCGCCGCGACCTTTGGTGATGAACGGTTTCTTCTGGAGATCAGCACACCCACCATTGAAGGCTCCAGCTATATTGATGACGCCTACCGAGCCGGAGACCAGAGGCGATTTTATGTACGCTGCCCCGCCTGCGGATGCGAACAAACCCTAGAATGGGAACACGTCAGCTGGGTTGGACGCCAAAGCGACCCCGACGCCGACTTGGCCGCTATCGACGCCCACCAACCGCACACTGCACGCTACGTCTGCCAAGGGTGCGGCGTATGCTGGGATGACGGCCAACGCATTGCAGCCGTTCGCCAAGCCCACTGGCAAGCCAGCAAACCCTTTAACGGCCATGCCTCCTACGAACTGAACGAACTGTACTCCACCTTCCGCCGCCAAAGCGCCATCGTTCAAGACTACCTGGACAAACTCAAACACCAGGACCTACAAACATTCACCAACGTCAGCCTGGCCCGCGTCTGGAGCGAGACCGCCGAACAGGCCGACATTGACGACCTACTGCGCCGCCTTGAAACCTACCTTGCCGATGTCCCTATGGGCGGTGTTTTTCTCACTGCGGGCATCGACATGCAAACCGACCGCCTTGAAGTGGAAATTGTCGCATGGGGCATTGACGAAGAATCCTGGTCCATTCATACCGCCGTTCTCTACGGCGACCCCCTCTTAGGCGAGGTATGGGAAGCACTGGACCGCTACCTCTCTACCACCTGGCAGCACGAAAGCGGTATACGTCTATCCATCCAGGCCGCCTGCTTAGATACCGGAGGCACCTGCGGCTACACCCAAGCCGCTTACCAATACCTGCGTACTAGGACAGACAGGCGTCTATTTGGCATTAAAGGCGTTGGCGGCTGGGGCCGTCCCATCGTAGACAAAGCACAACGCAAACATTCCGGACGCAACGCACCCAGAATCAACCTCTTTACCGTTGGCGTGGACGAAGCAAAATTAATTGTGATGCGCCGCCTTGCCATCACCCAGCCTGGCCCAGGCTACTCCCATTTCCCCACAGACCGTTCCCCCGACTGGTTTGCACAACTGACCGCTGAAAAATTACGTACCCGCTACCTCAAAGGCCAGCCAGTACGCCAATGGACCAAACCCGACAAAACCCCCAACGAAGCATTGGATTGCCGCGTCTACGCCTACGCCGCCCTCAAAATCATCAACCCGCATCTACCCCATGACGCAAAGCGTATTAAAGATGCCGCCGCCTTACTACCCAAGGAAAAACTGCCACAGGACCCCACCCTAGAAGTGCAACACCATACCCCCCATCTTCGCCCCCAACATCCCCGGCCCCCCTTAAGACGCCGGAGAACATGGGCTAACGACTGGTGACCCATGACATTCCAGCACACCTGCCCAACATTCCCTGCCAAGATCAATGCTGGATGCTCATTACAGATATCCCTTACACTCAAAAACTACCCCTGGCCCGACTGGACACTCCATTGCCTACTGCGTGGTCCGGCATCACTGGACCTCACCGCGCAGGGTGAAAACACCACCCACCGATTCGACATCCCCGCTGCGGACACCGCACAGTGGACACCCGGCGATTACCTCTACCAACTGCGTGCAGCACACAGCCCCCAGACCATCGAAATAAAACGTGGGAAACTCCGTGTTGAGCCAGACTTTGCATCGCTGCCCCAAGGCTATGACGGACGCAGCGACAACCAACGCGCCTTAGACGCCATCAACGCCGTCCTGCAAAAACGCGCCACCCAGGACCAACAGCGCTACCGCATCAACAACCGCGAACTGTGGCGCACCACCATCGCTGAATTACTGAAACTACGCACCTTCTACGCCGTAGCCGTACAACGCGAAACACCCACCGACACCCCCCGCAGCTGGGGGAACATCGTTCCTGTGAGGTTTGTAGGATGAACCTCTGGACATGGTGGACACAGCGCACAGCCCATCCAGACCCTCCCACCCCAGACACGGCAACACCCCAGCCAAACCACCCCCCGCGGCGCTGGTATCAGCGCATGCTGCCCTAGGCGGCATGTTCAAAGCAGGGCAGGTGGATACCAATGACCTGTGGAGCAGCATCCCCGTATCCCCGGACGAATACATCACCCAACGTCTTCCAATCCTGGTCGCACGCATGCGCGAACAATGGTCCAACAACGACCATGTCAAACGGTACATTGACCTATGCCGCCGTAACATTGTGGGCCCCCGCGGCATCGTCATGCAGGCCCAAAGCAGAAAATCGCGCAGCGGTGCCCTGGACACCGCCATCAACGACGCCATTGAAACCTGGTGGCAAGACTGGGGCCGCAAAGGCCAGTGTGAAGTCACCGGAAAATTATCATGGCGCGAAATCCAAACCCTCTGCGTAGAGACCTGCGCCCGTGATGGAGAGTTTATTGCCCGAAAAATTTATGGCGCACACGCCGGACCGCATGGCTTTTGCTTACAACTGATCGACCCACTGCGCCTACCCGTGCGCTACCAAATGCTGAAAACAGACCAGACCGGCGGATTTGTCCGACAAGGCATCGAATTTAACCGATTCGGAAAACCGCTGGCCTACCACTTCAGCTCCATTGACGAACGTGACACCTACTACTACAGCATCAATGGACGAGGCTACATCCGCGTCCCCGCCGAGGAAGTCATCCACATCTTCAAACCCGTGATGGTGGGACAACGCCGCGGCCTACCTTGGGCCGCCACCTCCCTACTGCGTCTACACCATCTACAAGGCTTTGAAGAAGCCGCCGTACAAAACGCACGCGCCGCCGCTAGCAAAATGGGTTTTGTCGGATACCGAGAGGGTTTTGGACCGCGAGCCGACGAACAGGAAAACGTTGCCCAAACCATCCAGATGAACGCTGGACCCTTAGCCATCCACGAACTCCCCCAAGGCGCAGAATTTCAAGACTGGAACCCCCAATACCCCTCAGGTGAATTTGGCTTATTCACCAAAGCCGCCAAACAAAGCTTGGCTGCGGGCATGGATCTCTCCTACCACGCCCTTTCCGGCGATCTAGCGGACGTCAACTACTCCAGCATCCGCCAAGGCACATTGGATGAACGCGAACGCTGGAAAGAAGACCAGCAATTTTTTATTGAATCCCTCCACACCCCTGTTTTTGAAGCGGCCTTGAAAGTGGCCTTGCTGAGCGGACAGATTCGCGTGCATGGCAAACCACTGCCTGCCGAACACTACGACCGATACCGCCGCGTTTCCTGGCAAGGCCGCCGCTGGGCCTGGGTCGACCCCCGCACCGACGTTGAAAGCGCACTGACCTGCATCCGTGGCGGCCTGACCTCCACCAGCCAAGTCATCCTGGAACAAGGCCGCGACCCCCAGGACGTCTTTCGCGAAATCGCCCAAGACCTGAAAGAAATGCAAGCCTCCGGCATCCCCAACGACTACCTCAAGTACCTGCTGTATGGCGCAGACCTCACTACCGCCAACACCACACCGACCCAGAAGGAACCCACCCCCCATGACCACAGCCACTGAGGTAGTACGGGACCTTCGCAAAGGCGGCACCCAGTACCGCCATGCCGATGTCCTATCGATAGACGAACCCTCCAGAACCCTTGAACTTGCATTTAGCAGCGAAGCAGCAGAAGTGCAAACAAGGAGCGGCGTGGAGATTCTCGGCCACCGTATCAACGAAGTACGCATGCACCGTCTTGACAACGGTGCCGCCTTACTCCTGGACCACAACCCACGCGAACACATTGGCGTTGTCGAATCGGCCTCTATTGACAGCGACCACCGCGGACGCGCCATCGTGCGCTTCGGGCGCAGCCCACGTGCTGAAGAAATCCTACGTGATGTCCTGGACGGCATCCGTAAACACGTCTCAGTGGGCTATTTAGTCCATCAAGTCGAAGTGATCGGCCAACGCGACGCAGGCCCCCTGTACCGCGCCACGGACTGGGAACCCATTGAAATCTCCATTGTCAGCATCCCTGCCGACCCCTCCGTTGGCATCGGGCGCGCCTTGGAAAATCCGCCACAGGACACCGCAACAGTCTCGCAACACACTCCAGGCACCTCTGAGGATAAAACCATGACGGAACCATCACCCCCCGCCCATGCCGACACCACCAACACACCCCAGCCGACATCCAACGCGACTGACACCCCCAACAGCGTCGATGCCGAACGAACCCGTGTCAGACACATTGCTGACCTTGGCAAAACCTACGGACACCTGGAACTGGCGCACGACTACATTACCCAAGGCCACTCACCGGAAGCATTCCAGCGCGCCCTACTGACAAAACTGACGGACAAAGCCCCCATGCCCCAGTCTGAACCTCACACGGAAACCGGCATCGGCCTGTCCACACAAGAAATACGGCACTACAGCATCGTCCGCGCAGTCCGCGCGTTATTGCCTAATGCCAGCCAGACCGACCGCAACGCGGCGGCCTTTGAGATTGCCTGTTCCGCTGCCGCAGAAAAAACCTACGGCAAACAGGCGCGCGGCCTACTGATCCCCTCGGACGTCCTCAACCGCGCATTCTCCACCACCACCCCGACGGACGGCCCCGGCAGCAACATCATTGCCACCGAACTACACGCCTCCTCCTTTATCGAAATCCTGCGTAATAAAACCTGGGTCATGCAGCGCGCTACCGTCATGGGCGGCCTGGTTGGCAACGTCGATATCCCCAGACAGAAAGGCACCACCCAAGCCTACTGGGTGGGGGAGGGCGACTCACCGGAAAAAAGCAAACCTGCCCTGGACCAAATCCACTTCACCCCCAAATCCCTGGCCGCCTATACCGACATCACCCGGCGTCTGCTCCTGCAATCCACCCCGGATGCCGAACAAATCGTCCGCAGCGACCTACTGAACGTCATGGCCCTGGAAGTGGACCGTGCCGCCATCTACGGCAGCGGCTCAGACATGCAACCCACAGGCGTTAAACATCACAGCGGCATTAACGCCGTGTCCTTTGCACAAAAAGGGCAACCCACATTTGCTGAACTTGTCCAGATGGAAACGCAAATTGCCCTGAACAACGCAGATGTGAACGCCATGTCCTACGCCTTCAATGCAGGCATACGTGGCTATGCCAAAACCGCCTTGAAGTTTCCCCAGACTGCCGCCAGCGGCACGATTTGGGAATCCGGCAACACCGTCAACGGCTACCCAGCCAGCGTGTCCAACCAGATCAAGGCCGGTGATGTCTTCTTTGGGAACTGGGCGGACCTCATCATTGCCATGTGGGGAGGCTTAGATATCACCGTCGACCCCTACAGCCTCAGCACCAGCGGCGGCACCCGGATTGTCGTGTTCCAAGATGTCGACTTTAACATCCGTCGTACCGAAAGCTTCTGCTACGGCGCAGCCGCCTGACCCTTGAGGAACACACCATGCCGACGACGACAAACACCCTCAAAATCAGCGCTGCGGTGGTAATCCAAGGCCTGATTTACCGCCCTGGCACAATCGTCCAGATCCCTACGGCACTGGCGCACGATTTAATGCGCCGTGGCCGTGCTGAGCTTGCCGGTGATGCCGATGGCCCCGTGGCAGTGATCATCGACCCACCCAGCGGCGGAGCACCCACACCAAACACCTTGACCCCTACAGAAACCAACGAGAAACCTCCCCCCGCGGGAGTCGCCGTTGATGCACCACCCCTCCTGGGATGACCTAGACGCCTTCCTAGAAACCGATGATTTTGCCGTGACAGCCCAATTACACTCGGAGAAAACGGGGCGCGTCCATCAATGCACCATTGTTTTTGACGCGACCTACATTGATGCGGACATCGGCGACTACAGAATGAACGCCCCAGAACCCTCCTTTACCTGCAAAGAAAGCGATGTTATGGACTTCAAAAAACATGACTACGCCCGCATTGAAGATCGCCACTACCGCCTCACCCACGACCCACAACCGGATGGAACCGGCATGGCCCTCGTGCGGCTGGCCCCGATGGCGCCCCCATGATTGGCATCCACATCCACCCCCACAGCCTCACCGCCATCGCACAAGCACTCAACGCCACTGAAACGCAGATGGAACAGGCCCTGCGTTCGGCCAAAATCAAAATGGCGGCCTGGCTGCGTACCCGCTCCGTGCGCGGACTGAGCGATGCATTGCAACTCCAACAAAAGATCGTGCGCCGCCGCCTGCGCACCTATCGACAACGCGACCAAATGAAAGTGTGGTACGGCCTGAACCCCGTCCCCCTCCTATGGCTGAACCCCAAAGCCACCCCTAGCGGCGTCAGCGCCCTGGGCGGGCGTCAGATCAAAGGCGCATTCATTGCCACAGTGCGCGGCAAACGGCAGGTACTCAAACGCCTGGGCCGCGCCCGCTACCCCGTGGCCGTTCAAAAAGCAGACATTTACGCACCCTCCATGACCTATATCGAAAACGGCCTTCTTGACACAGCCACCTTTGAAGCACGCTTTTACACCCTGTTTGAGCACGAACTGCAATGGCGGACACACACACCGACATAAGCTTAGAAACCCTGCATACCGCCATCCGCGACCAAATTGCAGCGCACTTCCCAGACCTGGCCACCGTTGCGTTTTATCAGGACGATGAAGACCACCAACTGCCCATGCCCGCCTGTTTACTGACACTGAGTGAGATCGAACCGGCCCCCGAAAACGATGCAGGCACCGGACAATTCCCCGCCCTGCTGCGCTTTCAGGCACGGCTTGTCCTAGGGCACCGCGGCCCCTCCACCCACCTGCAAGCACGTCTGGCCGCCGCCGCCCTGGGCACCTGGCTGTACCAGCGCCGCTGGCGTGGCGTACCAACCGACCCCTGCCGCGTGATTGCCATCTACCCAGACGAATTCAACGCCGCATTAGATCGATACGTCGTCTGGACCGTGGAATGGCAACAACCCGTCTTTCTTGGCAACAGCGCCTGGACCCATGCAGGCACCCTACCCACCAACCTATGGCTGTCCTTCACACCGCAGACCGGCCCCTCCGTCCAAGACAGCTATCACCAGATCGCCCCATGAGACAGACACTCAACGAACACACCCGCCAATTAGCACACCTGATCCTCCAAGGGACCGTCGCCGAACTGGACCCTGCAACCGCCTGCGTGCGGATTGAAGCCGGAGAACTGCTCACCGACTGGCTGCCTGTCATGGCCTCACGTGCCGGAGCCGACCGCTCCTGGTGGCTGCCGCACCTGGGCGAACAAGTCATTGCACTGTGCCCCAATGGAGATTCGGCACTGGGCATCGTCTTGCCTGGCGGCCTCTACCAAGAGACCTTCCCTGCGCCCAGCAGCACCGCCCACCAGCCCTGCCTGCTGTTTGGCGACGGAACACGCATCACCTACGACCGCCAAGCCCACGCCCTGACCGTGGATGCCTCCGCCGCATCCGGCACCGTCACCCTGATCTGCGCCACGGCTACCCTCAATGCCAGCGACCGCCTCACCTTGGACACGCCCAGCCTCCACCTCACCGGCAACCTCACCGTAGACGGCACCATCCACGCACAAGGCGACATCACCGCCGCAGGCATTGGCCTACAACGTCACCACCATACGGCCCAAGGACCCAATGCACCTACCACCCCTGCACAGGGGTAGGCGTTCAAGCCACTCGCGGATGAATCCGTGACAGCGCATCTCCAAGATCACGTTTGGCACATTCCAACGCATAGTGCTGTTCCAAATTCAGCCAGCTTTGCGGATCGGTACCGAAGTAGCGCGCCAGACGCAAAGCAGTTTCTGCGGTGATCCCGCGCCGCTCGCGCACAATCTCATTGATGCGTGCCGCCGTCACCCCAATGGCCTTAGCCAGCGCATTACTGGACAGACCTAGAGGGACCATAAACTCCTCCCGGAGAATTTCTCCTGGGTGAATGGGGGGAAGTGTCTTAGACATAGTCATCTCTTGAAATCTCAACGCACACGGATTTCCACGCGTTTCCCAGCACGATGCAACAAACTGACAAGCTTATCCACGCTAAATCGATCTGTTTTGAGATGCATCACTTCAGAAATACGAGTCCGAGGCACGCCGAGTTCATCAGCCAGTTCCTGCTGCTTTTTGCCACGCTTGCGTAATTCTTTTTCCAGCGCGATCAACAACGTTTCGCGTGCCAGCATGGCTGCGGCCTCATCAGGGGCAAAGCCCAGATCCTCGAACACGTTACCGCAACTCACTGTCATTTTTTCGCTCATTTTATTTTCCAATTTGTTTGAATCTCTGCTGACCTAATGCAATGTCCTTAGGGCTAGTTGTCTGCGTCTTCTTGACAAATGCATGTAGCACATAAACAGCGTTACCAATGTTCGTGACGTAGAATGCCCGGAACGCTCCGCCTGCATGAATACGTACCTCACGAACCCCAGAACCGATGGTTTTCATCGGTTTCCAGTCCTGTGGATCTAGCCCTTCTTGTAATCGCAGAAGTTGGCGGCCTAATGCTTGGCGGGCAGATGTTGGGAAATTACGGATATCCTCCAGAGTGCTACCCATGAAAATAATCGTCTGCATGAAAATGAATGTACAAAAATAACGACGTTTTGTCTAATATTTTGTACATCATCATGCGTTGAACTCCCCGTGGAAGGGCTTCGGAAAATCCGCCACAGGACACCGCCCAGGGAGTTCCCCCAAGCTGCTGAGCATGCGCGGAATGAACATGCACACCGGAAAGCCGCTTGATGGCATCGACCACCTGCGCCAATCGGTGCAGAACATCTTGAGCACCCCATTAGGGAGCCGGATCATGCGCCGTGATTACGGCAGCCGGTTACCACACCTGCTTGATGCCCCGATCACACGGGCCCTAACAATGGACCTGTACGCAGCCACCGCACAAGCCCTTGCCGCACACGAGCCACGGATCACCCTGCGGCAAGTGACGGCCCGCGCCACCGCATCGGGCACGGTAACCCTTGCGTTGACCGCCCACTACCTTCCTGAGGGGAAAACCGTCACCCTAGACGGCATCCAGGTGCGTTGATGGACAACACTCTGACGGCGATTGACATCTCCAAGCTGCCCATGCCTGATGTCATCCGGCAAGTGGCCGCAGACGTGATCTTGCAAGAGATGCTGGCTGATCTGGCGGCACGTGACCCGACCCTGAAAAACCTCCTGCCCTCAGACCCCATCTACACCCTGTTAGAAGTGGCCGCCTACCGCGAAGCCGTGCGCCGCTATCAAAGCAATGAAGATGCCAAAGCCGTCATGGTGGCCTTGGCCAGCGATGCCGACCTAGATCATTTAGCCGCATTATTTCGCGTCAAGCGCCTCGTGTTGGAGGCAGGTGACCCCACTCAAGGCATCCCCCGAGGATGGAGAGTGATGCTGCCTTTCGGCGGCGTATCGTCCTTGCACCGGAAGGCTACAGCGTCGCCGGTCCGGAAGGCGCTTACATCTACCATGCCATCAGCGCCCATGCCGACGTGCTTGACGTCAGCGCCACCAGTCCAACCCCTGGAGACGTCATCATCACCGTACTATCACGCAGCGCCAACGGACAGCCCTCACAAGACGTGCTTGACGCCGTGATGGCCGCTGTCAACCAAGAATCAGTACGCCCCATGACCGATCACGTGACCGTACAACCGGCACAGATCACTGACTACCAAGTCCACGCACGATTGCACACCTACGCCGGACCGGATGCAGCGGTCGTCCTGTCCGAAGCACACCGCCGCATCACCGCCTACACCACAGACACATTCCGCTTAGGGCGAGATATCGCCCTGAGTGGCCTGTATGCCGGACTGCATGTCGAAGGCATCCAACGCGTAGAACTCATCACACCACAACAGGGACTGACGATGGACCGTACCCAGGCGGCCCGCTGCACCAACATCACCGTCGTGCATGGTGGCGTGGATGAATGAACCCCTGCACAGCCTGCTTCCCCCCACGGCAACACCGCTCATGCGCACCCTGGAGCAAGTGATGGCACGCATGGCTGACATCCCGATCCCATTCAAACAACTATGGGACCCGCACACCTGCCCCGAGCCATTACTCCCCTGGCTGGCCTGGTCATTGTCCGTGGACACCTGGCGCAGCACGTGGCCCGTGCATATCAAACGCGCGCGTATTGCAGCAGCCATCGAGATTCAGCGTTGCAAAGGCAGCGTTAAAAGTGTGCGCGATGTGGTGCGCAGCTTTGGCGGAGACGTCCTCATCACCGAATGGTGGCAACAAAACCCACCGGCTGCACCGCACACCTTCACACTGCTGCTCACCTTATCCGGGCAAGGCGGCAGCCAGAGCACCGCCGAATTTGTCGCAGATGTCATTACAGAAGTCATCCGCACCAAACCCGTTCGCAGCCATTTCACCTTTACCCAGGGCGTGCACACCATCGGACAGATTGGCCTGCTGGGTGGCGCACAGATCACCGCGTACCGACGCCTACACCTCACCCAGGCCGCATGAGGATGTTATGACCCCACTCCAAATCACCATCACCCCCAGGGCCGCGCCGCCCTAGTGAACGCCCAACATCATGGCACCGTCCCCGTGCGGCTGGCCTCTGTCGGCCTGACCGCACAACACTTTGACCCCACCGCGGCAACGATGCCTGATGAATCCAAACGCCTGACCACCTTCTCAGGCGGCGTGGTGGCCGCAGACACCATTCACATCACTATCCGCGATGCAACTAGCGACCAGTACGACGTCCGCGGCTTTGGCGTCTACCTGGATGATGGCACCTTATTTGCCACCTACTCCCAACAGGACATCATTCTCAGCAAATCCGCATCGGCCATGCTACTGCTGGCCATTGATGTTCGGTTCGTAGATACCGATGCGACTCAACTCACCTTCGGTGAAACCTCCTGGAACAACCCACCGGCGACACAGACAGTGGCAGGCGTGCTCACCTTGTCCAGCAACGCCCAAGCCATCGCGGGCCTGGAGGATCGCAGCGCCATACCGCCTACCGCATTGAAAGCCACCCTGGATCACCGCCTAGGCGAAGCCGCCCCTTCCGACTACGCCAAAACACTGCTGGCCAGCGCCGATGCGCCCACCCTCCGCCACCTGCTGGGCCTAGGCGATGCTGCCGTGATGGACACCGGATCAGGAAAAAACTTGGACGCAGATTTACTTGACGGCTATCACGGCACCTACTACCTACAATGGAGAAACCTCCAGAACACACCACAGACCTATCCACCGAGTGCCCACCAGCACGCCAGCAGCGATATCCCAGAACTGGCCTCGCAACTAGATACTCTGGTGAAAAAAACAGGAAGCCTCATGACAGGCTCGCTCCAATCCCAAGGCACCCTGATTGGTGACGCACTGGGTCACGGACGCATTCCGGCACTGAAAATCGGTAACGATTGTGAATTCTGGGACAACAATATCCCTTACGCAGCCACCTTCCGCAGCGGCACCTCCCCAGCCATCGCACAACTGTTCTTCGGCACCAGCAACCATTGCTATTTCGGCACCAGCACCAAAAACACCAGCACAGTGATTGGTGCAAAAACGGGCCTACTGTGGATTGAAACCGCAGGCAATTACTACTACCAACAACACGACACAACCCACGTTGCCTTTTACAAAAAGAACGGAGGCCACGCCTTTTTCTGGAGACGCAGCGACAGCGGCGGCAACGGCAGTACCAATGAAGTACAACTGATGGCACTGGAAGACAATGGCAACCTGTCAGTGAAAGGCACTATCGTCTCGGCAGGCGGCTACGCCCAAGGCTCCTCCCGAAAACTCAAAGACATTGAAGGCCCCTTGCCCTATGGCTTGGCAGAGATTGAACAACTCACCCCCCTGATCGGACGCTACAAACCCTCCTACACCCCCGACGGACGCCGCCGCCTATTTTTAGAGGCAGAACAACTACTGGACCTGATGCCGGAAACGGTCAATCCCGAAGGCATCCCCTTCCAAGGCGCTTACGTCCCCTCGGTCAACCTGGACCAACTCCTGCCTGTACTGGTGAATGCCATTGCACAGCTATCAGCCAAAGTAAACGCACTGACCGACGCGCCACGCCACGCGGAAAAATAGCCACAGGACAGCAAACAGCTGTCGCACCGATCATCTCCCCGTCTTACAGCAGATGAAGGGCCTGATGACGGAACACTATCTACATGGCGTTGAAGTGCTGGAGATCGACGATGGCGCACGCGTCATCCAAACGGCCTCAAGCAGCGTCATTGGCCTGGTGGGCACTGCACCTTTGGCTGACGCCACCACCTATCCCCTCAACACCCCCGTGCTGATACCAGGATCAACCGCGATGGCGGCCACACTAGGGACAGCAGGCACCTTGCCCCAGGCCATGGATAGCATTTTTGATCAGATTGGCGCGGCCGTGATTGTGGTGCGTATTGAAGATAGCGTGGATGAAACCCAGCGGCTGTCTCATGCTGTTGGTGGCATCAATGCCGCCAACGGCACCTATGAAGGCGTCCATGCGCTGCTGGCCGCCGAAAACATCACCGGCTACAAACCGCGCCTGCTGATTGCTCCAGGCTTGACCCACCAGCGCCCAGAACAGACACAGGCCAATCCCGTTGTGTCCGAATTGATCGGCATTGCCGAGCGACTGCGCGCCATCATCATTGCTGACGGCCCAGGCACCACTGATGCACAGGCCATTGCCTATGCCGGGGACTTTGGCAGCAAACGCGTGTTCCTGGTTGATCCGCGGATCACCACACTGGGTGCTGATGGCACCACCATCACCGCCTACAGCAGCGCTGCGGTGGCCGGACTCATCGCCAAGATAGATAACCGCAACGGCTGGTGGTGGTCCCCCTCCAATCAACCCATCAACGGCATTCTTGGCACCTCACGCCCCATTGATTTTGCATTGGGCGATGCCACCAGCCGCGCCAATCTGCTCAATGAAAAAAAGATTGCCACCATCATTCGCCATGACGGCTACAGACTATGGGGAAACCGCACCTTATCCAGCGATCCTAAGTGGACCTACCTCTGCGTGGTCCGCATCGCCGATATCATCGCCGATAGCCTACAAGCGGCCCACCTGTGGGCGGTGGATCGCTCCATTACCAAAACATACGCCAGTGATGTTGAGGAAGGCGTCAATGCCTATCTGCGACGACTGAAAAGCCTGGGCGCGATTATTAATGGCCGATGCTGGGCGGATACAGCACTCAACACAAAAGACGCCATCACCGCCGGACACGTCTATTTTAATTTTGACTTCACCCCGGCCTATCCGGCCGAACACATCACCTTCCGTAGTCGGCTCACCAGTGATTATCTTGTGGAGGTGTTCTAATGTCCGCACCGCGTCATATCCTCAAACACCTCAACCTGTTTATTGATGGCAAAGGCTATGCAGGGCAGGTCGAAGACATCAACCTGCCAAAATTGACCTTAAAAACCGAAGAGTTTCGGGGTGGCGGCATGCTGGCCCCTGTAGAACTCACGATGGGCATGGAGAAGCTAGAAACCGATGTCAGCTTGATTTGCTACAGCAGCGACGCACTCCTGCTGTTCGGCGTTACCGAAGGAAAGCAGGTGAACTGCACCGTGCGTGGCTTTCTGGAATCCTTCGATGGGACGACAACATCCCTTGCGATCCATCTGCGCGGCAAAGTCAAAGAAATCGATCGCGGCACCTGGAAACCGCCGGACAAATCCAGCCTAAAACTGGCCTTGGCACTGAGCTACTACAAAGAAGTGCATAACGCCACCGTCATTCATGAAATCGACATAGAAAACATGATCTTCCAGCAAAACGGCATTGATCTGCTCGCCCCCGCTCGCAACGCACTAGGACTCTAACCATGACCGGACCGACCACTGATAAACCGTACATCCGCGAAGCAGAAGGCGGCGTACGCATCACCTTAGCCTCACCCGTCAGCATCAATGGCACCACCGTCAATGAACTATGGATGCGCGAACCGACCGCAGGGGATATGAAACGCTCCTTTGCACTCCCAGGCAACGAAGGCGAACGCGAATTGCGCATCTTTTCCAACCTTCTTGAAGTGTCCCCCGAAGCCTTAGAAACCTTCAGCCTGCGTAACTACAAACGGCTACAGGAGGCCTTTTTGATTTTTATCGAGTGAGGCTAACGCTGGAAGAACTCCGCCAAGGCGTTCTAGCCTTAGCCTCACATACAGGATGGTCACGCGTGGACATTCTCGCGCTCCCAATGCGTGAATTCCTATTCTGGATCGACGGATTACCGCGCGATGGCGAGTAAAAAACAATTCCACGCAAGCCTCATCATTGCTGGGCACCTGTCCAGCACATTGAAAAGCGCCTTCGGGTCCACACAGCGCAACGTACAACGTATTGGTGCGGCGGTCACCACACTCTCGCGGCAGCAACGTCTGCTCGGGCAAGGCATTCAAACCTTTGGGCGCATGGGTCGTAATATTGACGGGCTGCGCACCCGGTATGACGCATTAACCAGACAATTAGAACGCACCCGCGCCGCGCAACAGCGACTCAACCAAGCACAATCGGCCCTTGAAGGACACCGCGCCCGCCTTTCACAGATGCGCGGACAGCTCGGGGGGGCCGTAGGGGCCTTGGGGGCCGTCTCTGCCGCCGCGTTTTTCCCCATCAAGGCAGCGGTTGAGTTTGAAACCGCCATGCTTGGCATTGCCAAGCAAGTCGATGGCGCACGCGACAATACCGGCAAGTTGACCTCCGTGTATTACGACATGGGCAACGCCATCCAGCAGCTCGCGCGTACGATCCCATAGCCACCAACCAACTGGCCGACATGGTGACCGCCGGTGCCCGTATGGGCATTGCCGAAGGCATGAACCCAGAACAGGCAAGAAAAACGCTGATCGAATTTACCCGCGTCTCGGCCATGGCGGCCACCGCCTTTGAGATGCCTGCCGGTGAATTGGCCGACAACATGGGAAAAATCGCTGGTATTTTCAAAATCCCGATCAGCGACATTGAGCGTTTGGGCGACGCCATCAACTACCTGGATGACAACGCCATCTCTAAAGGGGGTGACATCATCAAAGTGATGCAGGGCGACCTGGCCGGAGCAGCCTCCACCATGGGCTTATCGGCCAAAAATGCCGCCGCCCTGGCGTCCACCTTCCTCACCTTGGGTGAATCTGCCGAACGCGCTGATACCGCCGCCTCTGGAATGCTGCGGCAATTACAAATTGCCAAAATGAACCCCAAACGCTTCCAGATCGGCGTGGGGATGTTGGGCATGACCGCTGACCAACTCCAAAAAGGCATGGTCACCGATCCCCAGTCCATGATTCTGGACGTCCTCACACGCATTAAAAAACTCCCAGTCGAACAGCAAATGGAGGCCGTCACACGCCTGTTCGGCAAAGACTGGGGCGGGGCCATCGCCAAGCTTGCGAACGGCGTTGATGAATACCGCCGCCAACTGGCGCTGGCCAACGGAGAAGCCGCCAAAGGCAGCATGTCGCGGGAATTCAAATCTTGGCAGGACTCCACAGCAGGGCAATGGCAACAGACAAAAAATCGCCTCACCGAGCTTTCCGTAGCCATTGGTAACGCCTTACTGCCTGCTATCAACGACCTGTTAGCGTCCTCGGCTCCGGTCATTGAGCGATTTGCAGCATGGACACAAAAACATCCTGGCGTAGTGAAAGCGGTGCTGGGAACCGCCCTGGCGCTGGCCGGTGTTAGAGTCGCCGTCATCGCCCTGCGCTTTGCCTTTGCCGCCCTTCAGTATCCCCTGTTGCTCGGACTACGCCTGATCGCCTCGTGGCGGGCTGTGGGCACCTTGGCTTCTATGGCCCAAGTACGCACTGCGGCGCTGGCCGTGGGGCGTGTGTTAGGCCGCGTCGTCCCCGCCGCTTTCATGGTGGCTGGCCGTGCCGCATTGTGGTTGGGTCGCCTCTTGCTCATGAATCCGGTGGGATTGGCCGTCACCGCCATTGCTTCAGGCGCGTTGCTGATCATCCAACACTGGAACACCATCAAACCGTTCATGAGTGCCCTATGGGAAGGGGTTAAAACGATTTTCAGCGGTGCCTGGGGAGTGATTACAGGCCTCTTTACCGGCAACTTCGACCGCGTGAAAAACGGATTCAAAACGATGTTTGATGGCATCGGCACCATTGCCACCTCCTTCTTCGACAAGCTCAAATCACTATGGAATTGGGCCACCGAAAAGTTCACCACAATGAAACAATGGTTAGGCATCGGCGACAGCCTGACCCAACACACCATGACTACCGCAGGTGCAGGCGCAGCCCCCACAGCAACGGTGCGCATGCCGCCATTGGCGCAGCAGCATAGGACAAATAACGCCGATTACCGTAGCTATGCCACCTACAACATTACCCAACAACCGGGTGAACGTGGCGAAACCCTAGCACGCCGCATTGCCGCACAATCCAGCCAATCACAGAGGCAACCACGCAGCGCCCTGTACGACGATGTCAGAGGTCAAGAATGATCCGTCAAACCCTCTGGAGCGATGTCGCCGCACCCCTTCAAAACGCATTCCAAACCAACAACAGCGGCAACCGGCCTGTCCTGATGATGCTAGGTGGCTACACCTTCTCACTGGCGAGCCTCGTCTACCAAGAACTCGCCCGCGTGAACGAATACCGCTGGGCAGCCATCGAACGCTATGGGCAGCGCGATGCGCGCCAATACACCGGCCCAGGCGATGAAAGTATCGAACTGCCCGGTATCGCCTACCCAGATTGGCAAGGCCAACGTGCCTCATTGGACGAATTACGCGCCTTGGCCGCCCAAGGCAAACCCTTACAGCTCATTGATAGCAATGGCCTCATCCACGGCTGGTACGTCATCGAACGGATTGAAGAACGCCAAAGCGACCATCACCCCAACGGCACACCACGGCGCATTGAATTCACACTCGCCTTACAACGCGTCAACGATGACCACGCCGTAGAGGCCACCCCGTGAGCCTGCACACCTATCTCACACGCCACGGTGACACCGTCGACTGGCTCGCATGGAAGTATTACGCACGCACCGATGCCACCATCATCTCGGCGATTTATGAAGCAAACCACGGCTTAGCCGCATGGGGGCCCGTGCTGCCGGAAGGCATCGCGATCACCTTGCCAGACCCTGTGGCCACACCGCGCACCATTCCAGGAGTCACATTGTGGGAGTAACGCCCTGCTACCGGCTCATCGCCAACGACAACGATATTACCGCCCTCATCACCGAACGCATGGCAAGCCTACAGCTTTCCGATGAGTCCGGAAGCCATGCCGACACCTTGGAAGTTGTTCTGGCTGACCATCTACCTAACGCCCCGCTCAAGCTGCCACCGATGGGGGCGGAACTGGAACTGGCATTAGGGTATGACGGCCAATTACGCCCAATGGGCGTTTTCGTGTGTAGCGAAATCACATTGTCCGGCTGGCCAGCCACAATGACCCTGCGTGCCCACGCCGCCCCTTGGGAAGGCACCCCCAAAGGCAAAAGTGACCTGCAAACTCAAAAAACCCGCTCCTGGCCCGCCGGAACCACACTCGGTGCCATGCTATCCACAATGGCTGCCGAACATGGCATGACCTGGGCGATCTCCCCGTCGCTCACAGGCGTGGCATTACCCCACATTGATCAGACAGAAGAATCAGATATCAACGTCCTGCTACGGCTAGCACAGCGTTACGATGCGATTGCTAAACCTGCCGGAGGTCGACTGATCTTTGCCAAACGCGGCGAGGCTAAAAGCGTCACAGGCATTGATATGCCTCGCATCACCTTAACACCTGATGAGATTGCCTCCTGGCAAATGACCTACGCAACGCGGGACAGCCCCGGCACAGTGATTGCCTTCTACCGCGTGGCACGCCGCGCTGAACTGCATCAAGTCAGCGTCGGTGACGGGCACCCCGTTCACCACATTAAACAATACCTGCCTGATGCCGCTGCTGCTACCGCCGCCGCTCGGGGTGAACTCTCACGCCGTGCCCGCGCTGAAACCAAACTCACTCTAGAGATGGCAGGGCGTGCGGAGCTGTCTGCAGAAGCCGTCTTGACACTCAACGGCTGGCGGGAAGGAGTGAATGGTGATTGGCTCGTCACCCGTGTGCAACATTGCCTAGACAAAAACGGCTACCGATGTAGCATCGAAGCCGAGCGGCCCAACAACCATCCAGATGTTGCTGCCGCCATCAACACGCAAGTACGCGATCAAATCGTACGCCCGTCCCGCACCCATCATCAGAAAACATAAGGGCCTGCTATCGGTTCCGCATTCTCTGATACCTCAATGCGGCATTCTCTGATACCACCACCCCCACCGCGTCCAGCATATTAACCCTGCCGGACGCGGGGCCATTAAGGCCGCTCCACCCGCGAGGCGCTGGAGCAGCGCCTTTTCCGGCAGCTTAATTTGACTGCTAAAAATCGTTTCCGTATACCATTTAAAAACATCAATAAAATCAAATAGTTAATCTAGTTAACGTAATTCACGTTACGGAAACGTATTTAGCATAAATTATTGATTTAATTATGTTTACGTAATGCTTTCAATACATCATGTGGATGTTGAGATTATGCATCACCCACAGTGAACCGACGATGACGATCCCAATGACCAGCAATGAAAACAGCGCTACATGGACGTTGGAGCGTTGTTCCTTTGAGCGGTCCATGTGAAGAAAGTACACAAGATGTACCAGCATTTGCACCGCTGCCAACGCTGAAACCAGGGCTACGGTGGTTTCTTTGGAGAAACTACGATTCATCACTATCGCAAATGGAATGGCAGTCAATATCACGGCTAGCACAAAGCCGATGAGGTATGACTTCAGGTGAGTGCTTTGGCTGGGTGCGGTAGGCTCGCTAGAGTGATGGGGGTGATGAGACATTACAGCGCTCCTAGCAGATAGACGATGGTAAAGACACCGATCCAGATGACATCCAGGAAGTGCCAGAAGAGGCTTAAACAGGCCAAGCGGGTGCTGTTGCGTGGGGTCAGGCCGTTCTTAACAATCTGGATCACGAGTATCAGCATCCATAGTAAGCCTGAGGCGACATGCAGACCGTGGGTACCGACTAAGGTGAAAAATGCGGATAGAAACGCGCTGCGTCCTGGGCCTGCTCCTTCTTGGATCAGATGGTGAAACTCGTAGAGTTCCATGCCTAGGAAGCCAAGACCAAATAGGGCAGTCACCATGAGCCAGCCATAGAGAGCAGGTATGTGGCGTTTGTGCGCCGCAATCATGGCAAAGCCGAAGGTTAGGCTGCTGAACAGCAGTAGGAAGGTTTCTACCAGCACGAACTTGAGATCGAACAGTTCTTTTGCTGTTGGTCCATCCACTGTCGCACCGACCAGGACTGCATAGGTGGCGAACAGGCCTGCAAAGATGAGACAGTCGCTCATCAGGTAAACCCAAAATCCGAAGACGGTGTTGTCTCCAGTGTCGTGATGTGCGTGATCTCTGTTATGCATATCTATCTTTGTGGAAATGGGCATAGGGGTTATACAGCCTTCGCAGCAAGTGCTGTTTGTCCTTTTTCTAGCAGTGCGAAGCGTTCGTTCTCGATACGAGCCACTTCCTCGGCAGGGACCCAGTAATCAATGTCGTTATCGAAACTGCGGGCAATGAAGCTACCGATCATGCCAACCAGACCGAGTATTGCCATCCACCAGATATGCCACGTCAGAGCGAAGCCCAGAACGATGCTGAAGGCGCCGATCCAGAAGCCGGCTGCGGTGTTGCGTGGCATGTGGATATCCTCGTATTTGTCTGGTTTTTTCCAGGCTTTGCCACGCTGTTTGTCTTCCCAGAATTGGTCCAAGCTGTCCACATGAGGGACGTGGGCAAAGTTGTAGAATGGCGGTGGTGAGGAGGTCGACCACTCCAGGGTGCGTCCGTCCCAGGGGTCGCCTGTCAGGTCGCGGTTTTGCTTGTGTGTCCAGAGGCTGTAAGCAAATTGCACCAGATTCAAGAAAATACCGATCCCAATAATCACGGCACCGCCAGCTGCAACCAGTAACCAAGGCTCCCATTGCGGGTTGTTGTAGCTATTTAGACGACGGGTCATGCCCATGAAGCCGAGTGCATACAACGGCATAAACGCGACGAAGAAACCGACGATCCAGCAGGCAAAAGAGGCTTTGCCCAGTGTTTCGTTGAGTTTGAAGCCAAATGCTTTCGGGAACCAATACGTCATGCCGGCTAAATAACCGAACACGGCCGCACCGATGATGGTGTTATGGAAATGCGCAATCAAGAACAGGCTGTTATGTAACACGAAGTCGACTGCGGGGATGGCCAGCATGACACCTGTCATTCCGCCGATGGTGAAGGTGATCATGAAACCGATGGTCCACCACATCGGGGCGCTGAAATGCACTCGGCCACGATACATGGTGAATAGCCAGTTAAATATCTTTACGCCGGTTGGAATCGAGATGATCATCGTCGTGATGCCAAAGAAGGCATTGACGTTTGCACCAGAGCCCATCGTGAAAAAGTGGTGCAGCCAAACAATAAACGACAGGACGCCGATGCATGAGGTTGCGTAGACCATTGAGGTATACCCAAATAGCTTCTTGCGGCAGTAGGTCGCGACCAATTCGGAGTAGATGCCGAATGCTGGCAGGGCAAGGATATAGACCTCAGGGTGGCCCCAGATCCAAATCAGATTGACGTACATCATGGCGTTGCCGCCGCCGTCGTTGGTAAAGAAGTGTGTACCTAGGTAGCGGTCAGCACCCAACAATGCCAGTGTGACGGTCAAAATAGGGAATGCGGCAATGATCAGGATGTTGGTGATGAGCGCGGTCCAGGTAAAGACCGGCATACGCATCAGGGTCATGCCGGGCGCACGCATCCTCATTATCGTGACCAGGAAATTAATGCCAGTTAGCAACGTACCTAACCCAGAAATTTGCAGTGCCCAGAGGTAGTAGTCCACGCCGACACCAGGGCTGTATTCCAATTCTGACAGTGGCGGGTAGGCCAGCCAGCCGGTTTGTGCAAATTCACCGACAGCCAATGAGATGTTGATCAGTGCCGCGCCGCCCACAAACAGCCAGAAGCTGAGGGAGTTAAGAAATGGATAGGCGACGTCGCGGGCGCCAATTTGCAGCGGTACGATCAGATTGAGTAGGCCTGTCATGAGTGGCATGGCCATGAAAAAGATCATGATCACGCCGTGGGCGGTAAATATCTGGTCGTAGTGGTGCGGTGGAAAAATGCCTTCGTTACCGCTATGTGCGATGGCCAGTTGGGTGCGCATGAATATTGCGTCGGCAAAGCCGCGTAACAACATCACCAGCGCTACCACGATATACATCACACCGATTTTCTTGTGGTCGACCGAAGTGAGCCACTCGCGCCATAAGTACCCCCATTTTTTGAAATAGGTGATCGCAATCATGACCCCTAGGATGGCGAGACCGCCTCCCCCGACTGCAGTCAAAACGATTGGGTCGTAGGGGATTGCATCCCACGAAAGCTTGCCTAACATTGTTTGCCTCCAGAAGTGCACATGCTCACCGAATCTTCCAGCGATAACTGGTGCTCATGATGATTGTCGTGATCGTCGGCGTGGTGGCCATGCCCCATCATGTGCTTATCGATCAGTGACTTAAACAGTCCATTCTCTACCGATGAGTAGTAGGTGACCGGATAATCACTTTTTTCGTTGCGATCATCTGCCAATGCTTGATATTCATCCTGTTGTAGTTTTAGCGGTGAGGTTTTGACTTTGGCGACCCAGGCGTCGAATGCCGCCTGGTCGGGGAGCACATGGACTACAAAATTCATTTTGGAGAAGCCATGGCCGCTGTAGTTGGCCGAGATACCGCGGAATGTTCCTGTCTCATTGGCGATGAGATGCAATTTGGTTTGCATGCCTGCCATCGCGTAAATTTGTGAGCCTAGTTGCGGGATGAAAAACGAGTTCATCACGGTATCGGAAGTAATCTTGAAATTCACCGGGGTGTTGATTGGGATCGCGATCTCGTTGACTGTGGCCATATCCTGTTCTGGGTAGATCATCCCCCACTTCCAATCCATCGCCACGACTTCGATGGTGATCGGTTTAACATCCGATTTCAGGGGTCTGTGAGGGTCGAGTGAGTGTGAGGAGCGCCACGTCAGTATGGCCAACACCAGAATGATCAAACATGGGATTGACCACACCACGACTTCGATTGCAGTGGAGTGGGCCCATTCTGGTTCATAGCGCGCTTTGGTGTTGGAGGCGCGGTATTTCCATGCGAAGGCGACGGTCATCACGATCACTGGGATGACAACCAGTAGCATCAGCGCGACTGAAATAATCAGTAGTGTCTTTTCTTCCTGGCCAATCTGACCCTTTGGGTTCAGAACGGCCCAGTCGCACCCCGTGAGTATCAGGAGGAGCGGCAACAGGAGTACCAGGTGGAGTAACTGTCTCGTTTGTTTCGAGGAAATCATTGGTCAATCCAGTTGCAAGGAAGCATCAATTGCAGCTCTGAGTGCGATTTGTCATTGGTCACACGGGAGACTGCGGTATGAGCAGCAGTGGGGTCACACTCAGATCAGCATCACAAATTCTATGCCTTGCTGCGGTCCATAGAAAGGTACACATTATGATCTGAAGTCGAAATTGTTGTTGGTTGGCTGCGACATGTCGTCGCATCTGTGGAGTGCATCTATGTTTGGTGATGCAAGGTGCCTGGATTAACAAAGGAAATCGGATTCATCTCAGCCAAACACTGCTTGAGCTGTTACCAGACGCAGGAGGCAAACGGGCAATAATTTTGCGTTTTTTTAATACTGACAAACTAATGCCGAGAAACATATCTGCCCGGATCGAATAGTTTCTCTAGATCTAGATAATGTGAGATGGATCGGGTTCTTTCTTGGGCGATGTCAATCTCCGGTGTTTAAGTCGCCGATACTTCAGTAGGTTCGTTGGACAGCGTAGCGGGCCAAGCCGCGCAACGCGGCAACTGCTTCGGTTTCGGGCAGGCCGTCTAGTGCGCGTTCGGCGGTCGCCGCATACGCGCTGGCGCGTTGCCGACTGTAGTCCAAGCTGCCAGTTGTACGGATCGCGTTCAGCACTTCTGGCATTGCATCGCTATCGCCTTTGCTGATGATCATGCGCAAACGTTCACATGTGGCTGCGTCTGAGTGTGTCATCGCATGGATCACTGGTAAGGTGGCTTTGCCTTCGGCGAGATCGTCACCGAGATTTTTGCCCAGTTGGCTATTGTTGGCGGTGTAGTCGAGTACGTCGTCGGTGATTTGGAATGCATAGCCCAATTGCATTCCATATTCGTACATCCGTGTCTGTGTCTGCGTATCGGCATGGGATGCGAGTGCTCCGAGTTGTGCTGCGGCAGCAAACAATATTGCCGTTTTGCGCTCGATCACGCTTAGGTAGGTAGTTTCGTCGGTATCAGGGTTGTGTACGTGCAACAATTGCAGTACTTCGCCTTCAGAGATACGGTTGGTGGTTTCAGCCAATATCTGCATGACTTCTAGGTTGGCTAATTCGGTCATCAGTTGGAAGCTACGCGAATATAGAAAATCACCGACTAGAACGCTGGGTGCATTGCCCCATAGTGCATTTGCGGTACTGCGACTGCGGCGCAGTTCCGATCCGTCGACCACATCATCATGTAGCAGTGTGGCGGTGTGGATGAACTCAATGATGGCAGCCAGTTGGTGGTGATGAGGGCCTGTGGGGCCGATGGCGTGGCCAGCTAACATCGTTAGCATGGGGCGCAGGCGTTTGCCACCTGAGCAGATGATGTGATCGGCAATTTGATTGATCAGCACGATGTCTGAGGTCAGTCGGTCGTGGATCAGCGTATCGATTGCAGCCATGTCTGATGCTGCGAAGGATTGAATCTGGGGAAGGCTTAGGGCGGTATGGAGAGGAGTGGTGGCAATGCTCATGCGGAACAGAAGGTACGTGTTGTCTGAATTATAGGCGTCTCCACGCGATCCGTTCTGAAAGTGGAAGCGCTTCTGTTCTGATTTGCTTGCCGTTGGGTTTTTCTGACAGATAGCTGTTGCTTTTACTGGTGCTCTGTCATGTATTTTTGGATATCCGAATGCTGTTAGGGGGGTGTAGAATCTCCGTTACCCTTTAAGAACTGTTTGCCTGACCGTTTTAGGGTTGGCAAACGAGATAGTGGAATATTAAATGGCCCGTGGTATCAATAAAGTCATCCTCGTCGGTAATCTCGGTAACGATCCGGATATCAAATACACCCAAGGTGGTATGACGATCACTACCATCAGCTTGGCGACAACCAGTGTTCGTAAGGACAAGGATGGCAATACCCAGGAGCGGACCGAATGGCACAGGGTCAAGTTTTTCGGAAAACTCGGTGAGATTGCCGGGGAATATCTACGTAAGGGATCACAGTGCTATATCGAAGGGAGCATTCGCTATGACAAGTTCACTGGCCAGGATGGCCAAGAGCGCTATGTTACAGAGATTGTTGCTGATGAGATGCAAATGTTGGGTGGCCGTAGTGATGGTGGCGGTATGGGCGGGGGCGGTGAGCGCCCACAGCGTCAAACATCGCAGCGTCAGGATTACGCCCCACGTCGCCAGACCCGTCAGCCGTCACAGTCGCCGCAATCTTCACCGCCGCCGATGGACGATTTCGCTGATGACGATATTCCTTTCTAAGAATGCAATGCGTCTAGGTGATCGTAGGGCGCTTGGGTTTAATGCCCATTGAGTCTGGGTCATTGGCTATATGGCGAGTTCGTAAAAATCATCATGTTGTTTTGGTGCCTCTATGGTGGCGGTACTACACCATGTACCCGCCGCGCTGTTGTAACCGATTAAGTTGGGGGGTAGTAGGCCGCAATGCGGGTATCACTGGAATGAGTTACCGCCAGAATGATGTTGCACGGATGATCTAGGTTGGCGCCCGGGCATTAGGTGTCTGTGTTTTTTCGATGAGTGATGAAATGGAATACGGCCAATCTAAATGTGCCGATGTTGCGGTCGCTGATTCCTGTGCTGGTTTCGATGCGGTTTCCAGGATTGATGTCATAGGGAAAGACTGGTTTGCAGTGATCAGTCATCTGTGGGTGACCAATCGTGTGTTAGTTCAGTGTTGACGAGGACGCATTGGTTCGATTGGCATCCCTGGCCTGCATGCTGCCGAATGCGCTCAATCCCCAGCCTGGGGCAAGTCAGATTGCTTTGCAGATCCATTGTGCTGTGTAGGCTTCCTAGGTCATCCGTAGGCAAAGGCTTAGTGTTTATCCGATATAGCGAGAGATGGAGTGTGTTTAAAGAGATTATTAGTCACGTTACTGGCTAATTTTACATTGGCATTGGAAGAATAATTCCAAATATTATTTTTTGTTGTTGTATCTAGGAGGGGGAGGGTGCGCTGGGTTTATTTGCGGTGGATAAGGAATTTTGTTTACAACCGTTGGATAGTGATTGGTTATTCCGCAAATGATGGGAATCAACTTCACGTACCAAGATATTGTTAGTTCTAAAGACTCAGTGAGTGATGTTGTTGAAATAAAAAATAATTTAATGAGATGTTATTTAATTGATGGGTTGAATAATGGTAGTGGGGTCAGTGGAAATAATGTTGTTAGATCGAATTCTTTATTTTACTTTTGGTGTTATAAGTGCTGGCGAGTATGACCCTTTTTAATAATAATTTTTTGTTTTAGAAATTAGAACGGGTTATTATTTGAATTAAAGATAATCTAGGTGTTTTTACTCTCTGTCTCACGGGGTGTTTTGCAGATTAATGAGTGATCTGCAACGAGTAGATGTAGTGTGTTCTGTTGCTTTCACTTGGTGTTGAAAGTCGAGCACAATGGTCTGTATGGCGTGTCATGCTTTTGTAAATATTTAGAGGTATTTCGTGAAGGGATAGCGATGTGTATCGGAGTCAAATCGTTGATATGTGGTTGAGACGCTTGTTTGAAGGTGTTTGTTGCAGTTTTTACCCTTAACCCTAGGTTTCTGGTGGTACTGTGAGTTTGCAGTGTGGGGTACTTTTTCACGTGATGGTGATCTGCTTTGGATTAATTTATCCAATCAATGTGAGTGATGCCCTCTGTCGCCAAGAAGGTAAGCAGAGGAGGTGTTGTGTGGAGCTGTGCTGTATTTGGATGTTGTTTCGAGATGAGTTGGGTCCAGTTGGTGTCTGCAAGATAATGTCATCGCAGGTCTAAGATGGTTTTAGTGTCATAGTGAATCTGTCTTTTAGGGTGGTCTGTCATCCATTAAACCAAGTATGTTTGGGTTGGTACTGCCGTAGTGATCCAAGATGGGGGGCATTTCGGAGGAGCTTGTATAGATGAATATGAATAATTTGGATGGACAGGATGAATGTGGGCGCTGTGATACAGCGTTTCCAAATTTCATTGCGTGCGGTATTGCTGATGCGGTCGATCCGATACAGCTGTTTCAGGTTAAACCGACATTTGACAGTGTGTGCTCCGATGATGATGGCACCTGCGGCAACAATGTGCTAATTCAGCGCATGCATGTTTTGCTGAGGAAGGCCGTCGCTGCAGAGTTACCAGTGGGTGCACGCCTCATTGATTTGGGGTGTGGTACCGGGTTGGATGCGCAGGCATTTGCACAACGCGGTTATAGGGTGATGGCGATTGATGGCGCTTCTACGATGGTCGCGCCTGCGCACCAGCGTGCGCAGGCGGTGGGTCTAGAGGCTCGGTTGCAGGTTGTACCTGTTGGGATTCAGCACATTGATCAATTGCGTGGTGAATTCGATGGTATTTATTCGAATTTTGGATCCTTGAATCATATTGAGGATTTACCGGCGGTCGCTATTGAATGTGCGCGTCTATTGCGTAGCGATGGTTGTTTGGTGTTTTCGGTGATTGGCCGCATGTGCCCGTGGGAGATGAATGAGGACACGCTACGTGGTCGCTTGATGCAGGCGAGTATGCGTTTTGCGTGTGGTGCCGCGGCGTTGCGTGTGAGTGGGCAAATGGTTCGGATTCGACGCTATCTGCCGCGTGAGTTTTATCGGGTGTTTGAAGCTTATTTTTCTTTAGAGTATTACCGTCCGTTGAGTGTGTTCTTGCCGCCTCCTTATTTAGTAGGTTTGTATCAGCGCTATCCGATTTTAGGTCAGTCTTTGGCGTGGTTAGATGATCGGATTGCCACGTGGCCTTTGTTGCGTGACATGGGTGATTACTTTCTTATCGTGATGCGTAAGCGTTCGACGTGTTGTTATGTCTGATGTGTTTGGTGCTATCCATATGGAATGGTGTTCTAGATCGGCATATTTAGTGTAGATGGCAGTTGCTTTATTTATCTGGAAGTAAATAAGAAAATAATAAATAAATAAATTGTTTCAAATGGGTGTGCTGTGGTTACTTATATTTTTCTTTAGAATCTGTTTTCCTGGATTGAGATGCAGTGTTTTTTTCTTGGTTTATTCAGGAATAGGCCGATGCGGGATTGAGGTTTTATGGATGGCACAATGAGGGCGCAGTGCTGAGGACTCATCTGTGATACCAATTTTAGATGCTGAAAAATTATGATGTTATCGATGAATCGTGAATTGATCTATTTGATGTTGATTTTTGCCCTGTTGGTGATTCCGCGTGCATTACAGCGCTTTATGGTTCCTGCGCCGCTGACGTGTTTGTTATTTGGAATTGGCACGATGTTAGTGATGGGGGGGAAACCACATGATGATGTGATTGTCTTACTGAGTACGCTAGGAATTTCTTCGTTGTTTTTGTTTGCTGGGTTGGAGGTGGATCTGAAGGCCTTGCGGCGTGAATTATGGCCGCTGGGGGTGCATTTGCTGGTCTATAGTGTTGCGTTGTTCTGTTTGGGTTGGTTGGTGTGGCGCTACGTGGGTTTGACGTGGCAGGTCGCTGGCCTGTTGGCGTTAGCGCTGTTGACTCCATCGCCTGGTTTCATCATTGATTCGATTGGGCGTTTAGGCTTGAATGAGCATGAGCGTTTCTGGGTAGTGAACAAGGCCATTGCCAGTGAGTTGCTGGCTCTGACGGTGTTGTTTTTCGTTCTGCAGGCATCTGATCCGTGGCAAATGGCGTTGTCCAGCGGTGTGTTGGTAGCGTTGTTTGTGTGCTTGCCGTTGTTGTTTGTTGCTTTGGATCGCTGGGTGGTGCCGCAAGCGCCAGGCTCGGAGTTCTCGCTGCTGGTCATGGTCGGCATGATCGCTGCTTACGCAACGTACAAGATTGGTGTTTATTACTTGGTGGGTGCATTCATTACTGGTTTGATTGCGCGTTTGTTGCACCAGCGCATGCCGCATTTGGCTTCTGAGGAAAATTTGAATGCTGTGCGTTTGTTTGCTTCATTTTTCGTACCGTTTTATTTCTTCAGGGCCGGTACCAATGTGTCGCCGCAGGCACTGAGTTTTGAGGCATTGGGGTTGGGTATTTTGATAACAATGGTGGTGTTACCGCTGCGCATTGCGGTGATATGGGTGCAACGGCGTGTGCTGTTCGGTAAGGGTGAGGATTTTCGCTCCAGTTTGAGGGTGTCGTTGGCTTTGGTACCGACACTAATTTTTACATTGGTATTAGCTGGAATTTTGCGTGATCGTTTCTCGATCTCGGAGGTATTGTTTGGGGCGTTGCTGTTGTATGCGGCATTTACGACGTTGTTACCGTCGTTGATTTTCCGTCTGTTGTCGGCTTGGGGTGTGCCTTCACGGTCTGGTGATCAGGCGTCGCGGGAGACATTGCCATCATCCGGTATGGCGGGTTGATCTTATTTTGGTCAGTGTGGTTTCAATCGCAAGCGTTATTGATGGATGAGCAAGGGGCAGCGGATTAAGTGACCATGGGACGTGAGCAGTGATGGTGTGCTGTGTGCAATTTTTTGGGTGAGCGGCGGATGGTGTCGGTATGTGGTGGAGTACGTTGCGATTATGGCAGCGGTGTGTTGGAGATGATTTCTACCCAATAGCCGTCTGGATCTTTGATGAAGGCGATGTTTTTCATACGGCCATCGGTTAGGCGTTTTTGATAAGGCACTTGGAGTGTGTCAAAACGTGCGCAGGCGCTGTACAGATCGGGCACGGAGATGCAGATGTGGCCAAAGCCGCGCGGTTCGCTGTTGCCGTTGTGGTAGATCTGTCCTTCTTGGGTTTCGGTTCCGTAGTTGTGGGTCAATTCAAGGACTCCGGGGATGCCGGACATCCACAGGCGGCGTTCGGTGTCATTGTCTGAGATGTGTACCGTCTGGGGTAACAGTGCGAGGAAGTACAGGCTGAATTGTGCTTCGGGGAAGTCCCGTTGGTCGATCAGGCGGAAGCCGAGTATGCGAGCGTAGAAATCCAGAGAAGCGTTGATGTCTTTGACCCGTAGCATGGTGTGATTGAACACGAAGTCCCGGGTTTCTTCCGGAGGTTGTGGGATGGTTTTGAGCTGATGTTGGAAGTTTTTGGGGTGCATAGGAGATATTTTGCGTAGGAAAGGCCGGTGTGTTTACGGGTTGATGTGCAAGGATGGAGTATTGCTACCCCTTTGGGGGGCTTCTTTTGAGGTTGTCGATGTGATGCTGCTGTACTGGTGTTCAGCGTAGCAGGATGAGTGTTGCTAAGCCTAGAAAGCCGGTGACATTAGTATTAGTCAGGGTAGTTGAGAATAACGCCTCCCGCTAATGCTGGGTGGAAGCCTAGGCGTTTGAGTGTCATTGTGATGATGACTCTCCTCCCAATGCTGCGGTACATAAGTTGATGGTCAGTGCTCAGCAGATCACCAGGGACAGCATGGGTTGTTTGAGCTAAAGCAAAACGATGATGCCCAAGCTTACATTTCAGGGAGATGCCGTTGATGAAGGTAGCAGCGATTTCTTTTTTGAGGAGTGGTAAATACGTTGGAGGATGCTGATCTGGCCGAGTGCCAAGCTGCGCACCATCACTGCCAGGACTTGGGTGACCGCATTGCCTCCGATGCTGGCAACGGTTGGCGTCAGCGCTGTCAGTGTCACCACTTTTTGATGGTGTATTCAAATTCGCTGACAACGTTGATGGTGATGAATGCAGTGCATAGGTTGATGCCTAACCACAGTAGCCGGCGTCGGAATGTAAGTCGTGCTGGGCTGAACATGTTTTTTACATTACTGAGTCCTGCGGCGCTCATGGCTTGGTGTTCGGCTTGTTCACGGATGATGTCGACGATGTTGTCGATAGTGATATGGCCGAGAAGGGCGTTGTTTTCGTTGACGACTGGGGCGGAGAGCCTGTCGTTGTAAGAAAATTGGCGTGCGACTTCTTGAGCGTGTTCTTTGATGTTGATGGCTGGTTGTTCGTTGTCAATTAAGCGATTAATCAGTGTGTCGGGTTGATGGGTGACGAGTGTCGCTAGTGAAACTCTGCCTAGGTATTGGTGGTGGTGGCTCACCACGTACAGGTTGTCGGTGTGGTCGCGGAGTTCGGCACGCAGGCGCAATTGGCCTAGGACCATGTCGACATTGACATTGGCGTGTACCGTGATTGTGTCGGGGGTTCATCAGGGGTCCGACGTTGTCCTCAGGATAGGAGATGGCTTGTTCAAGGCGTTTACGGCTTTCGCCGTCCATTGATTGAATGGCGTTGGTCGATAACTGTGTTTGGCAGGTCATCAACTAAGTTGGCTAGGTTGTCGATATCTAGGTCTTCGACTGCGGCGATGATCTCCTCCATGTCCATTGTCGCAAGCAGGCTTTCTCGCACTTCGTCACCAACGTGCAGGAGTACTTTGCCATCGTCTTCATGATTAACTAAGCTCCATACAGTCTCGCGTTTCCCTGTGGGTAGTGATTCGAGGAGGTTGCCGATCTCCGCTGTACTGAGTGTGTTAATCAAGCGTCCAATGGTGCTAAACGACAGCTATCTAGGGCGTTGGATAGTAGGTGCAGTTGGTTTCATGCCTGGTTTCCGGCAGAGGAAAAATGGACCGTTCCCAAAGGGTACGGTTGGATTCAATCAATCTTCATTATTGTCTTTCAATAGGATGACCAGATAAGCGTCCGGTAGCGATGGTGGCATTATGTCGGTGTCGTATTGGCGTGTGCCGCCATCCATTCTTCGATGCTCTTCCGGTCGCGTGCGCGGAGCAGTGTGGTTACACTTGTTTTCAATGTGCCCAGGTCGCTGTTGCGGATTGCACGGCGTACTTCAAGTAATGTGGCCGGGTGAAGGCTGAATTCTGTGAGACCTAATGCCAGAAGCATGGGCACGTAATGTGGATCGCCAGCGATTTCACCGCAGATGGCGACAGGGGTGGCATGTGTATGTGCGGTGACGATGATCTGAGCCAGTACTGCCAGGACGCCAGGGTGGAGTGGGGAGTATATTTCGCTGATTGCCGCATTGTTGCGGTCGGCGGCCAATAGGTATTGGACCAGGTCGTTGGTACCGATCGATAGGAAGTCGATTTCTTTGATAAAGCTGTTGAGTGCGATTGCTGCAGCTGGTACTTCGATCATCGCTCCTAGTGGAACCTGCTCGGCAATGTCGTGGCCTTCGGTGCGCAATTGGATGCTGAGCGCTTTGATCTGCTTGCGTAGAAGGATGATCTCTTCTCGGCAGCTAACCATGGGGACCAAGATACGGACATGCCCATAGGTGGAGGTGCGCAGGATCGCTCGTAATTGTGTGTTGGCCACTGCGGGGTGTGCCATCGACAGGCGTATCCCACGCAGGCCCATTGCTGGGTTTTCTTCGTTACTGAGAGTCAGGCCGGTACAGTCGGTTTTATCTGCACCCAGATCTAATGTGCGGATGGTGACTGGGCGTCCGTTCATACGTAGTACAGTGTCGCGGTATGTTTGGAACTGTTCTTCTTCGTCCGGCAGTTTGTTGCGTTGCAGAAACAGGAATTCAGTGCGGTACAGGCCCACACCGGCCGCGCCCAGTGCGTATGCTTGGGAGACATCGTCCGGTGATTCTGCGTTGGCCTGTACGACAATGTCGACGTTGTCGCGAGTGCGGCTGTGTTTAGAGCGTAGTTGTTCCAGCTCACGTTGTTCTTTGGCGCGTTCGCGCAGTCGGCTATGGTAGTGACGCAGGTCCTGTGGCGATGGATTGACAATGATTTCTCCGCTGTTGCCATCGATGATCAGCATGTCGCCGTTGGTGATCTTTTGTAGCAGCAGCTCTCCTGCACCAACGATCAGTGGCAGGTGCAAGCTATGCGCCAGGATGGCGCTGTGCGAGAGTGTATTGCCAGCCGCGATGACGATTCCAATAATGCCTTGGGCTTGTACTTGGGCCAATTCGGATGGGGCGATGTTGTTGCAGATGAGGATTTCACCTGCAGCATCTTTGGGTTCGGGGGAGTGTTTTTTTAGAAAGGCGTGGATGCGTCCTAGCACGTGATTCAGGTCGTCCATGCGACTTTTCAGGTAGTGGTCTTCCATGGCTTCGAATTCTGTGGTGAGGCGGTCGCGCTGTATTTTCAGCGCGTATTCGGCACTGTAGTTGTGAGTGAGGATGAGTTCGTTCAGGCTCCGTAGTAGCTCAGGGTCATCGATCAACAGTGTGTATAGGTCGAGAAACTCGCCGACTTCGTGGGACAAGGTGCCATGCATGCGTTCTCGCAGTACTTGTATTTCCTGACGTGCTGCGCTCATGGCTTGGTACAAGCTATGTAATTCGGCGTTAGTGTCAGTGATGTATTTATCCTGGATTTCGATGATGTTCATCTGACGGACCCAGGCGCGCCCCAGTGCAGTGCCTCGTGCTGCGCCGTGGCCCTGGAGGCGCACATTCATCTGTGTGTGCAGTGTGGGGGTGGGGCGATGAGCGGAGTGGGGCATGTTTATCTGTGCTCTTTATGTGTCCTCGTTGAAGCGGTTTTCGAACAGTTCACTCAGTGCTTGCATTGCCGTATGTTCGTCTTCACCGTCGATCCGTACCCGGATCACGGTGCCTTGGCTGGCGGCGAGCAGCATGACTCCCATGATGCTTTTGGCGTTGACTTCGCGGCCTTTTGTCGACAATGTCGTGTTGCTTTGGAACTTCGACATTGTTTGTACCAGTTTGGCAGTGGCTCGCGCGTGGAGTCCTAGTTTGTTAGTTACTGTTAGTTCGTGTTCAAGCATCGTCAATGATTGCTCCATTGCGGGTTGCGGCGGCTGCCGTGGCAGGCAGGTCTTGCAGGTTTTGTTCTGGGTGATTCATCACACGTAATAGCATCGGTAGGCTTAGGGCTGAGACTCGGCGCACGGGGGTGTCTAGTTGGGCTAGGCGGTGTGCGAGGTTGCTCGGGCTGGCGCCATACAGATCGGTCATGATTAACACTCCTTCTCCGTTGTTGACCCGATGCATCGCTGCTGATGCGTGTGGTAGCAATGTATCCAGATCAACATCGAGAGGGACTTCAAATGCTTCGATTTTGAGGGGTAATTGTTGTAATAACGCTGTAGCCACACGTAACAAGGCGTGGCCAATGCCGGGGTGAGTGATTAGGAGAATGCCACAGGCCATAAGGAAAAGTTAACATGGCGGTGTTCTCTGAGCATAGGTGTGTGGTGTGTATGTGCTGATCTGTGGGGGTAGGTGCTACGCCCAGAGGCGCGTGCCATGTTATTTGGAGTGTATATGGTGTAGGCAGGGTCGCACATGTTTAGGTTGGAAAGCGGTCGGTGTTTTTTTTATGTATTCCCCTTATTTTGAGATGTGGTAGCAATGATGAGCGATGGTAGGGAGATTGTTGGTACGTATGTTGCAATGTTTTATCGACTTTTGGGAATGGTTGAGCATCATTGGTGATGCCGTTTTGTGTCTGCACTCTGGGTTATAAAGTTCGCTATGCCATGATGCTTGAAGTGTGGATGCTTTTTTTCTGGATCATTAAGGTTACTCAAGTTCGCGATGAAAAGTGGCTACTTCAGACCACCCTTTTTCCCGTGCGTGTCTGGCCATTTGCTCGGCTAGGTAGACGGAACGGTGTTTGCCGCCGGTACAGCCGAATGCGACGGTGACATAGCTTCTGGTGTCGGCCTGTAGTCGTGCCAGCCAAGTGTCGAGAAATTCGGTGATTTGTGTCAGGTAGAGGATCACGTCTGGTTGTTGTTCCATGTAGTCGCGCACGTTGCTATCACGCCCTGTCAGTGAGCGCAGCTCTGGTTCCCAATGTGGGTTCGGTAGGATGCGTGCGTCGAATACGAAGTCTGCTTCTGTTGGTACGCCGCGTTTGTATGCGAATGATTCAAATAACAGTGATAGTTTGTCGCTGTGTGTTAGTGCGAATTCTGTGACGACGTGTCGGCGTAGTTGGTGTACGTTGAATGTACTGGTGTCTATGACTGCCTCGGCGGCTTCGCGCAGTGGTGCGGTCAATTCTCGTTCCAGAGCAATGGCTTCTGGTAGCGATAGCCCTAAATGACTCAGCGGATGGCGGCGGCGGGTGTCGGCGTATCGTTTGAGTAAAGTTTCGTTGCTGGCGTCGAAGAACAGCAGGTGTGCTTTGATGTTGTAATGCTTGGCTGTGTGGCGCCATTGGTCTAGTTCGGAGATATTACTGCCGCTGCGTATGTCAATGCCTATGGCGATGCGTTGATCGCTCAGTTCGGCAACGCGAAGGCGACGGCGTAAGAAGTGCGGTAGCAGTTCTACTGGGAGATTGTCTGAGCAGTAATAATCAAGGTCTTCAAAGGTCTTTAGGGCGACGGATTTGCCAGAGCCAGATAGGCCGCTGATGATAATGAGGCTATGTTCTGGCGGTTTCATGGGGGACGCCGTTCTAGCAGGTTGCTGTGCCGGGCAATAAACATTGTTGCTGGGTCGATGCCTTTGGTACGCAGAATGTGTAGGCGTGTGGCTGCTTCCGTCAATACTGCGAGGTTGCGACCAGGCATCACTGGCAAAGTAATTAATGGAACATCCAAGTCTAGTACGTGGCGTGTGCCTGAATCCCCTGTGAGGCGTTCGTAGCCGGAAGGTGTGGGTTCGGTTATTGGCTTGGTTAAGTGTACGATCAGGCGTAGATATTTGTTCTTCTTTATTGCGGTATCGCCGAACATGTGGCGTACGTTCAATACGCCTAGGCCGCGTACTTCTAGTAAGTCTTGGAGTATTTCAGGGCAGGTGCCGTCAAGTACGTCCGGAGCGATCTGAGTGAATTCTGGAGCATCGTCAGCAACGAGACGATGACCACGACTGAGGAGTTCCAGCGCTAGTTCGCTCTTGCCTGAGCCAGCTTCCCCAGTGATGAGTACGCCAATTGAATAGATTTCCATGAATACCCCGTGTAGCGTGGCGCGTGGCGCCAATATGCGTGCGAGGTGGTAGGAAAGATGGTTGAGAAGCTCGTGGCCTCGCTTGGGAGAGACCCATAAGGGAATCTGGCTGTTGTCTGCTGCTGTCCGCATGTCTTCCGGACAGGATTGATTCTTGCTGATGACCAGGGTGAGCGGTTGGAATTGGATGATCTTCTCAATGGTTTCTTTGCGTTTGTTTGGTTCCAGAGAATCCAACCAAGTCAGTTCTTCGGTACCGAGGATCTGCACTTTGTTTGGGTAGATGGTATTCAGGTAGCCGGCGAGTGAGGGACGTCGGGCGCGGGTATCACCGGAGTCAATCTGACGGTGTTCGCCCTGTTGTCCCGCAATCCAGCGTAGAGAGAGGCGGTCGCGTTGTAAGTCGAACAGTTCGCGGGCGGTGATGCTGGTATTCATTCAGCGTTTTTTGCGGGCTTGGTATAGAAAGTAGCAGTTTGGGGATTTCATCTGCTGCGTTGAATAGTAAGTCTACTATTGAGTGAGGCCAACGCAGCAGCGTTATTACCTGCTTGTTTCACGGTCTTATGGTGCGGCTAGTTAGGGCGTGGTTTGCGGTGTTGCGTTGCTGTTGTCAGTACGCTTTTTAGCTAAATCACGCGGATACTCTGGGTGAGCACCATTACCATCAAATCAATCTGGAGTAGGTAACTTCAAGTTGCAATCATTCTAGGTGATCGCGTACCTCCTTGGCGTGGTGGTCGCATTTTTTTTCCTTGTGCTTGAGTATTAATCGATCAAGTTTGTCTGCTACCAGATCAATGGCTGCGTACATGGTTGATGCACTGGCGTTGGCATTCAAAGTACGGCCTGGGATATTGATTGTAGCGGTAACATGATGGTCGATTTTACTCATGGACAGTTGGGTGCGGATTTCGCAGTGGTGGCTGAAGTGGCGTTGGAGGCGTTTTAGCTTCGTTTCCACATACTCCCGTAAAGCAGGAGTGACTTCGATCTGTTGCCCATAAGTTTCGATGTGCATCGGATACCTCCCATTGGTTATTACGTTAATCAATCATCCTATTCCTGTTTGATCCACCTGTTTGGCGCTGAGACGCCGGAAATAGATAGATCAGAGGACTCGGACGCGTTCGTGGGATGCGGAGATGTTCATAGCATCACGATACTTTGCTATGGTGCGTCGCGCTACTGGGATACCGGATGTCTTCAGTAATTCAGCTAGTTTGGCGTCAGAGAGTGGCTTGCGGGGGTTTTCAGTTTCTATGAGACGTCTGATGATTGCTTGAATGGCAGAGCTGGAGGTCTCTCCGCCGCTGTCGGTGCTGATTCCTGAAGCGAAAAAGGTGCGTAGCGGTAAGGTGCCACGTGGGGTGCGTACATACTTGCCAGCAATTGCACGGGATACGGTGGATTCATGCAGGGCAAGTTCCGTTGCTAATTCGCGGATAGTCAATGGACGTAACGCGTGTTGGCCGAATTCCAAGAATCCCGCTTGGTGACGTATGAGGCTGTTTACCACTTTTAACAAGGTTTCACCGCGTGCTTCCAGGCCCTTGAGCAGCCACCGTGCTTCCTGGAGTTGGTTGCGTAGGTAGCTCGCATTGGCGTCATTGCAGCTGTTGATGAGCTGTTCGTAGCCGCGGTGGAGGACGACCTGTGGGAATGCACGTTCCAACAACGCGGCTTGCCACAACCCATGTTGGC
The DNA here is from genome assembly GCF_011801475.1 of Xylella fastidiosa. NCBI lineage: Bacteria > Pseudomonadati > Pseudomonadota > Gammaproteobacteria > Lysobacterales > Lysobacteraceae > Xylella > Xylella fastidiosa. The sequence goes on from NZ_CP044352.1 coordinate 1,533,748, forward strand.
GCCAGATCACACAGTCCGGTACAACGTAGGTTCCAACTTCTAAGTCGCCAATTTTCTTACCTGGGCGAGGGTCCAGTCCACGGATCAATTCCACTGCCTGTTGGACGTCTTGGGAGGGTCGTTTCAGTTCGCGTGCCAGTCCGGTGACACCACTGCGCGGCAATTGTTCGAGCAGTGGGCTGTTGACAATCTGCAGTGCAAGTGTGCGTCCGGGTATCGCTTCTCTCAATGATTTCAGTTGCAGTGTCAAGCACTCGGCCAGCGAGCGTGCAGCCACGCCGCTCGGGTCAAAAGATTGAATGTGTCGTAATACTGGTAGCAGTTCGCTTTCATCTACGGATAACGGGGCCAGGGTTGCAGTCAGTGTGGACAAAAGTTCACGCAGGTAACCATCTTCTTCTATGGCATCAATCAAGACGGTGCCTATTTGGTAATCACGTGCTGACAGTGGGGAGAGGTGCAGTTGCCACAGCAAGTGATCAGTGAGAGTGTTCCCGGTGGTAAGACGTTCAGCAGGGTTGTTGTCGTCATTTTCGTTGCTTTTACTGCCGTTGATATCCCAGGCGGATTCTTTGGCTTGCCAATCTTCTGTTTCTACTTCCCTTTCGGTAGCTTCGCTGGTCTCCGATGATTGGTTCTCGGCCCAGTCCAAGAGTGGATTGCTCTCTATCGCGGCGGTGATTTCCAGTTGCAATTCGGCGTTGGACATTTGCAGCAGACGGATGCTTTGGTGTAGCTGGGGTGTCATGACCAGCTGTTGTCCGATGGATGTTCGCAGTCTTGCTTTCAATGTCATATCGTTTATTCGTACTGACCATCATCGGCGTTAGATGTCGATCACAGGTGGAAAGTCTCTCCAAGGTATACGCGGCGCACATCCGTATTAGTAAGCAGTGCATCTGGCGTTCCCTGTGCGAGGACGCCACCTTCGGCGAGGATGTATGCGCGGTTGCAGATCCCCAAGGTTTCACGGACATTGTGATCGGTAATCAGTACGCCAATACCCCGTTCTTTAAGATGGGTAATGATACGTTGGATCTCACCGACTGAGATCGGATCTACACCTGCGAACGGTTCGTCTAGCAGCATCATGCGTGGTTGTGCGGCCAGGGCGCGGGCGATCTCGCAACGGCGTCGCTCCCCGCCCGACAGACTGGCGCCGAGTTGGCCGGCCACATGTGAGATTTGGAGTTCGTTGAGTAGCGAATCTAATTCGTGCTGACGTGCTTGGTTGGTTTTTAAGTCCTGACGTAGTTCTAGAACAAGGCGGATGTTGTCGGTGACGCTCAGTTTACGAAACACGGAGGGTTCTTGCGGAAGGTAGCCCACGCCCAGCTGCGCACGAGCGTGCATCGGTGCAGCAGTGATGTCGCGTCCGTCTAATTCAATACGACCGGCATCGGTGTTCACCAAGCCAACGATCATATAGAAACAGGTGGTTTTACCAGCCCCGTTGGGGCCGAGTAGACCTACGATCTCGCCAGGCTGGAGGGTCAGTCCGAACTCGCGGACCACCTCGCGATGCTTATAGCGCTTACGCAGGCCGCTGGCTACAAGCATTATATTTTCTCCTGCTTGGCGGCAGGCAGGGTGCCTTGTGAGACACTCTTCGGTTGGATTGTGGTGCGCACCCGGGTGCCGTCGTTACCACTACGCATGTCACCGGTTTGGGTGTTGTAAATCATGCGTTGGCCAGTGTTATTTCCTTTAGGTGATTCGACTTTATAGTTCCCTGTGAGGATGATGATGCCCTCTTTGACCTTGTAATCGATATTGTCGGCTTGGCCATGTAGTGTTGAGCCGTTATCCATATCCTGCTTGAGGCTGGCTTGTTTTCCGATCAGTACGATACGGTCCATGTCCCCATTTTTGAGAAAAACATCGGCAGTGTCGGCATGGGCCTCAAGGCTGCCTTGTTGGATCACGACATTCCCTGAGTAGTGCGCCTTGCCGTCACCAAGCATGTTGCCTTCTTGAGTAGCAGAGTCGATTGTCATCGGTTGGTTGCGATCGCTGCTTTTAGCTGTTGCAGACAGTGGTGTGAACAGTAACGGGAACAAGAAAAATTTAACGAGCGGCGCTCGGTTCATAACGCGTGTTTACCTTGGAATTGAACTTGTATTGCTGGGTCTTTGTATTGACTTCGAACCCAACGCCGGTCTGAATGATACCTTGATGGGTGATCGTTACTGCATCTGTGGTCTTGGCCAAGTGATGGTTTGGGTAGATGTCAAGGCTTTGGGTGCGGAATGTGGTTGGAAGCTGTCCTAGGTCAGTGGGGCTGTCGCCTTTGACGTCGTGGCGAAGGCGTAGCAGTGTTCCATCTTTGTTGATCCAGCCTGTTTGCGCCTGCAATGTCCAGTGTTGCCCAGCTTGATCGGGGATCATAAAAAGTGGGGCGGTCACCTCCGCACTGCTGTCGGTCTGATTGTGCTGCATCTGCTGCCCGAGCAGGGTGAGTGACTCTTTGCCTGTCTGTGTGTCCAAAGCGACCAGCTTAAAATCCTGGAGCGTGTAGTCAGCTGCGATGTCCCGTAGCGGTGTGGCTTGGGTGTGTTTGCGTTGATGCCACGCTGACCAACCGCTGACAATCGCAGCGAGCAATAGCATGATGTTGAGAATACTGCGCCAACTCATGGGGTGAATTTTCGCAATAGTGCGTCGACTTTGTCTTGTGCCGCCAGGAGCACATCGCAGACTTCCCGGGCGGCCCCCTCGCCTCCTCGGGCGCGGGTCTGCCAAGCGACCCTCTCTGCGATCCACGGATGTGCGTTAGCCGGGGCCACTGGTAGACCGACTGTGAGCAGGGCAGGTAAATCGACTAGGTCATCGCCCATGAATAACACGGCGTCCATACCGATTCCTGATTCCATTGCCAGTGTTTGTACCGCTAAACGTTTGTCTTGCACGCCGATTTTTATCGGGAGTCCTAGGTCTTCGGCGCGTTTTTTAGCGGCTAAGCTGGCTAGTGCGGTGATTAGGGTGACGCGGATGCCGCAGTGTTCTAATTGTTTGAGACCCTGACCGTCGAGCACATGGAATGCCTTACTTTCATGGCCGACGTGGTCGTAGTACAGACGACCGTCAGTGAGTGTGCCATCCACGTCAAAGCATGCTAAGCGGATGCATTTTGCACGTTGAATGACATCGGCAGGCAGGGTATTTAATGGGGAATAAGGCATTGGTATTTTTCAGAGGATTAAACAATTTTGGCGTGCAGCAGGTCGTGAATGTTCAGGGCGCCTACCGCACGCTGTTGCGGATCGACCACAATCAAACCATTGATTTTATTGGCTTCCATCAATCGTGCAGCTTCGGCCGCGAGTTGGTCGGCATTGATTGTTTTGGGATGGCGGGTCATGACTTCGTTGATGCGCGCGTTTCTTACATCAATGTTGCTGTCCAGAGCACGGCGCAAGTCGCCGTCAGTGAACACTCCCTGGAGTCGGCCCTCGTTGTCAACGATTGCAGTCATGCCCAGACGTTTGCGAGTCATCTCGAGTAATGCCTCGCTCAGTGTGGCTTCCTCATGTACTGCTGGCAGGTCATCACCACTGTGCATCACGTCCGTAATGTGCAGTAGTAGGCGTCGACCTAGGTGGCCAGCGGGGTGTGAGCGGGCAAAATCTTCCGCAGTAAAGCCGCGTGCATCCAATAGTGCGACTGCGAGTGCGTCGCCAATTACTAGCGAAGTGGTTGTGCTGGAGGTTGGCGCTAGATCCAGTGGGCAGGCTTCGGTGGTGACACTGACATCCAGATGCACATCGGCAGCCTGTGCCAGTGTTGATTGGGGGCGGCCGGTCATGGCAATGATTGGATTGCCTTGACGCTTGAGGACTGGAAGCAGCATCCGTACTTCGTCTGATTCACCTGAGTAGGACAACGCCAGGATCACATCGCTGTCCGTGATCATTCCAAGGTCGCCATGCCCAGCTTCGCCGGGATGTACGAAAAATGCGGGTGTACCCGTTGAAGCCAAGGTGGCAGCGATCTTGCGTGCAATGTGTCCGGATTTGCCCATGCCAGTGCTGATCACGCGGCCGTGCGAGTTCAGAATCAGCCGACAGGCTGCCACAAATGGTGCGCCTATCCGTTCGTTGAGTAATGTCAGCGCCTCACGCTCAATCTCGATCACCCTTCTTGCGCTTGCGATCAGCGCTGTATCGCTGAGGTGATTGTGCTGGAGTAATGAGACAGCCATACATGTGTTCAGTACAGGAGTAAAATGAACCTCCATTTTATTAGATTTAGAGACGTGTCTATTGGACGCTGAAACTATTCGTAAACTTATTGAGTCTGGTTTACCGCAGGCCCGTGCTGATGTGCGTGGTGAGGATGGTGTTCATTTTGAGGCTACGGTGATTTGTGAGGCTTTTCGCGGTAAGGGACCGTTGGCCCGTCACCGTATGGTGTATGCGTCCATCGGTGATTTGATGGGGGGAGCGGTTCACGCGTTACAGCTTAAAACGTTGACTCCTGATGAGGAGTGACAGCCTCGTTATTGGTTTGTGTTATTACTTTTTTCCTTCCACCTATCCGTTGATGGTGCTGATTAATTCATGTCAAAAATTGTAGTTGCTGGTGGTACCCCGCTATATGGGGATGTTCGGATTTCCGGTGCCAAGAATGCTGTCCTTCCTATTTTATGTGCCACGTTGCTCGCTGATGCGCCGGTGGAGATCAGCAACGTACCCTATCTGCATGACGTGATCACTATGATCAATTTGCTTCGTGAATTGGGTGCGGGTGTCACCATGAATGAAGGCATTGAGGCGAAAGGACGTTCGATTACGATTGATCCGCGCTGGGTACGTCAGCGCGTGGTGCCGTATGACTTGGTGAAGACCATGCGTGCTTCTGTGTTGCTGTTGGGTCCGTTATTGGCCTGCTATGGTGCCGCTGAAGTTGCACTTCCTGGGGGGTGTGCGATTGGTTCACGTCCGGTCGACCAGCACATCAGAGGATTGCAATCACTTGGTGCGGAGATCACGGTTGAGAATGGCTACATCAAGGCTTCTGTCAGTCAGGGTCGATTGAAGGGCGGTCGTTTCGTGTTCGACGTGGTGAGTGTGACAGGCACTGAGAACCTGTTGATGGCTGCAGCTGTGGCTCAGGGGACGAGCGTCATTGAGAATGCTGCGATGGAGCCGGAGGTTGTCGATTTAGCCGAGTGTTTGATCACTCTCGGTGCGCGTGTTGAGGGTGCTGGTACCCCACGTATCGTGGTCGAAGGGGTGGAAAGGTTAAATAGCGGGCAGTATGCAGTGTTACCTGACCGCATTGAGACGGGTACTTTTTTGGTGGCTACAGCGATGACGGGGGGGCGGATTAGTATGCAGCAGGTGCGCCCGCAGACTCTGGATGCGGTGCTGGGCAAACTGACCGAGGCCGGAGCGTGCATCGAAATAGGTGCAGATAGTATCCGTTTGGATATGCAGGGGCGGCGCCCATGTTCTGTTAATCTGACAACTGCACCTTATCCTGGGTTTCCCACTGATATGCAGGCTCAATTTATGGCGCTGAATTGTGTTGCAGAAGGTGTCGGTGTGATCAAAGAAACGATCTTTGAGAACCGTTTCATGCACGTTGATGAACTGTTACGGCTCGGCGCCAAAATTCAGATTGAGGGTCATACCGCGATTGTACAGGGTGTCGAGCGATTGAGCGGTGCACCGGTGATGGCGACTGACCTTCGCGCCTCGGCCTCATTGATTCTGGCTGGTTTGGTCGCGGAGGGGGAAACAATCATTGATCGCATTTACCACCTGGATCGTGGTTACGAAAACATTGAGAGAAAACTCGGAGTGCTGGGTGCATCAATCCGGCGTATGACATGATTTTGCAGGGTCGCTTCAGTCGACGACGGAAGATCCTGGGTGCTGTCATGTTGGTGTTCCTATGTTGGTTGGGTTACACCCGATACGTTGGTTTAGCGATTGCTGAGGGCGTGCAGTTCAAGGATATGGATTGGAATGGTGATGGAACGGTGTCACGCCAGGAGATTGCGCAGGCGTTCTACGCGGTAGCAGTCAGGCACAGCCAAGAGAACCAGCGTCATTGTGTGACCTATTATTGGCGCCGCAGTGGGGAACAGATCCGGGTAGAGTGCCGTACTTTTCTGGAAAAAAATAATTAAATCAAATATTTATATGGAATCGGTTTCCGAAGGTGCTGTTATCAATGTCAATCTAAGTGATTGAATTATATTTTGGTTGATGAGGTGCATACTGAAGATGGTTTTGGGGGGCTTGCTAAGGTGTTGGGAAAGGCCCTGTTCCAGCCTCGTATGCCACCCTGCATTCGGAAAAAATAAGATGCTGCATGAAGAGGAGCGCGTGCTATCAGGCAATGGTGCAGCAGCCTGTAGGCTAGCGGCATCCTGTAGGTGGAACTCAAAGTCCCCCGTGAGCAGTGCAAATTGCATCAATGATGTGAGCACAAGCACTTTCGCCGCATGGTGTAGCGCCGCGTCGCCGTCGTCGATTCCTTTTACTTCAGAGAAGCGTTGATTTATCTGTGCGAAACGTAGATCTACCTCTGCGAATCCTTTCTCCATATTTGCTTCAAGACGCGCTAACGCCTTACCGTTTCTGGATTCTTGTAGATTTGTTTTCAGCACCTCTTCTAACGCTTCTGCTTCGGCCTCAGCGTGTGCAGGTGGAATGGCGGCAGTTTTAAGCTTATTTGCAAATTTGAGTGTATCGAACGAGACTGATGTCACGAATTATCCTGTCTTATCGATATGTGATCGCGAGTGTGTAGCAGTGCTGCCTTACTGTAGATGACAAGGTGATGTGAGTATCTGATATGAAGCTCCGCCGCTATCAACTGGTCTGTATTCGTTCATCACATCATGGCTGCTGATACGGTGGAGGGATGAGGGATGGCCCGCCGTGAATCAAAACGAGAAATTCAAGGAAAAGAGGATAAGCATGCGCGAACCATGTGTCCCTACATCACAAGGAGAAATGATGTCATGAATGACACCTTTGACTACATATTTGGCTATGCGCTAAGCACCGCCCTTGCGCGGTATTGGGTTAACCCAGACGGAAGCCAAGGCGGCATTGTTTCTATTGATGCCAAGATAGATGCTTCCGTCATGATCGGCAAAGACGCCGTGGTATTTCCTGATGCAAACATTGCTGAAAGAGCTTGTATCGCGGAAAAAGTCTGCATCGGCAATGCGGTACGCATTGGTAAGCATGCGATGATTGATCATGGTGCCAGCATCGGTGACAGGTCGAACATCGGTGAAAGATCTAGGATTTATCAAGATTCCTTCATCGGCGAAAATGCTGTCATTGCCGCAAGAGCTTGTATCGGTGAAAAAGTCTACATTGGAAATTTTGTAAGCCTTGCTAAGGATTCCATCATTGATGATGGTGTCAACATCGGTGAAAGGTCGAGCATTGGTGAAAGAACTAGGATTCGCCAAGGGTCGTTCATTCGTAAAGGTTGCGTCATCCGCCAACGTTCTGTGATTGCCAAACGTGCCTATATTGATGAAGGAGTCTATATCGGTAACGTGGTACGCATTGGTGAAGAATCAATGATCCATCGTAGAAGCCGTATCGGATCTGGTGCGCGTATTGGTGGATCAGTATGCATTGGTGTTTACTGTCGCATTGATGGTTCAGTACGCATTGGTCAGCACGCTGATATTGGCGAATGGGTCAACATTGATGGGCATGCCCGCATCGGCAATTTTGCCCGCATTGGTGAGTGGTCAAGAATTGGTGGGCGCGCCAACATTGCAGCTCACGTCGTCCTAGAAAAACAATCCATCATTCATAGTGAAACTTGCATCCAGGATGCTTCAAAAACTAGCGTTGATATGCCCAAGGATGCAGGGATATGAAATGCATGTGGAAGACCGTTTTTTATCCCTGGATAGCTATGTAGCGCCCAAGTGCGTGAGACGTGAGATGGCTATGAGCGAAACAGAATTTCTGACCGCTGAAGAGTTGGTTGAAATCACAGGCTATAAGAACTTCGCCGGTCAGCGTAAATGGCTGGACAAAGAAGGATGGTGCTATGTGGTCAACGCCAGCCGACGCCCGATTGTGGGCCGCTGGTTTGCACGCTTGCGCTTGGCCGGGGTGTCTACGCACATGGCAACTACTGATATACGCCCACTACAACAGCCTAAACAGTCTCATTATGCTACAGAGCCTAATTTTGCTGCGCTACATGAGCTAGCAGAAAAAAGAAAAAGAAAGAGAGTTTTATGATGCGACCAAAATCAAGCCACCGTGATGTACCACCCAAGAGGCTACGTTGCACTTATGTTCTGAAAAGCGGCAAGGCGTGAGAATCGTTTTTTTATTACAACGATTACAACGGGCGTACTGCTGAAGGACACCGCATTGACATTCCGCTGGCACGCGATTTGAACCAGACAAGGCGCAAGACGCCGAGTTGGAGTGTTGTCAGGCTCCCATTGAATGATCGCATTGCTTTAGGAACATGGATTGTTTTCTTGGTGTATTTGCTTTTTTGCTGATCGCGTGCAGTTTGTAAAACGAGGGTGATTGTCAGCGCCTTGGCCGTGGCGTGATACCGCCGTATCTGCATTCAGCCCACCCAGGCTCTTGCATTGCGGAAGAGTCGTAACCAAGGTGCGTCTTCTCCCCACTCATTCGGGCACCAGCTCAGGTTGATAGTGCGTGGAGTACGTTCCGGGTGCGGCATGAGGATGGTGATGCGGCCATCAGTGGTTGTCAGTCCGGTGATGCCGTTGGGTGAGCCGTTGGGGTTGAGTGGATAGTGTGTCGCTGCTTGCCCATGTCCATTGATATAGCGAAGCGCGACGTGTGCAGCCGCTTGATCTGCAGGGGTGTCGAACATGGCATAGCCTTCGCCGTGGGCCACCGCTACGGGGAGCCGTGAGCCGGCCATACCGCTCAAGAAAATAGAAGGGGATTGGATGACTTCTAGCAGTGCGGTACGGGCTTCGAATTGCTCGCTGCGATTGCGTACGAAACGTGGCCAGTGTTCGGCACCAGGGATCATTGATTTGAGTTGGCTTAGCATCTGGCAGCCGTTGCACACCCCAAGTGCGAAACGATCGGTGCGTGTGAAAAATGCGGCGAACTGGTCGCGTAACGCGGTACGTTCCAGAATTGAGGTGGCCCAGCCGCGGCCGGCGCCGAGCACGTCGCCGTAGCTGAAGCCACCGCAGGCGGCTAAGCCGACGAACTCATCCAGATGGACACGGCCGGTAATGAGATCGTTCATATGGATGTCGACACTATGAAAACCGGCGCGCTCAAAGCACAGCGCCATCTCAATGTGGCCATTGATCCCTTGTTCGCGAAGAATAGCCACTTTGGGCCGGATGCCGGTCGAGATGAACGGCATGGCTACATCCGCGGCTGGGTCGAAACTCAAGGTTGGTTTCAGTCCTGGTGCGGTGAACGTCCGTGCAATTTCACGCTCTTCGTCGGCACACTCTGGATTGTCGCGCAGGCGTTGTATTGCATGCGTGACTGACCACCAGGCGTCAAATAATGTCTCCCAAGTCCATTGGGCGAGGCATTGATCGTTGTGCATCACCCGGATAGACGGCGCTGTTGTGGGGTGTGCGATGCGCTGTGTGTAGGCCGTCAAGCCATGGTGTTCCACCAGATCGGCGAAAGCGGTGCGGTGCTCGTCGGCCACTTGTACGATGGCGCCCAGTTCTTCGTTGAACAGGTGAGGGAAGAGATGTTCGGTACGGTTGTCGCATGTAATGTCTAGGCCCAGATGTGAAGCAAATGCCATTTCACACAATGCGGCGAATGCGCCGCCATCGCTGCGGTCGTGATAGGCCAGCAGCAGGCCTGCGTTGCGCGCATCGTTCATCAGTGCGAAGAACGCGCGCAGCGTCTCTGGTGTATCCAGATCCGGACATTCCCCACCGAAGGCGGGGAGTGCTGCGCTGTCAGCATGCACCTGCGCCAGCACCGAGCCGCCGAGCCGCTGTTTGCCACCATCCAGAGCAATCAACCAAAGTTCGCTATTGGTCTGGTGATGTAGCAGCGGTGTTAATTGCCTGCGTGCATCAGCCACGGGCGTAAACGCGGAGATCACCAGTGACACTGGAGAGATGCAGGTGTGTGTGGCGCCGTCGCCTTGCCATCGGCTCTGCATCGAGAGCGAGTCTTTGCCCACGGGGATGCTGATGTCCAGTGCCGGGCACAGTTCTATTCCTATAGCTTTGACGGCGTCGTATAGCAGAGCGTCTTCACCGGGGTACTCTGCGGCTGCCATCCAGTTCGCCGAGAGTTTCACCATGCTCAGTGACTCTACTGGAGCGGCGCATAGGTTAGTGATGGCTTCTCCGACCGCCATACGTGCGGCGGCGGCGGAGTTCAATAGGGCTAGCGGAGCGCGTTCCCCAATGGCGAAGGCTTCGCCGGCATAGCTGCTAAAGCCGGCAAGGGTGATCGCGCAGTCAGCGAGTGGCAGTTGCCATGGACCAATCATCTGTTCACGTGCGGTGAGACCACCGATGCTGCGGTCACCGATGGTCACCAGGAAGTTCTTGGCCGCCACAGTGGGGTGGGCGAGGACACGTAACCCTGCGTGGTGCAGATCCAGTTGGGTACTGTCTAGTGTTGGCCATTGCGGCGGTGGCGGGTGTGCCGTGTTGCGGTGCATCTTTGGCGCTTTTCCGAACAGCACATCCATTGGTAAATCGATTGCAAACGCTTCCCTGACGGGGGAGACGAGGGTGTTGGGTGTTGGGGAAGTCTCAGTGCGATTTGCTCTCTGTGGGGTCTGTTGTTCTGTAACGTGGAGCGCTGCGGGGAGGGTGACACCATAGCCCACAATCAACTGTTCTGTTGCAGTGGCTACGCCGACCGCGGCGAACGGGCAACGTTCACGGCTGCAGATGGCTGCGAATGCTTGCAGATGTGGCGCGGAGATGCCGAGTACGTAGCGCTCTTGGGATTCGTTGCACCACAGTTCTAAAGGGGAGAGGGATGGGTCATCGCTGGGTATCTTGGCCAGGTCGATGACGCCGCCTACTTCCGAGTCGTGTAGCAGTTCGGGAATCGCGTTGGATAAACCACCAGCACCGACGTCGTGAAATGAGCGGATTGGGTTGTTTGTACCCAGTGCCACACAGTGATCAATGACTTCTTGGCAGCGTCTCTGCATCTCCGGGTTATCACGTTGGACGCTGGCAAAATCTAGTGCTTCTGTGCTCGTTCCGGAAGTGACGGAGCTTGCGGCACCGCCACCCAATCCGATGAGCATCGCTGGGCCACCCAATACGATGATCACATCGCCTGGTTGTAGCCGGAGTTTCTTGATGTGTATGCGGTCGATCGCCCCCAAGCCGCCGGCCAGCATGATGGGTTTGTCATAGGCGCGGGTGAGTGTTTTGCTTGCGGAAAGTTCAAAGCTGCGGAAGTAGCCCAGGAGGTTGGGTCTGCCAAATTCGTTGTTGAACGCGGCACTGCCGAGTGGGCCTTCTAGCATGATGTCCAGTGCTGAGGCCATGCGTGGGTTGAGTGCACGTGGCGTTTCCCACGGGTGGGGAAGTGTTGGAATGCGTAGGTGGGAGACAGAGAATCCGCTTAATCCGGCTTTTGGTTTGCCGCCGCGACCAGTGGCCCCTTCATCACGGATCTCGCCTCCGGCACCTGTGGAGGCACCAGGGAAGGGTGCAATCGCGGTCGGGTGGTTGTGTGTTTCTACCTTGATTTGGAACGCGCCAGGCAGGACCGCTTCATGGCGGTATTCGCCGGTGATGGGGTCTGGGCGGTAACGTGTTGTTGGATGGCCCTCAATGACGGCGGCGTTATCGGCATAGGCGCTGAGTGTGTATTGCGGGGTGTGTTGGTGGGTGTGTTTGATCATCTGAAACAAGGAGTACGGTTGCTCTTTGTCATCAATGGTCCAAGTGGCATTGAATATTTTGTGTCGGCAGTGCTCAGAGTTGGCCTGTGCGAACATCATCAATTCGACATCGGATGGGACACGGTTTAGTTCGGTATAACGGGTGCGCAGGTAGTCGATTTCGTCGGCAGTCAATGCCAGTCCCAATCGCGTGTTGGCGTGTTCTAAATCAATTAACGCAATGCGTTCCAGTGGCCGTGGTTCGGGCACGTTAAACAAGGTTTTGACTTCGTCCTCTGACTCCAGGAGTGATTGAGTCATTGGATCGTAGAGTTGTTTGGCGATGGCCGGGCAGGTCGCAGCGTTGGCTGACCAGCCTAGGAGGTCGATACGGGTACCGCGTTCGATGCGTGCAATGGGTTGGTCGGCACCATGAAGCAGTTCCGTGGTTTTGCTTGACCATGGGGAGTGTGTTCCCAGGCGCGGCATGACGTAGCGTGATACCACGTGTTTCTGGGGTAGTTCAGAGACTGATTCGGCTTGAAGGATGCGGTGCAGGGCCGACATATCGAGGGTATGGCCGGATTTGATTTGAATCAGGTAGCAATGCCATGCGCCGACAATGCGCAGTTCAGGCACAGTGGTTTGTAGGCGGGATTCAAATCGGGCAAGCCGAAATGGCGACAGAGCGGATGCACCCTTGAGGACGATCATGTCCGAGGAACCATAGTGAGGAGGCAGGCCGACCATTGTACCCGTACGTATGCGGGGTGTTGGTGTTGGCAGGAGCGGTTAGCGGGGTATTACAGGACAGTGCTTCGGCTCGCATGAGGTGGTAGCAACATGGGAGCCGAAGTGATGCAGAGTGTGGCAGAGGGGAGCGGGAGGCTTGCTGTTCTGGTAGAAGGTCTCAGCCCCCTTTAGCTGTGGCGGCGGCGAGTTTGTCCAGCAGTGCACGTAGTTTTTCTGGTGGTAGATAGCCGCCAAGCTGGGTGCCGTCTGGGGCGAAGATTGCTGGGGTGCCGTTGACGCCGATACGTTGACCTAGGCTGTATTCCAAGGCAACAGGGTTATTACAATTTTTATTCTGGATTTTTTTGCCGGCTTTTGCTTCGGTCAGTGCTTGTTTACGATCAGCGGCGCACCACACTGAGACCATGTCTTTGTAATCTTCGCTTCCTAAACCCATCCGTGGGAAGGCGAGGTATTCAACGGCGATGCCTTGTTTATTCAGTTCGGCGATTTCGCTATGTAGTTTCCGGCAATAGCCGCATTCAATGTCGGTGAATACGCTGATGGTGTATTGGGGGTTCTTTGGTGCGAACACGATGCGTTGCGATTGGGGCACTGTGGCTAGTTGGGTGCGGCGGTAGGAAAGCAGCCCTTCGCTGACAGCAAATTTTTTGTTTTGAATGTCGTAGGGTTGTGCCTGAATGAGGTAGCGGCCGTTGTCGCTGACATACAGAATTTGGCCGCTGACCACAACTTCACGGAAACCCGGGAATGGTGCGGCACCGATGTAGTCTGGCTTGAAATCTGGGTCCAGAGTGTTTAGGGCGGCAGTCACGCGTTGTTGCACGTTGGCTGGCGTGGTGTTGGTTGGTGTGGTGCTCGTTTTGTTGGAGCTGGGTTGTGAGGGTTGTGCGCAGGCGGTGAGGGTCACGATACCCAGCAACAAGGCGGCGATAAGGCGGTACATTCAAACATCCAAATGGAACAATGAATTGTAATTGTCTCACAGGCTGGATGCTGCATCATGATGTCTATGGTGTGGTCGGACAGGTCTGTATTCATTGTTCTGGGGTGCGTTGTCATTACCGTATGTGCTTTTCAACCACGGGGGTGGTGTTGGGCGTGCAATTGTTGTAAGTGCTGGCGTGCGATGAGTGTGTAGATCTGTGTCGTCGAGATGGAGCGATGGCCCAGCAACATTTGCAATGCACGCAGGTCTGCGCCGTGGTTCAGTAAATGTGTTGCAAAGCTGTGACGCAGGACATGGGGGCTGACTTTGTTTGGGGCGATGCCGACCAAGGCGGCATAGTGTTTGATCCATCTCCAAAATTGTTGGCGGCTGAGACGTTTCAGGTTTGTGTTGATGAACAAGGGGACGTCTCCGTCCGAGTCGGCGGGAATGGGTTTGTCGGCCGCCAGGGATGGCCGTGCCTGTTCTAAATAGCGTTGTAGCCAGTGTTGGGATTCTTCGCCGAGTGGGACGAGTCGTTCTTTACCTCCTTTGCCGGTGATGCGTAGGACGCCTTGACGTTGGTTCAGCATCGCCACGGGGAGGGTGACCAATTCACTGACGCGCAGGCCGGCGGCATACATCAATTCCAGCATGGCTCGGTTACGTAGTCCTTCTGGGGTTTCTATTGATGGTGCGGCTAAGAGTGCTTCTATCTGACTTTCGGTGAGTGCTTTCGGTAATGGATGGGGTAAGACTGGGTGGGCTAGCAGGGTGCTTGGGTTGTCGTTGCGCCAGCCGCATTCGACGGCATAGGAAAAGAAGGTACGCAGTACGGACCGTAAGCGTGCATTGCTCAGTGGGGAATAGTGTTGTTGGGTGCGCCAGGTGAGGTAATCGAGCAGGGCAGGTGGCGTTAAGGTCGCTAGAGGTCCGGCACGGCCGTTGTTCCAGCGGGCCAGGCCTTCCAGGTCGCGTCGGTAGCTGTTGAGGGTGTGCCGTGATAGTCCGTGTTTGATCCAGAGTGCATCAAGGCAGTGTGCAATGGTTGTTGCATCTTCGGGTAATAGGGGAGGTTGTTGTCTGGCCAGTTGGCGGCGTTGGTTGGTGGTGCGGAGGGTCATCCGTGCAGTGTGGCGGGGCGGTACATTCTTTTAGTCTATTGACTTGAGTTGGTTTTGCACATCGGTGGTGTTGTTTGCAGAACCCACTCGTCATGAGGTTGGAGGGTCATGATTTAGAGGTACATTGTGTTTTTGAATCCGGATTAGGGCGTTGTTGGTTGTGGATGAGCAAATAGCAGTGAGATGGGTGAATGGGTGATGGTTGGGTGAATAGGGGGGATGACGGTGTCATGGTGCTGTATTTGATGGGGAAATGATTACTGCTGTGTAGCTGGATTAGGTTCATGCAGGGTTTGCGGCAGTATTCCGCCGCAGTTGCGGCAATAGCGTGCGTCGTGGTCATGTCCTTGGAGGCCGCAATGTGGGCAGGTTCGCATGTCGTGACGGTGTTCTTCTTCGCTGCGGAGTAGGCCTTGGGTCAGTTCGGCGGTGTAGATGCCGGTAGGAACGGCGATGATGCTGTATCCAATCAGGATGAGTGCTGAGGTGACAAAGCGGCCCAGTGTGCTTTGCGGGGTAATGTCACCGAATCCGACGGTGGTCATGGTCACGATGGCCCAGTACATGCCGGTGGGAATGCTGGTGAAGCCGTGTTGGGGGCCTTCGATGACATACATGGTGGCACCGGCAATCATGGCGATAGTCATGACGGTGCAAATGAACAGCATGACTTTGCGTCGGCTGCGCCATAGGGCCTGTATCAGTTCGCCGCTTTCTTCGACATAGTGGGTCATTTTAAGGATGCGGAATAGTCGCAGTAGTCGCAGGACGCGGACGATCAGCAGGCTCTGTGTGCCGGGCATGAAGAGGGATAGGTAGGTGGGTAGGATCGATAGGAGGTCGATGATTCCCCAAATACTCAGTACGTAACGTAGGCGCTGTTGCACCACCACCAAGCGGATCAGGTAGTCGGCGGTGAATATGAGGGTAAAGAGCCATTCCAGGGTGTACAGGAAGTATTTCCAGTGTGCTTGGAGGATTAGAACGCTGTCGAGCATGACCACGAGGACGCTGCCTAAGATCGCTGACATCAGTAGCAGATCAAAGTTCCGTGATGGGGGAGTATCGTGACGGTAGACGATCTCGAACCAGTGGCGGCGCCAACCGCTGTTGGTGATTGGCGTCATTTGTGAGTCGAAAAGTAGGGGCATGTCGTGATCGTGTCTTATTGATTGAAATACACGAGAATGTAGCGTTCATATTATCGATAAGACGTCAATGAGCGCTGTGTCTGAATCTGTGTTATCGCTGTCTCGCTATTATTTGCCGGTCTATCGTCCATGCCAGGTGGTGTTGGTGCGTGGTCAAGGCAGCCGTGTATGGGATGAGCAGGGGCGCGATTATCTTGATCTGGCTGCTGGGATTGCGGTGTGTTGTTTGGGGCATTGTGATCCGGATTTGGTCGCTGCTTTGGTGGAGCAGGCAGGTCGTCTGTGGCATACCAGCAATGTGTTTTATAGCGAGCCGTCGTTGCGCTTGGCGCAGGAGTTGGTGGATGTTTCACGGTTCGCTGAGAGGGTGTTTCTTTGCAGTTCCGGGACTGAAGCCAACGAGGCGGCAATCAAGTTGGTGCGTAAGTGGGCTGCTGCGCAGGGGCGTTTACCGGAGCATCGTACGATTGTGACGTTCCGTGGCAGTTTCCACGGGCGTACTTTGGGTGCAGTGACGGCGACGGCGCAGCCTAAGTATCAGGAGGGCTATGAGCCGTTGCCTGGGGGGTTCCGCTATGTCGATTTCAATCATATTGAGGCGTTGGAAGCGGCGATGGTCGGTGGTGATGTCGCTGCGGTGATGTTGGAGCCGATTCAAGGAGAGGGTGGGGTGATGCCGATAGCGCCAGGGTATTTGGCGCAGGTACGTGCGTTGTGTGATCGCTATGGGGCGCTGTTGGTATTGGATGAAATTCAGTGCGGCATGGGGCGTACTGGGACGTTGTTCGCCTATTGGCAGGAAGAGGTGGTGCCGGACATTGTGACGTTGGCCAAGGGGCTTGGTGGAGGGTTTCCAATTGGTGCGATGTTGGCTGGTCCGAAGGTTGCTGAGGTGATGCAGTTCGGGGCGCATGGGACGACGTTTGGTGGCAATCCTATGGCTGCTGCTGTGGCGCGGGTGGCGTTGCGTAAGTTGGCTTCGGTTGAGATTGCCGCCAATGTGCAGCGTCAGTCGGTCGCGCTACGCGCTGGGTTGGAAGAGATCAGCGAGGCATTCGGTGGGGTGTTTACGCAGGTGCGCGGTCGCGGTCTGATGCTGGGCGCGGTGTTGGCGCCGCTGTATGCAGGGCAAGCCAGTGCGATTCTTGAGGTGGCGGCTGAGCACGGTGTGTTGTTGTTACAGGCTGGTCCTGACGTGCTGCGTTTTGTGCCGGCGCTGAATGTGAGTGATGAGGAGCTTGCCGATGGTTTGGTCCGGTTACGTGCGGCGTTGGGGGATTATGTGTCGCGTTGCCGTGGCTGAGATGCCAAGGGGTGTAGGGGCTGTTTGATTGTGTTGGGGTTTCAGGGAGGATGTGTTGATCGGGGGGATTGTGTGATGTGGGCAAGTTTTTCGGTGGGGTGGTCGCGCTGATACTGGTTAGTCGCGTTCTTAGATGCAGTGTTGAAGTTGAATGTAGATAACAGGAAAAGGGGGAATCGGTAGGTTTGAGTGGAGCATTTCACGAGTTACTGTCTGTGGTGTGAAACGCTTCTGGAGATGGTTGATGGAGGAGGTGCATCCGGGGATGTGGTTATGCAGGTGGCAGTATCAGTTGGTTGGAAATCTAATGTTGGTTGGGGTCAATGTGGCTGAGTGGAAATCGGTGGGGTGTGTAGGAAAAGGGGGATATTAGGGCAGGGGGAGCGTCTTTACGGGCTTCAATAGGCGTAGTCATTGAAGATCGGATTGATGTCGTGATTCCAGGTGCTTTCATACAGTTGTAGTTTGCGTTGTGCAGGTGTTTGGCCGCTGTGAGCGATCTCATCAAGGACATTGAGAAAGATGGTTTCGTCTTGACCGTTGGCGTTGTGCTGTGCGCGGCGACGTAAGCCGGCGCGTGAGATGTCCAGGGTTTGAAGTGCCAGTGTGCGCACGGTGCTGTTGCGGAATGGTAGTGCCAAGGCATGTCGGGGCACGCCGTTGCGCAGGGCGTGGCGTTCTTGCAGAGTCAAATCTTTAATCAGGTCCCAGGCGGCATCCAGTGCGGTGTTGTCGTACAGCAGGCCCACCCAGAAGGCGGGGAGTGCGCACAGGGTTGGCAGTGGGCCGGAGTCGGCGCCGCGCATCTCTATGTATTTCTTTAGACGTACTTCAGGGAATGCGGTTGTCATGTGATCGGACCAATCACGGAGGGTTGGTAAGATGCCAGGAAGGGCGGGTAGGCGTCCTTGCAGGAAGTCGCGAAAGCTCTGCCCGCTGGCGTCGTGGTAGATGCCAGTGCGGTAAGAGAAGTACATCGGGACGTCAAGTAAGTAGTCGACGTAGCGTTCATAGCCGAAGCCATCCTCAAAAACGAAATCAAGCATGCCGGTGCGGTCTGGGTCGGTGTCGGTCCAAATGTGTGAGCGGTAGCTCAAGTAACCGTTGGGTTTGCCTTCGGTGAATGGGGAGTTTGCAAACAATGCTGTGGCGATCGGTTGCAGTGCTAGTGAAACCCGGAATTTTTTCACCATATCTGTTTCGCTGGCGTAGTCGAGGTTGACTTGTACGGTGCAAGTACGGGTCATCATGTCAAGGCCGAGTTGGCCAACTTTGGGCATGTAGGCACGCATGATTGCGTAGCGGCCTTTGGGCATCCACGGCATTTGCGCACGTGTGCACTTGGGGTGGAAACCCATGCCTATGAATCCGAGTTGCAGGGTGTTGGCAATCTCGTTGACTTCGCGTAGGTGTGTTTCAGCTTCGATGTGGGTTTGATGGATGGTTTCTAAGGGGGCGCCGGCGAGTTCAAGTTGACCGGCCGGTTCGAGGGTGATGGAGGTATCGCCGCGTAGCAGTGCGATGGTACGGTCATGTTCTTGTACCGGTGTCCAGCCAAAGCGGGTCATGCCGGTCAACAATGCCTCAATACCGCGTTCATCATCGAATGTTGGTGGGCGCAGGTCGTCCAAACGGAAGCCGAATTTCTCGTGTTCGGTGCCAATGCGCCACTGGGAGGCGGGTTTTTCGCCAGATGCCAGGACTTCTACGAGTTGCGCGCGGTTGGTGATTGGGATCTCGGTAATGTGACTCGGACTCGACAAGGGTAGGGCTCGCAGTGAATGTAGATGGGGCGATGCGAGGATGGTTCCTTAAGCATCGCAGTGCGGCACTATAACCGCAGTATGTCTCTGAAAGGATTGATGTCGGTGTTCTTTGCGCTTTCTATAGGGGTGTCGCATGGGTGTTTATCTGTGTGTGAAAAATTTTTTCTATTTTATATAAATCAAAGGGTTGTGATGGGTTTGCGTGTTTTTTTAGATTCAGCCGGATCTTGCTAAGCCTAACCAGGTTTCGATCACTGTATGCAATTGCTCCACACCTTGGCGCGATTTGCTGGAGAAGGTTTGTATGTTGATATGGTCAGCGAAGTGTTTGGTGAGTTCATTGCGCACTTTTTGTAGTGTTTGTGCCTGTTGGCCTCTGCCGAGTTTGTCGGCTTTAGTCAGTAGTGCCTGTGCGGGTAGGCCGCGTTGTCTGGCGTAGGCGAGCATTTGTAGGTCGTATTCTTTGAGTGGGTGGCGAATGTCCATTACCACCACCAGTCCACGGAGGGATTGGCGGTGATGGAAGTAGGTGTCAATAAATGCTTGCCAGTGTATTTGCAGTTCTTTGGGGACTTTGGCGTAGCCATAGCCGGGGAGGTCAACCAGGTAGCGTTGCGGTGTCACTGTGAAGTAGACCAGTTGCTGGGTGCGGCCTGGAGTTTTGGAGACGCGGGCGAGTGCGTTTTGACGGGTTAAGGTGTTTAGTACGCTGGATTTTCCAGCATTAGAACGTCCGGCAAAGGCAACTTCGCTTCCGTCATCGGACGGTAGTTGATGGGGTGTGTGGGCTGAGAGGAGGTATTTGGCACATTCGAGTGGTGATGACATCTGTTTAGGATCGCACGTCTGCGGGCTGTGCTGTGCGTTTGGTGGCATGAGGACAGTTTTAATGGATGGTCTGAGGGTCAAACAAACAAGAAGTTTTGATCATTCGTTGCTGTGATCTGCGCTTGTTTTTTCTGGGATGAAGATCTGTCGGCAGTTGTACGGTGGCGGTGATTGGCATTTTGCCTTGCATGATTTGCCACGGGACGACTGGGGTTGGCAATGTTGGTGTGTTTTATTCAAGTCTGGGGGCTCAGGATGTTGATGAGGTTGCGCTATGTTTGCAGGGTGACCGTTTTGGCATGTCACTTCAGTAATTATGTAGTGATCAAGGGAGCCAAGTCTTGGTCTCTGTCCCCAGAGTCTGGATGACTGTGTTGCTGATATTGTTGCAATTTCAAACTGTTCTTACACTGATGGGTGAACATGTAACTTTCATTTTTATAAATCAATTACTTATTTATTTTTATTAATTTTACTTCGTAATAAGTAAAGTTATTAATGATTATTTTCATGGAGTTTTTGATGTGGTTTGCGGATTGCGGAGCGTAAATTGGGGTTCTGTGTGAATCATTTTTTAGAGAATTTCGGACCTTTTACTCAAAGCGCTAAAGCGCTGTAAAGGATGGTGTTTTGATCCGCATTGAAAGTAAAGATAAAAATGCATACGCCATTATTGAAGAGAGTGACGGCAACACCTGGAATTTTGAAATCACTCAGGAATTAACTAAAGAGTTGGTTTGTTGCTTGTTCGGGAAGCCCGTGATGACACCTTTAATTGAAGTGGTTTATAGAATCCGCGATCTTCCATCAGATACTGGAAGCAAGGCATTGACTGTAACTAAGGAAGTCTTTATTTGCTTCTAACAATGCAATTAGCAACAAACACTATGAATCGCCCCTCTTGTGTGGAGGGACGACCCAAATGAGCCACATTCTTGTTACTGATTCATCCCTAAAAACTATTGATCGTGTTGTGCCCGATCCCAAGCACCGTGAGCAGCCGCTTCCCAATAGGTGAAAGTTGCTGCTCCAACTCTATCAACATAACCCTCAACATTGCCTGTTTGATATGTGCCATCGGGCAGATTCTGTAATGCAGGGCCACCAGAAGCCCCTTCGCTGAAATTATGGCAATAGGGCAACGAACGCACCCTCGGGCCGCCCCCATGGGGATCAGGATAAAATACTGCTCGTTCTGAGCATTTCACCAGATGCTCACCTTCATCAATGGCATTTGGATAGCCATAGAGTGAGAAGGTTCCCTGTGTAGCTGGAGCAGCAAACCTGATCGGAGTTTGTATGACAAGATCACCTGGTCTGGAACCGTAGTTATTGTGTGCCACGCTTAGAAAAGCAAAGTCAAAACCATCTATGCCTTGCTGTGACCATCCGTTCACGGTGTATATGTTTCTCACAGGGAATCGCCCATCCCAGCGCCCGTGATTGTAATTAAGCAAGAAAACAAGATGGTCAATACGTTCATGATGTTCATTTGCAGGTGATTGGACACAATGACCTGCAGTAGCAATAACACTTTTTGTGGCTGCCTGTACAACATTGGCAGTACAGGACGAATCTTCACCATTTACTCGAAAAAACAGTAGTCCTGCCGTCAATATCTCAGTAGCTGCTGGCGTACTGACGCGTTTAGATTCGGAAACATTTCCTGGATCATCGTTGATCATTTTTATAGCCTGTGCCTGCATCGCCTGTGTCGCCGCCATGCGTTCAGGCGTCCAATATTTAAGTGCAGCGTTTTGCTCCTCTTGGGAAATAGATTGCACCACCACATCGTTATCGCTTCGTTCCGCTTTTGCTCCCAGAGATAACAACACAAGCAAGGTAAAAACGACTGTATTACTAAAATAAAAGCGGTTTTTCTGAAACTGACTCATAAACCCTCCAAAGATCAATGGAAATAACAGAGGCTGATAAATCGCCAGCCAAGCAATTATTCTCATTATTGAACTAGGATTTTTTCGTTTCGAATCACACATCAAATAAAATACGAAAAAATCTTAAAAATCTTGAGATGTAGGACTCAAATTTAAGCTTTAAGTGGTGTGCAGTATTTACCATTCTTATCTTGCAAATCACAGTTCTGTAAGAACATGACTGAGATATTTTCTCTAGAGGCGGGCTGACAGATTATGACCTATTAGGTCAGTGGTCCTGCGCCCTGCGAGTTGAGCGGCCATCATGGTCCGCGTCCGGGATGGTTAATATGCTAGATGGCACCAGGTAGGAAATATCAGGGGATGCAATAAAAGTGTATAGGACTCTACGCGGGCACTGATGCCCGCATCACTTCTCCTCTGTTAACCGATCTCTCCATCCTGGAAATGATAGGTGTCACTGATACGCTTAGTGTAATAGCCATGTATTAAGGTGATAGCGATGGCACTGCTGTTGTCAATATCTCAATGGCCGATTCCCGAATGTGAATTGATGCATATGCCGTACTCGCCAACTACTGTTGCTAACTATTTCTTACGAAGGGTTTCCCAGGAAGGTCGTGCGTTAACACCTATGTAGGTGCTTAAGCTTGTCTATATTGCTCATGCTTGGCACCTTGGATTCCGAAAGCAACCTTTGATTGATGAACATGTATTGAATTTTTGGGGTTGGGAACGTTACGTCGTTGGACTGCTGTTATTATTACGCGTTTGTTTCTATAGCTATCTATAAGCTATAGCCAAGCATTTAATTTCTTTAGTTCCATAAGGGCTTGTATCCCGGAGTGTCTATGTCTCTGTTTGGACGTTTATTGTCTTTATTGCTTGCTTTTGTGCCTCTGAGTATTTGTGCTGCTGTGAATCACCTTCCGGTTGTTGGTGAGGATTATGTCGAGATTCCCGATGGTCGGCCGTTTGCGCCGCTGGCTGGAAAGATCGAGGTGGTCGAAATTTTCGGTTATACCTGTCCGCATTGTGCACATTTTGATTCCAAGTTGCAGGCATGGGGTGCGCGTCAGGCGAAGGATGTGCGTTTTACTTTAGTGCCTGCCGTGTTCGGCGGTGTTTGGGATCCTTTCGCGCGTGCTTATTTAGCTGCTGACGTTCTGGGTGTCGCGAAGCGTAGCCATGCGGCAATGTTCGAGGCCATCCATGAGAAGGGCAGTGTGCCAATTCAGAACGTGGGGCCAGATGAACTGGCTGTCTTCTACGCCGGATATGGGGTGCAGCCGGATCGTTTTGTCGCTACTTTCAATGGCCCGGAAGTTGAGAAGCGTTTCCAGGCTGCGCGTGCCTATGCGTTGAAGGTGCGTCCTGTCGGGACGCCGGCGATTGTAGTGGATGGCCGTTACATGGTAACTGGTCACGATTTTGACGATACGTTGCGCATTACCGATTATCTGGTGAGTCGTGAACGTGCTGCCTCACATGGCCGGTGAGCCATAGATGAGGCAGGGTATGTGGCTCGTGTCATGATCACCGACATGCTGACTGTGGTCAGCTTCACTTTCACTTTCGGAGAGAAAGCGTATGAAAAATCGCTTCGCTATGATGTTGATGGCGTTGTTGCCCGTTTTGGTGGCTTGCCAAGCTAAGGATGGTAGTGCGGATACCGTGCAGTCTGCCGTTCCAGCGCCGAGCGCACCGCCTAGCTCCTCCACGGCAACAACCACTCCGACCACACCGCCGCCCGAGTCGGCGCGGCCGGTTGAAGCGTCGCGTGTGCCATCTGGGCCAAAACCAGTGGCTGGTACGGATTATGTTGTGATCCAAGATGGCCAACAGTTTCAGCCTGTGTCTGGCAAGGTTGAGGTTGTTGAGGTGTTCGGTTACATCTGCCCGGCATGTTTCCAGTTCCAACCACAGATTGCTCTATGGAAGGCAGGTCTAGCTTCGGATGTGAATTTTGTTTATGTCCCGGCAGTGTTTGGTGGTCCTTGGGATGATTATGCGCGTGCGTTTTACGCTGCTGAGACTCTGAATTTGCAGGAGAAGACCCATCAGCAGTTGTATAAAGCGATTCATGTTGATAGGACATTGAAAGGGGAGCGCGGTCGTGACACGGTGCAGGACATCGCTAATTTCTACGCTAAGTTTGGCGTCAATCCGGAGCAGTTTGTGAATACGATGTCCAGCTTCGGTATCTCGGCAAAAGTGAATCGTGCTAAGCAATTCGCTAAGCATAGTCAGGTCACGGGGACTCCTTCGTTGATTATCAACGGAAAATACTTGGTTAAAGGCCGTACTTACGATGACATGCTCCGGATTGCTGATCACCTGATTGAAGGTGAGCGTAAGGTGCTTGGCAAGTAGGCTTCGTTTGGTTACGTGAACGATTCTGATCAATGCATATTGCGGGTGTTGACTGCCAACATTCAGGCCGCTTCGAGTACTCGCCGCTATAGCGACTACGTGACCCGAAGCTGGTCGCATGCGTTACCGATCGGTCGCAAGCGCATTAATCTGGATGCAATTGCGCAGTTGGCCGGTGAGCGTGACATCGTAGGATTGCAAGAGAGTGATCCTGGCAGTTTGCGTTCGGGTTTCACCAATCAGACGTGCTATTTGGCGCAGCGCGCCGGTTTTCATTACTGGAGTCATCAACCTAATCGGCGTATGGCTGGGGTCGCTTCCAGCGCGAACGGCCTGCTCAGTCGGTTGAAACCGCGACAGATACATAATCATGCTTTACCTGGCCGGATTCCTGGCCGTGGTGTGCTATTGGCTAAGTTTGGTAATGGTGGGTTTGATAGTTTAGTGGTGGCGGTGGTTCACCTGTCTTTGGGGGTGCGCTCACGTATGGCGCAGTTGGTTTTCATCGCTGATTTGCTGGCTGAATATCCCAATACAATTCTGATGGGGGATTTCAATTGTAGGGCTGATTGTTCTGAGATGCAGGTGTTGTATCGCCGTACTCGGTTGCAACCACCAGGTGTTGTGATTCCAACGTTTCCGAGTTGGCGTCCAGAGCGTGCAATCGATCATATTTTGGTGAGTGAAGGCTTTTATATTTGCAAGACGGAAGCGGTCCCTGCTGCGTTTTCCGATCATTTGGCGGTGAGTATGGATCTCGTTATCCCTCAACGCATTTTGCGTTAATTGTGTTGCGCTTGGTCCGTTTTGACATGTCATACAGGTTGTTTGATTATGCCAAGGTGTTTCCTTGCCATGAGTCAACGTCAGGAAGTTGTTATGCATCCATTTTTTCAGCGTAGTGCACGTTCTGTAGCGGCTGCCATAGCTCGTTTGGTAAGCAGGAAA
Source organism: Xylella fastidiosa (assembly GCF_011801475.1). Lineage (NCBI taxonomy): Bacteria > Pseudomonadati > Pseudomonadota > Gammaproteobacteria > Lysobacterales > Lysobacteraceae > Xylella > Xylella fastidiosa. The sequence goes on from NZ_CP044352.1 coordinate 1,558,649, forward strand.
TCCAATAAATTGCCGTTGAGTTGGCGCCACAGCACTGCTGAGCGGAGTGCGGCCAATAGCATGGCGCGAATCTCTGCTACGACTCCGGCTTGACCAAGGTAGTGTGGATTGCCTTGTACGATGATTCTGGGGCGTAGATGACTGATTGTGTTGGCGTATAAGGCGCCGAGTGTGGAGAGTATTTCTGGGTGAGCGCTGTCGCCAGTTTGTTCGACCTGATGCGCCGCTTGGGTAATTCCGGTTGAAACTGCGGCAACGATAGATGTGTCGCGTATGAAGCGGCGTTCCAATTGCAATACCGCCAGTGTTAGGCGCGGAAGTAATTGGTCGCGTAATTGGTTACCGAAGTAGTCATGCAGTAGTTGCAGCCCTTGAGTGAGATTACGTATCCCGCCGTAGACTGCTTCTGGTGATTCGGCGTCAATACGCAATACGCTGTCGATGGCTGTACGTACTGCCGAGGTTTCGGATTGTCCAGTTTCTGCGATTTGCCGTACTTGTTGCAGTGCTTGTACGACGCCAGCTAATGCCAGTACCCGGTTGTCTATCAGAGCATTCATTGCAGCACATTCTCAGTTTTGGAAAGATTACGCGCCCGCTTGCGTTCTAACGGTGCGTCTGTGGTGGCGATCACTGCGCCACCTAGGCATTCATTGCCGTCGTACAGTACCAGTGACTGTCCCGGAGTGACTGCCCATTGTGTTCGTGTGAAATCTACGTCAAGGCTGCCGTCGTTGCGTACTGTGACTTTGCAGGGTTCATCAGCTTGGCGGTATCGTGTTTGTGCGGTGCACGTAAAGGTAGGGGCTGGCGGTGATCCTGACACCCAGTGTGCCGGTTCCGAGCGCAGCCAGCGTGACTGTAAGAAGGGGCTGTCACGATGTTGGTCCACGTAAAGTACGTTGGTTGCTAAGTCTTTGCCGATGACGTACCAGGGGGAAGGGGGGCGGTTGCGCACTCCACCGATATTCAAGCCCTGACGTTGACCGAGAGTGAAATAGAACACGCCGGGGTGCTCGGCAATCCGTTGTTCTTGTGGATCGCGGATTTCTCCCGGTTGTGCTGGCAGGTATTGCTTGAGGAACTCACGGAAGTTGCGTTCTCCGATGAAGCAGATCCCAGTTGAGTCTTTTTTGGCATGGGTAGGGAGGCCTGTTTGGTGTGCCAGTTGGCGTAGCTGTTGTTTTTCCAAGTCACCGATTGGGAATAGTGTTGCTGCTAATTGTTCCTGACCAAGTTGGTGCAGGAAATAACTTTGGTCTTTGCTGCGGTCGGCGCCTCTTAACAGGTGCCAACGTTGGCGATAATGTTCGATCCTGGCGTAGTGACCGGTGGCAATGCGGTCGGCGCCAAGTTCGCGTGCTGTTTCCAGGAAATGCTTGAATTTGATTTCGCGGTTGCAAAGGACGTCGGGATTAGGGGTGCGCCCATTGGCGTATTCGGCAAGGAAGTGTGTGAACACTTCCTGCCAGTACTCGTGTGAGAAATCACGGAAGTGAAAAGCGATACCAAGGATGCCGCAAACGGCTACGGCGTCGCGGCGATCTTCTTCGGCGTGGCACTGACCATTTCCGTCGTCAGTCCAGTTTCGCATGAATAATCCGGCGATGGCTTCGCGTTGACTGTTCAAGCGCCACGCTGCGACTGATGAATCTACTCCGCCGGACATGGCGACGATGATCCGGGGTGTGTTCATGGTACGTATCGCACCAAGTCCAGTGGGGCCTGCTGTCCGGACAGATAGTCGGCGATGACTTGCCATACTAGCGGACTGCGTAGGGGGGCTGTAGCCGCTTGCAGTTCTGATGGGGTCAGCCAGAGTGCACGTACGATGCCCACATCCAGGGGATGCTGGGGATAGTAGGTCAATGGTTCTGCAGAGAAGGCAAATCTGAGGTAGGTGTAACCTGTTGCAGAGGTCCACAGGTAACTGCCGATTAGGCTCGTTAAACGTACTTTCCAGCCGGTTTCTTCCAGGGTCTCGCGCAGTGCGGCCTGGAGTAGACTCTCGCCTGGTTCCAAATGGCCAGCAGGTTGATTCAGCATCAGTATTCCATTGATTGTTTCTTCGACCAGTAATAGGTGCTGGTTGTGTGCTACCACAGTGGCTACGGTTACATTTGGTTGCCAGTGTTCTTGTGTTAGAGGCATCTTTGTATGATCAATTCAGATAGAGAGCCGTCTGTGAAGTACACTGGGTGAGTTGGAAACCTGCCAATCGTTAAAATGGTTGATGTTAGAGCGTCTGAATGAGGGGAAGAGTTGTGAATCGTAGCTTGTTGATCGTCCAATCCGATATGTTCTCGTTCTCCGCCGTATAATCACTCAGAATGTCACAAAAGACCGTACACGATCAGGATAATGCATTACTGTTGGAGACTGGTAATACCAAAGTTGCGCCGCCACCGCGGTATCAGGTGTTGCTCCTGAATGACGATTACACTCCAATGGATTTTGTTATTGTGGTGTTGCAGCAATTCTTTGCTATGGATCTTAAGAAGGCAACTCAGGTGATGTTGCATGTACATACTCGTGGTCGTGGTGTGTGTGGGTTCTATACGCGTGAAGTGGCTGAATCGAAGGTTGCGCAGGTTAACGAATTTTCCCGGATACATCAGCATCCGCTGTTATGTACGATGAAACAGGCATAAACCCTTACATTCCAATTTTACTGGGGCTGTATAGTCGGCCCTAACGGTGTCTGAATGCTTTGATTTAGCAGGGCTGTGGAAAATCCCCGCTCATGCCTCATATTGTGTGTAACAGTTGTTGGAGTCACTCATATGTTCAGCAAAGATCTCGAGCAAACAATAGGCCAGTGCTACAAGCGAACGCGTGAGGCGTGTCATGAGTTCATGACCGTTGAGCATCTGCTTCTTTCATTGTTGGACAATCCATTGGCGCACGCTGTACTGAAGGCTTGCGGAGCGGATGTTACCAGGCTGAAGCGTGACCTTGAGCAGGCCATTGAGGTATCTATTACCCGCTTGGATGCCGATGACGGCCGTGATACTCAGCCGACGCTTGGTTTCCAGCGAGTGCTGCAGCGTGCTGTTTACCATGTGCAGTCTTCTGGTAAGAAGGAGGTGACCGGCGCTAATGTACTGGTGGCTATCTTTGGTGAAAAGGATTCGCATGCCGTCTACTTTCTGAATCAGCAGGACATCAGCCGACTCGATATCGTCAACTATTTATCCCACGGTATTACCCGTATGGGCGAGGAGAGTGACATCGGGCAAGCTGCTGAGAATGAGGCTAAGGGGGAAAGTGAGGCGAATAAGGGGGATGCTCTTGCTGAATATGCTATTAACTTGAATGAGCATGCACGGAATGGACGAATTGATCCATTGGTTGGGCGCAAAGATGAGATTGAACGTACGATCCAGGTGTTATGCCGACGTCGCAAGAATAACCCGCTCTATGTAGGTGAAGCGGGCGTTGGTAAAACCGCAATCGCTGAGGGTTTGGCCAAGCGTATTGTTGATCGTAGTGTGCCGGAGGTGCTTGCCGATGCGGTGATCTACTCGTTGGATCTTGGCGCTCTGGTGGCTGGTACCAAATATCGTGGTGACTTTGAAAAACGTCTGAAGGGTGTGTTAAGTGCGTTGCGCAAAACCCCTAACGTAGTTTTGTTTATTGATGAAATCCATACCATCATCGGCGCTGGTTCCGCTTCGGGTGGCACGATGGATGCGTCTAATTTGATCAAGCCAGCCTTGGCTTCAGGTGAGTTACGTTGCATTGGTTCGACCACGTTTCAAGAGTATCGCGGCATCTTCGAAAAGGACCGTGCTTTGGCGAGGCGTTTTCAGAAGATCGATATCGTCGAGCCTACCGCGGGCGAGGCTTTCGAGATTCTACAAGGACTCAAGCCTAAGTATGAGGCACATCACGGCGTTACCTATGCTGATGACGCATTGCGCGCTGCGGTTGATTTATCGGTCAAGCACATCGGTGATCGGTTGTTGCCGGATAAGGCGATTGATGTGATAGATGAGGCGGGCGCGCGTCAGCGCCTGTTGCCGGAGAAAGAACGCAAAGAGCTGATCGATATTGAGGAGATTGAGACCATTGTTACGAAGATGGCTAGGGTCCCGGCGAAGCAGGTGAGTGTGAGCGATAAGGACGTTTTGAAGCACCTCGAACGCAATTTGAAGATGGTGATCTTTGGTCAGGAGCCAGCGATTGAGATGCTGTCGTCGGCAATTAAGTTGGCGCGCAGTGGCCTAGGTAATCCGGATAAGCCGATTGGAAACTTCCTGCTTGCTGGCCCAACGGGGGTTGGTAAAACTGAGGTGACTAAACAATTAGCACACCATCTTGGGATCGAGTTGGTACGTTTTGACATGTCTGAGTACATGGAGCCGCATTCGGTGAGTCGTCTGATTGGTGCGCCTCCGGGCTATGTTGGTTTTGATCAGGGAGGGTTGCTGACTGAGAAGATCGTCAAGACTCCACACTGCGTTCTGCTGTTGGACGAGGTGGAGAAAGCGCATATGGATGTCTTCAATATTCTCCTACAGGTCATGGATCGCGGTGTGTTAACGGATACCAATGGACGTGAGGCGAGTTTTAAAAATGTGATCCTGGTAATGACGACCAATGCAGGTGCGTCCCAATCTTCACGGCGTACGATTGGTTTCACTAAGCAGGACCATACCAGCGATGCGATGGAAGTGATTTGTCGCAGCTTCAGCCCTGAGTTCCGCAATCGTCTTGATGCGATTGTGCAGTTTCAGCCACTGGGTTTCAGTCACATTCTGCGGGTTGTCGACAAGTTCATCATTGAGTTGGAGATGTTACTTCAAGAGAAGCGTGTTGTTTTGTCGGCTACGCCGATTGCTCGCGACTGGCTGGCTCAGCATGGTTTTGATCCGCTTATGGGTGCTCGTCCGATGGCACGTGTGATTCAAGAGAAAATCAAACGCCCACTTGCAGACGAATTGTTGTTTGGTAAGTTGCTCAACGGTGGTCGGGTAGGCATTGATGTGCGTGATAATGAGTTAATTGTTGAGACTTATTCGGAACCAGAGCTGTTGTTTCCGGCGACCGTGGAGTAATGGTGATGTGTTGCTTCACTTAAGGTTGTTAGAGTGATCTTTAGTCTCTGTGTTCAGTCATGCTTGAAGCTAGCCAGTCTGTTATTGCATGGCTGTATAAAATGCGAGTGTTCCGGGCGCGGTTATAGACCGAAATGTCAAAAAGGATTTTTACTTTTAATCCAGTGAATCTGCTGCCTAGGAGATGTAAAAGGTAAAAGGCGGGCAGTCGCAGTCAGAGGGATGATGCAATAGCATTGCTCAAATACTTGTACAAGCAAAGAAACACCACTCGAAAATTACGAGCCTTCGCTACTTGTTAACAAGAGATTTATTGCGACTTCCGCTTAATGATGCTAGCAAATAGGGTTATTTCATACGATAAATGATACGCCCTTTAGTTAGATCGTATGCAGTCATCTCTATTTTTACGCGATCGCCGGTTAGGATGCGAATGTAGTTTTTGCGCATGCGTCCGGAAATATGAGCAGTAACTTCGTGCCCGCTTTCTAACTTGATCCGAAAAGTGGTGTTTGGCAGTGTCTCGCTGACAGTGCCTTCAAATTCAATGCAATCGTCTTTCGACATGTAGTCCTGCGTGCAATCCAAAGCGCCGCCCGGCGGGCAGCCAAGGGTGAATATCGTACGCGCTATCTTGGAGCGGCGCAAAATATTTTCTTTAACGTGATGAATGAGGTGGTAGCTTATACGAGGTCTCTACTTAGCTTCTCACCGAACAGTACACTCCAACAGGCAGGTAGCTCGGTTTGCGTGATTAAGCGACGTACGGAGGTCAGGAAGTCCCTTCGTGGCCAGCGTTCGGCACCCAGATTCAGCAAGTGCTGGTTCTCGACTTGGGCATCAATGAGTGGCACGCTGTGGGTGTGTAAGAAATATGCAAGACTGGCGAGAGCGATTTTGGAGGCTCCGTTGTGAGTACTGAACATGCTTTCGCCAAAAAACATGCGTCCAATTGCCACGCCATAAATACCACCAACGAGCATGGTGCCGTCAAATACTTCGACCGAATGGGCATAACCATGTTGATGTAGCGTGAGGTACGCTTCGCGCATATTCGCAGTGATCCATGTTCCATCTTGGCCGCGGCGCGGGGTAGATGCACAGGCGTCGATCACTGCGGCGAACATTGTGTCGGCGCGTACGGTCCAGGTTGAAGTGCGTAGGCTGCGGCGGAAGCGTCTGCTCAAATGGATGTTGTCACTGTGAAACACGGTGCGAGGGTCAGGCGACCACCACAACGGTGGTTGTCCTTCTGTGAACCATGGAAATATGCCGCTCCTATAAGCTGCGAGCAAACGTTGTGGGGTCAGGTCACCGCCGATTGCAAGGAGCCCATTGGGTTCGTGCAGGGCGTGTTCCGCCGGTGGGAATGGTGTATTTGGTGTGGGAGAGAGCAGATAGGGTTGGGAATGCACGCGTGTTCGGTTCAGTCTTTACGGAATGGTGAATGTGCAATCAGTTCGTGCATATGGGCTGTGATTGCGATGCGTTCCGTGGCACACCAGTGCGCCAATGGTATTCGGAAGCGGGGATCAGAGATCCAGTGTCTGCTACGCACTTCGGTTGGTAGGAATCCGCGCGCGATCTTGTGTTTACCTTGAGCGCCTGGCTCGAAGCGGGTCAGACCCTCGCGTAGGCAGTAATCAATGCCTTGGTAGTAGCAAGTCTCGAAGTGCAGCCCCGGTAATGCTGCGCCGCCCCAGTGGCGGCCGTACAGCGTCTTTGCACTGCGTAGGCATAGTGAGCCGCCGATCAGCTTGCCGTTAAGTGTGGCCATGAACAGCACCAGTTGCCGCGGTATGGTCTTTGCCAGGTGTGTGAGAAATGGTAGTGTCAAGGCGGGTGCGTTGCCGTACTGGTGAAAGGTGTTCACATAGAAGTGATGCATCGCTTTCAGTTCGATAGGGGTTGCTTCGTCGCCATGGATGGATTGGATGCGCACCCCAGAGCGGGCGACTTTTGCGCGCTCCTGTCGGATGTTTTTGCGGTGTTTATGGTCCATTGTGGCTAGAAATGTATCGAAATCCGGCCAGCCTGCAATATTGCACCAATGGTACTGCACGTCGCTTCGGGCCAGCCAACCGTCATCGGTGGTACCAAATGTGATTTCCTCTTCATCAGTATGAAAGTTTATATGCGCCGAGGAAAGATTGTCTTGCGTTACTCTAGCCTTTACTGCTGTGAGTAGCGCCTGACGTTTCGCCGTATCGAGTGCTAATAAGCGAGGACCAGTGACTGGAGAGTAAGGGATGCCGCACAACCACTTCGGGTAGTAGGCTTGTCTTTGGAGTGCATAGGCCTGTGCCCATGCGTGATCAAACACAAACTCACCGTGCGAGTTGTACTTCAGATAGCCAGGTGCGGCGGCGACCAGGGTGCTGTTGTCCCATAGGGTAAGGTGTAGTGGCTTCCAACCCCAGGATGGACGTAGACAGCCATACTGCTCTAGGCCTGATAGGAAAGCATGCGTTAGGAAGGGATTGCTGCCATCGTGCAGAGAATCCCAGATATCGGCTGCAATCTCGTCCAGCGCATTTAGCCAACGTACCTCCAAGTTCATCATCATGTTCCTGTAGTGGACTACATTGTTTCGATGCCGTTGTTGTAGAAGTTGATACCCAGCGTGATTAGATTGATGAACGAAAAAAACATGCTAATGATGGGCGGAGATATCCCCTGCACCGTTCTGAATCGATCGCCAAGTTGCATGTGATGTACCTGTGGTCGCGAGTTGAGCGATAGGCATCATGATCCAATGCTCAGTGACGAAGGGGCAGAAACTGACTGCATATAAGGGGATGCTGATTATCAAGAGAGCGACTAACTGAGCCGATCCGGGCTTAGTTCGGTGATATCGCTTGAGATCGGTTGTACGTTGATGCCCTAAGGGCAGTGATTTGTGACCCGTTCCTCATGATGTTTTAAAATGTGAAATGCTCAATGGAGATTCGCGGTGTTTGTTTATATTGCTGATGTTGTACTCCAATGGTTCAGTTGCCTTTATCAAGGAACCGTTCCGCGTCCAGAGCTGCCATGCAGCCAAATCCAGCTGAGGTGATTGCTTGGCGGTAGTGTTGATCCGCAACGTCACCTGCTGCGAATACCCCCTCTACGGAAGTTTGGGTGACGTTGCCTGCGGTGCCTGAATGTATTTGCAGGTAGCCGTTGTTCATTGCAAGTTGGCCTGCGAAAAGATCGGTATTGGGATGATGTCCGATTGCCACGAAGAGGCCTTGGACATCAATGTCACGCGTGCTGCTGTCTTGCGTGGATCGGATCCGTACACCAGTGACGCCAGCATCGTTACCGAGTACCTCCTCGACTGCGTTGTTCCAGATCAGTTCTATTTTGCCGGTTGCAGCTTTCGAGAACAGTTTGTTTTGCATGATTTTTTCGGCCCGCAGTTTGTCACGGCGATGTATTAAGTAAACCTTACGGGCGATGTTGGACAGATATAAGGCCTCCTCGACGGCTGTGTTACCACCACCTATCACGGCTACATCTTGGTCACGGTAGAAAAAACCGTCACACGTCGCACAGGCCGACACCCCTCGACCTTTGAATGCCTCTTCGGAAGGGATGCCTAAGTATTTGGCGTTCGCACCTGTGGCGATGATCAACCCATCGCAGGTATAGATGCCGCTGTCTCCAAAAAGGGTGAATGGACGTGTGGAGAGATCGGCTTTATAAATTTGGTCGAAAATGACTTCCGTTTCGAAGCGTTCGGCATGGGCTTGCATCCGTTCCATTAGGTCCGGTCCCATCAGGCCATGGGCGTCACCAGGCCAGTTATCGACTTCGGTGGTGGTCATCAATTGTCCGCCCTGTTGCAGGCCAGTGATTAATACTGGTTGAAGGTTTGCACGTGCGGCGTAGACAGCGGCAGTCCATCCAGCTGGGCCAGAGCCTAGGATCAACAAGCGCGAGTGTTTGGCAGAGGCAGGATAATCGCTCATGTATACTTGCTTACTTAATTAATTGAGAGTTGCGACAGATTGCAGCGGATTGCTAGCTTGGGTTCGCGTCATAGATATTGTTCCCCTTTGTCGGTGAATCAAGCCGAGTTGCTGGATGTGCAACATCCTATATGTGCATGGTCAGCCTAAGTGGAGCGCCAACTCGGTGACTATACCCGGTTCTTCATCGATATGAGTGCAGCTGAAACCAAGTTCAATGTCATTTATTATCAATTACTAATGCAGCACTCCTAAGGTTTAGTAACAAGTGGCAAAACAAGTTCCCGAGCGCAGCAAACCCAACGCGGGTAAGCCTTCCATACGCAAGGTATGGAGTGTGAATGGCCATAGACTGAAGCAACATAAGCTTTTGCGGGATCTGGTGTTGATCATGATCGCACCGGTATTGGTATACCTCATGGCGAGTTTGTTTACCTACTCCAAAGATGATCCGGGTTGGTCCCAGAGCGGTAGCGCAATTGTGCACAACATCGGTGGAAAGGCAGGTGCTTGGATTGCGGATGTGCTGTTCCAGCTCTGTGGCTTCGTTGCTTTTTTGCTGCCAGTGGCATTGGGTGTTGTTAGTTGGATTGCCCTGTTTGGCAGTGACCAAGAGGAGCAAGCGGAAGGACATTTGGAGCCAGCGCTCCGTTTGGTGGGTATCGTCGGTTTTTTGATTGCAGCGACAGGTTTATTTCATCTGCACTTGTTTCAGAGCGATGTGGCGCGCGCTGGCGGCATTCTTGGTAAACAGGTGTGCAATTCACTACAAGCGGGTTTTGGTGTCTTCGGTACTAACTTATTTGTCCTGATGTTGCTGTTAATTTCGGTGACGTTGGCCACCGGTTTGTCTTGGTTTGCATTGATGGAGCGCATTGGTCGCGTTGTGCTTGCAGTTCCACCGCTGCTGCAGAAGAGCAAGCGCCGCGCCGACGAATGGCAGCATGCGCGTGCCTTGCGTGAGGAGCGTGAGGAAGTCCGCAAAATTGATGCGGTACAGCGTGCCAAACGCGATCCGATGAAGATCGAATTACCTCCTGAGCCGATAGTGGAGAAGAGCGAGCGTGCCAAGCGTGATACGCAGATCCCCATGTTCCTTGGGGTGAACAAGCGTGGTTCTGACTTGCCGTCATTGGCGTTGTTAGATAATCCTAAGCCGCAGATCAAAGGCTACTCTGATGAAACATTGGAGGCGCTATCCCGTCAGATTGAGTTGAAGTTCAAGGATTTTCGTATTGATGTACAGGTGGTGGGTGCCTATCCGGGACCAGTGATTACTCGCTTTGAGATTGAGCCAGCACGCGGCGTGAAGGTGAGCCAGATCAGCGCGTTGGATAAAGACATTGCGCGCGGCTTATCGGTCAAATCGGTACGCGTGGTTGAAGTGATTCCAGGGAAGTCAGTGATTGGATTGGAGATCCCTAACGTCAACCGCGAAATGATCTTTCTATCCGAACTCCTACGTTCCAAGGAGTACGACAAGTCGCCGAGTTCATTGACTCTGGCGCTGGGTAAGAATATTGCTGGTCGGCCGACAGTTGCTGACTTGGCACGGATGCCGCACCTGTTGGTTGCCGGCACTACGGGTTCAGGGAAGTCAGTGGCTGTTAATGCAATGGTGTTGAGCCTGTTGTTCAAAGCCTCACACAATGATCTTCGGATGCTGATGATCGATCCCAAGATGCTTGAATTGAGCGTCTACCAAGGCATTCCACACCTGCTGGCGCCCGTAGTGACTGACATGAAGGAGGCTGCGAACGGTTTGCGTTGGTGTGTGGCTGAGATGGAACGCCGTTATAAGTTGATGAGTGCGGTTGGCGTACGCAATTTGGCCGGTTTCAACAAGAAGGTGAAGGATGCTGAAGAGGCTGGTCAGCCATTGATGGACCCGCTTTTTAAGCCGAACCCTGACCTGAGCGAGGTGCCGCGGCCACTGCAAAAATTGCCGTTTATTGTCATCTTCATTGATGAATTTGCCGACATGATGATGATTGTCGGCAAGAAGGTTGAGGAATTGATCGCACGCTTAGCGCAGAAAGCGCGTGCAGCTGGTATCCACCTGATTCTTGCCACTCAGCGTCCCTCGGTGGATGTGATCACTGGACTGATTAAGGCTAACATTCCGACGCGTATCGCGTTTCAAGTCAGCTCGAAGATTGACTCACGTACGATCCTGGATCAGTCCGGCGCTGAAACTTTATTGGGCCACGGCGACATGCTGTATTTACCTCCTGGTACAGCAATGCCGGAGCGCGTGCATGGTGCTTTTGTCAGCGATGATGAAGTACATCGTGTTGTTGAGTACTTGAAGGCTAGTGCTCCAGTCCAATATGTGGATGGGGTGCTTGATGAGATTCAAACCATGGATGATGGTGTCGTGATCGGTCCTGCTGGATTTCCGGAGAGTGCCAGTGGTGGCGGTGATGAGACCGATCCTTTGTACGATGAAGCCTTACGTATTGTGACCGAGACGCGCCGTGCTTCCATCTCCAGTGTGCAGCGGCGGCTGAGGATTGGTTACAACCGAGCCGCGCGTTTGATCGAAGCTATGGAAACAGCGGGCGTGGTCAGTCCGCCCGAGCACAACGGTGATCGCGCCGTGTTGGCTCCACCACCGCGCTAAGGGGTCTCACAACAGGTAAGCAAGTAACGGGGCTCACAACAAGTTAGCTCATGCTCACCTGTGTTCCTGTTAAATCAGGTGCTTGTGTCACCCTTCGCGAGATTTTTTATGAGCATCTTTCAGTCGGTGTTGATCTCATCTGAGTGGCAGCCCCGACCCTACCGTTTGAATTGGATCGCCCATCATGATGCGTTTGTTGTTTTTTCTGCTATTGAGTCCTATTTGCATTGTTACAGTTGCTGATGCCAGGAATGCGCCTGCTGCTGCTCAAACGGACGGTAACTTCAGCTATCTGCGTTACCGTGCTGATTACGCAGTGCGGGCTGATGCGAGTAGCGTGCAGACCAATGAATACGATATCCGGCTCAACACCCAAGCGGCGGTAGAGCAGTTTAGCCAAGTGCGTCTTGGCTATAGCGAGAAGATGCAGAAGTTGGAGATCTTGGAAGCGTATACGATTACTGCTGCCGGAATCCGCCAGGATGTGGCTCCGACAAAGATTTACACCCAGGAGAGCTATTCCAGCGCTTCAGCGGCGATGTACGCTGACTATAAGGTTAAAGTTGTGGTATTCCCCAATTTGGCACCGGGGGCGCGCGTGGTGTATCGCCTCCGGCGGACTCAGCTCACCCCTTACTTCCCAGGCTATTTCGGATTTTGGGAGACATTCAGTGTATTTACCCGGTATGACGATGCAGTGGTGACATTACGTGCGCCGCGCAAGCTGTCGATGCACGTCTGGGTACGTGGGGTGCATGGGTTCACCCGACCGCGTTTTCAGGGTGACCAGGCTCGCTGGGAGTGGCGTTACCGGCGTAGTGTGCCGTTGCAGAGTCAGACGTGGAGTGCGGCCCAATGGGAATTTAGTCCGACGATCATGGTGAGCACCTTCAAGGATTGGTCACAGTTGGGTCATGCTTATCATGTCAAAGCAGGTAAAGCGGCCGTGGTCACTCCGCGGGTGCGTGTTTTGGCCGATCAGATCACTGCTGGTAGTGCCGGGCGTCGAGCACAGGCCACTGCACTGTACAACTGGGTAGCGCGTAACATCCGCTATGTTGCGGTCTATCTTGGTAACGGTGGTTTAGAGCCAAACAGGGCTGATGTCATCCTCGAACAGCATTACGGTGATTGCAAAGATCATGCAGTCATTCTTGAGGCGTTGCTCGCAGCCAAAGGTATTCAAAGTACACCTGTTCTGATTGGTGCTGATGGTGGACCGACACTGCCACCGATTGCGGTACTCGGTCGTTTCAACCATGCCATCAACTATGTGCCCGAGTTTAATCTTTACCTTGATTCGACAAATCCTTACGCGCGCTTTGGTCAGCTTCCGGCCAGTGACCTTGGGGTACCGGTCGTGCATAGCGCTGACGGTTATGTGACTCGTACACCTCCCCATGATGTATGGGCCAACACTTACGTGGCCCGCACTGAATACCGCTTTGCCCAGGATGGTAGTTTGAGTGGAGAGACCATGCTGGATCTGGGGTCGGATGGGGAAATTGCGACACGCGCAATGTTTGTCGAGCTTAATGCGCAGAATCGGCGACGCATTGAGGAGAGCATCCTGGCTCAGTCCGGTTTTGATGGCGATGGGATGTTGGAGTTGCTGGGGATGCCGCAGGATCTACAGTCTCCATTCAGTTACCGCTATCGGTTCTTGGCGCGCGATTATGTTGATTTTTCGATGGCCGGAGGGTTTGCGTTGCCTTACATGCCAGGCGCCGAGTCAGTGCGCAACATCTATACCACTACGCCCGCTGAGACCAACCAGACGCCGTTTTATTGCAACGAAAGTTTGCATGAGGAGACGTATGTACTGCGCTTTCCGGCGAACGTTCCGATTATTGCGATTCCTGGGAGTCACCGTTTTCGCAATCGTGCCGGGGAGTACAGCGTGGATTGGTATCGCGACGGGCAGACAATCACGGCCATGCACCGATTACGTCATCTAGCGTTGCGTGGTCCTGAGAAGCTCTGTTTACCGGGAGATTATCAGGCGTTCCGTCAGCTTTACCAACAGGTAAGACGTGGCTTTCGTGAGCAGGTCCTGTACGGTGATTTGCGGCGCATAGAGACCGTAGCGCATTGATGGTTGATTCCAGGGTCCAGAATTAGCTAGAAATTTACGCGTTGCTGGTGTACGGAGGGGAGATATGAATGCTGACTTGAGTCTCTGTGGAGAGTTTCAACAACCTGCAACCGCTTATACAGTTTTGCCTTAATAAATAATGCAAACGACGTTACTGGTTCTTTGGGGAGACAATCAATACTTACGGTATTGCGCAGTTGTATTGGTTCTATTGCGGGGTGTTGCTGATGTGTTACAGGCATGGCCTCTGATCAGAGGTTTGAACCGTTGCTGGTGAGGTTGTATAGCCTTTGGTAGTGATGAAGGCGTAGCTGGTACCGGGGATATCAATCAAATGCACACAGTCAGTGAACTGATGTAGCGGTGTCTATGTGTTGCTCATCATCTGGGGGTATGCTAGGTGCTTGTTCGATACTGTCGGCCTGTTTTAGGCTCAGTATGGCGGTTGCTGGAACTGTAAAGTTTCGAGGGTGCTTTGAGCGGTCCGAGTTGTAATGAGCATTCGCCTAATGTATTGCGGAGCCGTAACAATTTGGGTTTTTCATGATCTGGATGATGCTGATGTTTTCTCGTTTTCGTTATATTTTTTTTGCCGTCGCGTTGCTTTCGGGGCCTGTTTGTGCCGGTGCTCGCGCTGATTTGAGCGCCTTCACTCGTGGATTGAAGACCTTACAGGGGCACTTCTCGCAGGAAGTCATTGATACTCAGGGTAGGGTGAAGGAGCGTTCCAACGGTACCGTTGCTTTGTCGTTACCGAATTTGCTCCGTTGGGAATGTGATGCGCCCTACAAGCAACTGGTTGTGGCCGATGGTAAGCGTGTGTGGCTGTTCGATCCCGATTTGAACCAAGCTAGTGTGCTTCTTCAGGATAATGAGGAGCGCAATAGTCCGCTGATCGCGTTGATTGATCCTATTCAACTGGATCGCAAGTACGATGTGAGCGAGGAGGTTGCCATGCGTGATGGTTTGCGATGGTTGTCGTTGAGACCTAGGGGGAGTACCGAGGCCAGCTTCCAGAGTGCTTCTTTTGGTTTTTCTCAGACTCAGTTGGCGAGAATGGAGCTTGTAGACAATCTTGGGCAGCGTACAGTGATTGCGTTCAGTGGTTGGCAGCGTAATCCTGTGTTTGCTGTTAATACCTTTCGTTTCACACCAGGTAAGAATGTCGATGTGATCGGTGATCGGTGATCGGTGATCGGTGATCGGTGGATATGCCTATTTTCTGGATTCTCGAGAGTAGGAGAGAGGGGGGGGGGACGTTGGCAGCCGTTTTTGATATTTATCGATCCCTGCGGACGGGGGGCGTCCTACTCACGATACAATGAGACGTGACACGACAGCGCTTTCCGACTCTTCAGCATGATTTGCTTGGTGTGGCTCCTCTCTTGCAGCCACTGGCCGAGCGCATGCGTCCTCGTACTCTTCATGAGATGGTAGGACAGAAGCGCTTGCTTGACCCAGATCGTGCATTGCATCGTGCGGTTGCTTCCGGGCATGTGCATTCCATGATTTTGTGGGGACCGCCAGGGTGCGGCAAGACGACATTGTCATTGCTGTTAGCGCATTACATTGATGCAGAATTTCGGTCAGTCTCGGCTGTTCTTTCGGGGTTGCCGGAGGTGCGTCAGATCTTGGCTGACGCTGCGCAGCGTTTTTCTGAAGGACGCCGCACCGTCTTGTTCGTGGACGAAGTGCATCGTTTTAACAAGATGCAGCAGGATGCGTTTCTGCCGCATATCGAGCGTGGTTCCATTATTTTCGTTGGTGCCACTACTGAGAATCCATCCTTCGAATTGAACTCGGCGTTACTGTCGCGTTGCCGTGTCCACGTGTTGGAGGCAGTGTCGTCACAGGATATTGTTGTGGCATTGCAGCGGGCGTTGCAGGATACGGAGCGGGGTTTGGGTGGGCAGAAGATTGAAGTGTCTCAAGCCTCTCTGTTGGAGATTGCCAAGGCTGCAGATGGTGACGTGCGTCGTGCGCTCACCTTGTTGGAGATTGCTGCTGAGCTTGCCCAGGATGAGCAGATAACCGCTGACTTGCTTTCGCAAGTGCTTGCCGATCGTAGTCGGCGCTTCGACAAACGGGGGGAGCAGTTCTATGACCAGATTTCGGCCTTGCACAAGAGTGTACGTAGTTCCAACCCGGATGCGGCATTGTATTGGTTGCTGCGTATGCTGGATGGTGGTTGTGATCCTATCTACTTGGCCCGGCGCTTGACCCGCATAGCGATTGAGGATATTGGTTTGGCTGATCCGCGTGCACAGTCGATGGCTCTGGAGGCTTGGGATATCTATGAGCGGTTGGGTAGCCCGGAGGGAGATCTGGCGTTCGCGCAGTTGGTGCTGTACTTGGCAAGTACAGCAAAATCGAATGCTGGCTATGTTGCGTTCAATGTGGCCAAGGAGGACATTCGCCAGACGGGTACTCAGGATGTTCCGCTACATCTGCGCAATGCACCGACCAGACTCATGAAAAGTCTCGGTTACGGTATCGAGTATCAGTACGATCATGATGCTGAGAACGGTGTTGCGCTGGAACAGACTTGTTTTCCCGATGCGCTGGGGGAGCGTATTTACTATCAACCGGTATCCCGCGGTCTGGAGATTAAGCTGAAGGAGAAGTTGGACTGGTTGCGTGCAGCACGTGCTCAGATTCAAGCGGATAAGCCGCAGCCGCCGCGTGCATAGAAGATAACATCGCTCCTCAAGCTGTGTGTGGCGACGTTGTGTGCTAATTGTGTCTTTTGCTTTTTTCCTTCCTCTGGATTTATGTTCAATTGGAGCATGAGATGCTGGAAATTTCGCTCATCTTCCTCGGCATTGTTGTTCCTTGCCTTCGAGGTGCAGCATGAATGCTGTTGTATGGTGGCAATCGCTGTTGCTTGTGATGCTGGGTGGTGCGTTCGGTTCAGGGCTGCGCTTTGTGATTGGTAGCTGCTTGTTACAGCGCTTTGGTGCTGGATTCCCATGGGGAACGTTGGCAGTGAATCTGATTGGTTCATTCGTCGCAGGCTTCTTGCTGATCTGGGTGGATAAACGGGGATCGGCGGGTTGGTCTTGGCGGATGTTGTTGATTGTTGGCCTGATTGGAGGGCTAACGACATTCTCCTCTCTGATGGTGGAGTGTTTGGTGTTTGTCCGTTCCGAGCGCTCGCTGATAGTCGGTTTTTACTTATGTATCACTTTACTGTTTGGTTTGTTGTTTGTGTTTCTAGGTGCGCGGCTGGGTGCCTTTGTTTGTGATGATTAACGTGTGTTGGAAATAAATCGTACTGCATAATGGACCATGTTGATGAATGGGCCGTGCGCGGCTGTCATTGGATTTCTGATCGGTTGTATGTAGCCCCCTGTGTGACGATCATTCGCTTTCATCAACGTCTTCATGTTTAGGTGTTGCGGATACGCGATTGCATTGGATTTTTGCGCCATTTTCACGGTGTCTCAACGTATGATGCAATTAATTCAGTGATGTCACAGCTTTCTATAAAACGACGTACTTTCATTGTGCGATGGGGTCAGAAAGGGCAACGTTTGTAGGCGCGTGTAAATGCGAAATCCAATCTGAGTGAATGATTTAAGACAACGTATCAAAACGGTATGTACCTGCTTCTGCAGGTGGTTGTTATGTTTCCAATCGGGGGGATATTGCAGTAGAGGCAAACGCTGCCTCACTGCGGAAAGGTCGTGAAATTGGAGGCGTGTAATCAGGTGAAGTACGGAAACTTTCACCATTTCTGTGGATTGGTATGCAGGATCGAGTGATTGATGATCTTCTCGTATGCCAGCTAATCCCATACTAGGCGTGTCGTTGGAGCTTGAGTGCTTGCCGTGATGCGGATTGGTTCTTAAATGCTGTCGAGATGTTTGGCCTATATCCTGCGTGTTCGAGTGACATGCGTCCTGACACTATTTGGGAATAATCCATGTCGCAACAGGCTGAGAAACTGGGTTTGTTGAAGATTCTGCTGATAGGGGATTCGCTAGAGGACGCCAAGTTACTGTTCAACACGTTGCGTGAGGCAGGGTTGGATGGGAGTTTTGAGCGTGTAGAGAGCGAATCAGCGCTGCGTGAGGCGTTGTATCTTTTCGCGCCGGATATTGTGCTTTCCGATCTGAGCATGTCTGGTTTCCACGGTTATCAAGCGTTACGCGTGGTGCGCGAGGTGGGCAATACGCCGTTTATCTTCGTCTCCAGCAAGATGGGTGAAGATATTGCAGTCGAGGCGTTGCAGGAAGGTGCTAACGACTACATCATCAAACAAAATTTGGTGCGCTTGCCAAGTGCGGTGACGCGCGCGGTCCGTGAGTCACGGGCTGAGCTAGAGCGTCAGCACGTAGAGTCGGAGTTAATGCGTGCGCAAAGGCTGGAGAGCTTGGCGATGTTAGCGGCTGGTTTCAGTCACGACCTGCGTAATATTTTGCAGCCCTTGCTCATTGTCCCTGATCTGCTGGCGGGACGGACCGATGATCCGCAGTTGCATCAATTGGTGAGCATCGTTGCCGAGTGTGGACGGCGTGGTCACGAGATGGCCGAATCGATTCTTTCTTTCGTGAGAGGTTCCAACAAGCCGCGTGAGCGGGTTTTATTGGCGGATCTATTCCAGACAGTGCAGTTATTGTTGCGTAGTAGCGTGCCTGATTGTATTGCTCTGCGTATTGAAGAGTGTGATGAATATCTCAGCGTGGAGGCCAATTATACCGAGCTACAGCAGTGCTTACTTAATTTGGCCTTGAATGCGATTCATGCCATGCCAACCGGGGGGTGCTTGACCTTGGTTGCACAGCGCCATGATGGCGACCGTATTTGTATTAGCGTGACTGACACCGGTATCGGTATGAGTGAAGAAACCCGGGCACGGTTGTTCAGTCCATTCTTCACGACCAAGTCCGATGGTACCGGTTTGGGACTGATTTCTTGCAAACGCATTGCTGAGAGTTATGGTGGCTTGATTCAGGTCTGCAGTGAATTGGGAGTCGGTACGCGTTTTGATCTGATCTTGCCGGCACGTGCACCGGCTTCAAGGGTATCAGAGGAAAATGTGCCTGTAGTGCTTGGTCATGGCCAGCGTATCTTGATCGTTGATGGAGAGGCGACGCGTCTGTCGTTGCTGGGAAATGCGTTGGCCAGTCAGGGCTATCAGCCGCAATTGGCTCCCGATGGTGGTGCGGCACTAAAACTGCTGCGTCACCATGCAGAGCCGGATTTAGTCATTATCGACAGTGACATCCTGTTATTGTCGGCGGTCTGTCTGCTCCCGACGATGCAGGAGTTGGGCTACAGGGGGCCGGCCATCGTACTTGAGGATGCTGGTCAGCCTTTGCGCCGTGAGCATTTCTCGAAGGACTTGGCGGTTCACATGTTGCGAAAACCCTTAGAGATGGGGCGTGTATTTCGAGCCGTGGCGTATGCACTGACATAACGTATGACGTAGTGGGCGGAGTTTTGACAGAACACTTAGTGTGCAGCACGAGGGCAGCAATAACGCTGCATTCATGCCCATGACGGAGGTTGACGTTGTCTCTGGTTACATGCGCGAATATGGCATGACTAGTGTGCTTCTGAGTTTAGGTAGTAATGTTCGTCCCAGGTATTACTTGAGTCAGGCAGAAGCTGCATTGCACGCTTTTTTTGGTGAAGTGTTGTTTTCTCCTGTCTACCGCACTTTGGCTGTGGGTTTTGACGGTCCGGATTTCCTTAATAGTGCTGCCATGGTGCATACCGCTATGTCTCTGTCAGATTTGCTTGCATGGTTGCAGGTTGCATGGTTGCATGCGTTGGAGGAACGCTATGGCCGTGATCGCGCCGAGCCGCGTTTTGGTAACCGTACCCTGGATGTGGTGTTCTATGGTGATCTGATCGTGAAAGAACCAGGTGGGGAATACTGTATTCCACGCCGTGAGTTGAAGCATAGTTTTGTGCTTAAACCATTAGTGGATGTGGCACCGGATTTTGTCGATCCAGTCAGTGGGCGTACCTTGGCGCAGTTGTGGGCGGTGCATCCACACGTCGACGCATGTTTCCAGGCCGTGGATCTTGAAGTACCCGGTGACGATAGAGACATGATTTAGGTAAACATGTTCATGTCAGCGTGCGGCCGCCATCCAGGCGCAGGGTATGTCCGGTGATGAAATTGGCACTTTCTAGTAGCCATAGCACTGCTTCGGCGATCTCTTCCACTGTGCCGGTACGTGCTAATGGGGTGCGTGCCAGCAGCGCCTGTTTCGCAGCTTCAGCTATGCCTTGCGTTGGCCATAGGATCGCCCCGGGTGCGATGGCATTGACTCGAACTTGCGGTGCCAGTTCCAGTGCGAGTGATCGAGTCAACATCTCCAGAGCGGCTTTGGCTGCGGTATAGACAGCATGTTGGCGCAGTGGTTGCGTGCCATGTAGATCTGTCAGGTTGATGATTGCCCCGCGATGTTTGCGCAGCAGTGGTGTGGCTGCTTGCGCGAGGAAGAAAGGGGCCTTGGCATTGATTGCAAATAAATCATCCCATTGTGCTGGTGTCACTTCGCCCAGTGGGGTTGGATAGAAATTGGAGGCGTTGTTGATGAGCACGTCCAGCCGTCCGAAATGCCCAGCACAGCGTGCGATCAGCGTTTCTGGGACTGCGTTTTCGTGCAGGTCTCCGAGCAATGCGAGTGTGATGGATGGACGCGTGCGTTCTAGCTCAGTTAAAAATGCATGCAGTTCGTGGCCAGACTGGTGTGCGTGGACGGCGACGCGATAACCATGTGCATGCAGGTGATGCACGATCGCCTTGCCGATCCGACGTGCGCCACCAGTGATCAGAGCGACTTTAGAGGGATCTGACATGTGGGGTTTTACCCTGGAGAAATTGATCTTATTGCTTAGACTATATAGTTGTTAGTTGATTGCTGAATTTGATTGAATACATGTGTGCTGATGCCCTTGCCCCCCTGCCTGAAGCGCTTGCCCACAGCGAGCAACTGGCAGCCTATATACGCCAACAGATAATTCAAAGCGGCGGGGCGATTCCATTCTCTCGTTTTATGGAGCTGGCTTTGTATGCCCCTGGTCTGGGTTATTACAGTGCCGGCGCGAGTAAATTTGGCGAGGCTGGCGATTTTATCACTGCTCCTGAATTGGGATCGCTATTCGCTACAACGGTAGCGAATGCCTTGGCGCCGGTGTTGCAGCAACTCGGTGCGTTGGCGTGTGTGCTCGAATTGGGAGGTGGCAGCGGCGCGTTCGCTGAAATGCTGCTCAAGCGCCTGATGGAACTGCATAGGCTGCCGCAGCGCTATGCGATCCTGGAACCCAGTGCTGAGTTGCGTCAACGTCAGCAATTGCACTTGAAACGCACATTGCCTCCATCCCTTTTCGCCTTGGTTGAATGGGTGGATGCTCCCTTCTCGGAGCAGTGGGATGGCGTGGTGTTTGCCAATGAGGTGATTGATGCCTTACCTGCCTCGCGTTTCACAATACGCGATGGCCAAGTGTACGAGGCAACAGTGCTATTGGATGCACAGCAGCGTTTTGTATCTGGCCAACAGCCAGCCGATGCATTGTTGCATCAGGCAGTGCGTCATATTGAGCGCGACTTGTCAGTGCGTTTTGCCGACGGTTATTGCTCAGAGGTGTTACCGCAACTGCCGTATTGGGTGCAGGCGGTCGTTGGTGGCCTCAAGCGCGGTGTATTGCTTTTTGTCGATTATGGTTATCCACGTGCCGAGTATTACCGTCCTGAGCGTGACACTGGCACCCTCAGGGCGTTTTACCGGCATCGCGTGCATGATGATTGGTACCGCTGGCCAGGACTACAGGATGTGACTGCTTCGGTGGATTTTACCGCCTTGGCCGAAGCCGGCACCGCTGCTGGTTTTGATATGGCTGGTTATTGTACCCAGGCGAACTTTTTACTCAGTCATGGATTGGATCGGCTGCTTGCTCACGCTGAAGAGGGTGTTGATGAGGTGGCTAAGCTGCTGTTGCGCAACCAAGTGAAGCGCCTTACCTTGCCAAGCGAGATGGGGGAGCGTTTTCAGGTGATGGGGTTTGCTCGTGAGGTAGCGTTTGATCATGCGTTCTTGAAGGGAGACCTGATATGGCGGCTATGAAACTGTTATTGAGACCGCGTTGGCGACCGCTGCTGTGGCTGAGCTTGTGGATTGCCGCAATCCTGGTCGTCATCATCGCCAGCGTGTTGCCACAGAAGGATTTGCCACAGGTGCCTGCTGGAGGTGACAAGGTGGAACACCTGCTCGCTTATTTTCTCCTGGCTTGGGGAGCAGTAGTATTGTTCGTACGTCCCCTGATTGTATTGGCTGTGGGAATGGGGCTAGTGCTGCTGGGCATTGGGATAGAGGTTGCTCAGGGGATGTTTACCGTAGATCGGCTTCCTGATGTTGCTGATGCCTTGGCCAATACGATGGGTGTCGTATTGGGCATGTTGATGCGTCTAACGCCCTTGGATGGTGTGCTGGTGTGGCTTGACACCTGTTTGTTTGGTTCGCGTCGTTGAGGTCTGGGGTATTGTTTCCTTAAGTTGCTTTCTTATTTAAGTACCAGCGTGCCGCACCTACGATACCGAGTTGCCCATGTTCGATCAGCCGCACCGGGACGTGCTGTAATGCCTCACCCATGGGGCCTTTATTGAGGAAGCGTTCGACAAAGTGACTGCGTAGCAGCGGCTCACGCAGCTGCGGCAGGATTCCTCCGGCCAGATAGACACCCCCCTGTGCACCGTACATCATGACCAAATCACCAACGATGCTGCCGAGGAAGTCGCAGAACACCTCTAGAGTCTGTGATGACAGCATGTCTGTTCCTGCTGCCGCAGCGTGACTGATCGCATCTGGGCTCGCGTGCTGGGGGAGGACGGACTGTAGCGCACACAAGGCGCGGTACACATTGAGTATTCCTGGCCCAGATAAGGCATGCTCAATCGGCACATGTGTGCGGTTGTTCAGCATGTGTCGTACCAGTTGCATTTCAAGTTCAGTTGTACTCGGCAATGCTGCTTGACCGGCTTCTGTGGGGAGGACAATGGGGCGTCCGTTATTGGGAATCCAGAGTGCTGCACCCAGGCCGGTTCCCGGACCGAGCAACAGGCGTGGTCCATCCTGCGCTTTGGCTGGACCAGTGAGGTGCAGCAATTGCGCAGGCTCCATATCCTCCGTCGCGTAGGCCAGCGCCTCAAAGTCGTTGACCAGACAGACCTCTGCCAGATTGAGATCTGCGCGTAGCCGGTGTGGTGATAGCGGCCACGGTAGGTTGGTAGTGATAACAGTACCATCGCTGCGCTGAAAACCGGCACTGGCGATGACGCAATCACGTACTGCTGATCTTGTACCGAGGAAGTCGTTCAGAATTGTGCTGAGGCTGGGATAGTCAGCGCAGCGGTAAGTGCGCACATCGAACAGTTGCGGTGGACTAGCACACGTGGGCGCGGCTGCAACCACGCTGACGCGCACGTGAGTGCCGCCGACATCGGCGGCAAGAAAGGACGGGATATTGGGTGCATCTCGGGTAGGGGTCGGAATCATTGAGGTCACTAGCAATCTTAGGGAAAAGCGCAGCGCGGCGACGAAATATTGATTTTCGTGAAGATGATGACAACGGTATCAATGAGGGTTTGAACAGGGTGTCGTTGATCGTCAGCTAGCTGGTTTCCTGGATGTTAATCATCCATGCCGCGCATCTCCCGGGGGCGGGGGGCGATCATGACATCGGATGAGTGTTGCCAGACTTTGTTTGGATGAAACGTTACCCAGGATGTCGTGCCAATAATTTTATATTGGTAATATATTAGATATAACAACTTTGTACCTGCTAGCGTGCGCGGCATGTCCAAAGCCAAATCTAGAGTGGAGAGCAGGTCTGCGTATGAATGAACTTCTGCTTGATAGTACTGCTCCCACTCGGTTTTATTTGGTAATCGTTACCAAGGACAGCCACTTTTGATGACCGCGCAGCTCCAGCACCGGCCCAGTGGTTTGACCAGCTTCAGTGAAACGCTGCGGATCAAAGCTGACCAACCGGGGCGGTTGGCCAGACACTTCGCAATGGGCGTTGTTGCAGCCGTCTTATACGTGGTGCGGGTGGGGTATGCGCGTGATGGAACTGCGATCACGCTGACAGAGATTTAATTTCCGCAACGTTTTCGATGATGTTGTGGTCAAACTACGCTGTTGACTGTGGTTGACCTCCCCCCTTCCCCCCAAAAACTATTCTTCACATGATTCCAGCCCGGTTTCCGAGTTCTACTGTTTCCATTGCTATTGTCGGTGTGTTGTTCTTCATTATCGGTTTTCTGACCTGGGTCAATGGACCGCTGATTACCTTTGTGCATCTTGTCTTTGATCTGAATGAGGTCGATGCCTTCTTGGTGCTGATGGTGTTCTACCTGTCTTATTTCTTTCTCGCCTTGCCCTCGGCATGGATTCTCAAGTGCATTGGGTTGAAAAAAGGCTTGGCGTTGAGTTTGCTGTTGATGGCCGTAGGCGCAGTCGTCTTCGGTGAATTTTCGACACAACGGTATTACGCAGGCGCATTGGCCGGCTTGTTTGTGATTGGCAGTGGTTTAGCCTTGCAGCAAACTGCGGTCAATCCTTATATCAGCATCCTGGGGCCAATAGAGAGCGCGGCGCGACGTATTGCGGTGATGGGGATTTGTAACAAGGTCGCCGGTATTGTGGCGCCGTTGGTCATTGGTTCCCTGGTGCTGCATGGTGTTGGCGATTTGTCGATGCAAGTTGCAACTGCCGACCCGGCGACGAAGGAACAACTGCTTGCCGCCTTTGCCGCAAAGATTCATACACCATATCTCATCATGGCCGGTTTGTTGGCAGTGCTTGCGGTGGGCGTGTTGTTTTCTCCGCTGCCGGAGTTGCAGCCTGCTGACGTCAATCGTGTTTCATCCGGCGATACCACGCAAAAGACCAACATCTTTCAGTTCACGCACTTGTGGCTTGGGGTGTTGTGCATGTTCGTTTATGTGGGTGTGGAGGTGATGGCTGGCGACGCAATAGGCACCTATGGTCATGCACTCGGCTTGCCTTTGGACCAGACAAAACTGTTCACCTCAGCAACATTAGGAGCGATGTTGCTTGGTTACATGACCGGTTTGGCGGTGATTCCAAACTTGATTTCTCAAGAACGTTATTTGAGTTTATCGGCGGTGTTGGGCGTCCTGTTTTCTATCGGTGCGGCACTGACGCATGGGTATGTATCGGTGGCTTTTGTTGCTGCATTGGGCTTTGCCAATGCGATGATGTGGCCAGCCATTTTCCCATTGGCAATCAATGCGTTGGGTCGTTTTACCGAGACAGGTTCAGCCTTGTTGATTATGGGGATCGCTGGTGGCGCGATCATCCCGCAGCTTTTCGCCTCTCTGAAACAGTACCTTGACTTCCAACTGGTGTTCGCTGGGTTGATGGTGCCTTGTTATCTGTACATTTTGTTTTATTCCTTGATTGCTGGAGCGATCAAGGGTCGCAGTGTGCAACGTTTAGCCCTCGGGAAATGACAAATGCGCCGACCGACCATCAAAGATATTGCAGAAAGAGCCGATGTCTCGTTGAAAACCGTTTCGAGGGTCATCAATAACGAGTCCTCGGTGATGCCGGCCACGCGGGCGCGGGTGCTGCGTGCGATTGCCGATCTGAATTACGAACCGGACCTGTCCCCGTCCGCACGCAATCTGCGTAGTGCTATGCCGTGTGTCATCGGATTGGTGTATGACAACCCCAACCCTTACCACATCATCAATATTCAGAATGGTGTGCTCGCGGCGTGCCGTGAAACAGGGTTTAGCTTGCAGATCTACCCCTGCGATTCGACGTCGCCACTGCTGGTTGAAGAATTGACTGAGTGGGTGCAGCGGTCGCGTCAGGCTGGCTTGGTACTGACTGCGCCGATGTCTGAGCGCCCAGAGCTGATTGCCGGTCTGATTGCGCGTGGCATCAAATTCGTTCGTATCATTGCCGCTACTGAGGATCCATGCGATGGTCCATGCGTCTATATCGCCGACCGTAAGGCGGCTTATGAGATTACCGAGCATCTGATCCAGCTTGGACACCAGCGGATTGGTTTTCTTTGGGGGGGCGCTCAGCATCGTTCCAGTGGCGAACGTTACGCTGGTTACGAGGCGGCCTTGAAAGATTACGGTATCGATCTCGATAAGCGCTTAGTGGTGCCAGGTGATTACACGTTTGATGATGGTTTTCGCGGTGCGCGTCGTTTGCTGGCGTTACGTGATCAGCCTACTGCGATCTTTGGCAGTAATGATGAGATTGCGGCCGGTGTGTTGGCTGCGGCTCGCTCAGTGGGTATCAATGTGCCACATCATCTTTCTATTACTGGTTTTGAAAATAGTCCATTCGCATCTCATTCCTCACCGACGCTGACCACGGCCAGCCAGACGACGGACGAGATTGCACGCCATGCAGCACGCCTCCTGATTGGCCAGTTGCGCATGGATACGTGTGATGAGCAGAGCATGCTGTTACAAAATCGCGGCTTTGTGCCGCAGTTAGTGGTACGCGCTTCTACCGCGCCAGTGCGACAGACACCCTTTATTAAAACTCCCTCTCACGATCTGTCATGACGTTACCGATCCCTTTGCTTGAACCAGAACAAACACTGATGTTTCGTGAGGCAGCACAGGCTGCCGCAGTGATTGCCACACAGTTCGAACGTAACGCAGCAACGATTGCCACACTGGTACGGGCATTGCGTGCTGATCCCCCTCCATTTGTGGTGACATGCGCGCGTGGCAGTTCTGACCACGTGGCCACCTATGCCAAGTATTTGTTGGAAACGCAGTTGGGTTTGGTGACGGCTTCGGCCTCCTTGTCAGTGGGGTCAATCTATGCTGCGTCGCTACAGTTGCGTGGTGCGCTCTATCTGGTGATCTCGCAGTCAGGGAAGAGTCCGGATCTGTTGCGCAATGTGGAAGCGGCTAAGGCAGCCGGTGCACGTGTGGTGGCTTTGGTCAACGTCGAAGACTCGCCCTTGGCATCGCTGGCTGACACTGTATTGCCACTGTGCGCTGGTCCGGAGCAGAGTGTCGCTGCGACCAAAAGCTATCTGGCCTCGTTATCTGCGGTGTTGCAGTTAGTAGCAGTATGGAAGGCTGAATCGGGGTTGCTGGCGGCGTTGGATGGTATGTCTGATGCGTTGCGCACTGCTTGGGAGTGCGATTGGACAAGCTTAATTGATGGCTTGGTCAATGCTCGCAATCTGTTCGTGCTTGGTCGTGGCTTTGGCTTGGCGACTGCTCAGGAAGCGGCACTCAAGTTCAAGGAAACCTGTGGCCTGCATGCTGAAGCGTATAGCGCGGCGGAGGTCAAGCATGGGCCAATGGCTCTGGTGGGTTCGGGGTTCCCAGTGCTGGTGTTTGCTCAGTCGGATGGGACCGAAGCGGCGGTACGTGCATTAGCCCATGAGTTTCGAGGGCGCGGCTCCCTGGTATGGCTGGCAGCACCGGAGGGTGATTTGCCCGTTGGGGTGGCCGCACACCCGGTGTGTGCGCCTTTGTTGTCGATCCAGAGTTTTTATCGCGCCATTAATACGCTGGCATTATGCCGAGGGTATAACCCTGATCTGCCACCACATTTGAAAAAAGTCACGGAAACGGTGTGATGGGTGTTTCTTCTGGCATCACAGGGTTCATCAATGGCCGCATTCTGACCGATACCGGGTTCCGTCATGATCTGGCGGTGTTGTTGCGTGAGGGCAGCATTCACGCACTGGTGCCACATGATGATCCGTGGGTGATGGAGGTTGCGCAGTGGGTGGACTTGCAGGGAGGTCTGTTGCTGCCTGGGTTTATCGATATTCAGGTGAATGGCGGCGGCGGCGTGCTGTTCAATAATGCGCGTGATGTGGATGGCTTGGCCACAATTGCGCGTGCGCACCGTCGCTACGGGACGACGGGACTGTTACCCACATTGATTAGTGACACTGTGGAGGTGATGGCTGAGGCCATTGCTGCCACGCGTGCCGCGATTGCTCAGGGGGTACCGGGAATCCTGGGGATTCACTTGGAAGGCCCTTACCTCAATCCCCTGCGTAAAGGGATCCATGACCATACTCAATTCCGTGTGCCGCAGTTGCATGAGCTGATGCGGTGCACGGCATTGGATAACGGGGTGACTCTGGTGACGTTGGCGCCTGAGCAGGTGCCGGTTGAGATGATTCGTGTTTTTGTCGAGCGTGGTGCGATCGTCTTTGCCGGGCATACCGCAGCGACGTATGAGCAAGTGCGGGCTGGCATTGCAGCGGGTGTCACAGGGTTTACGCATCTGTACAACGCGATGTCGCAGTTAGTCGGGCGCGAGCCGAATGTGGTGGGTGCTGCGCTGGAAGATCCGAATACATGGTGCGGGATCATTGTTGATGGCGTACACGTACATCCGGCGAGTCTGCGTGTGGCCTTAGCCGCCAAGCCGCGCGGTAAGGTGCTGCTGGTGACCGATGCGATGCCACCAGTTGGCAGTGACAGTGTTCACTATGATCTCTATGGTGAAACGATTACGGTGATGGATGGTGTGGTCCGTAATGCGGCTGGTGCGTTGGCGGGTGCCGCGCTGGATATGGCAACGGCGGTGCGCAATACGGTGCATTGGTTGGGTGTTGATTTGGCTGAGGCTGTGCGCATGGCCTCGACCTATCCGGCGCAGTGCATTGGGTTAGGGGATCGTCTGGGGAGGATTGCGCCTGGTTATCAAGCCGACCTGGTGTGGGTTGATGACGACGTGCAGGTACAGGGCACGTGGATTGCTGGTGTGGGCGCTTGAGTCTCTAGGGTGAGTAAGTGCACGGTTGCTTGGGTAACAGCAGTGGGGTTAGGGCGGTCATGGTGTGCATTGTTTGAGCTGTGCCAATACGGATCACGCTTTACACTATGTTTCTAGGTTGTCGGCTTCAAGCGGTTCTCAGATCAAGCCCGATACATTGGGTAATCGCAGCGCATCAATTTTGGTATGACGCTTGATGCTCAGAGGAGTGAACGCTTGAGTTCATTCAATTCCAGCATTTTTCGGAGTGCGCAGGTGGGTTCTTAAGTATCGTGTGGATTCATTCTGCTACTGAAAGGGTGTCAGCATTGCTTGATGGATTGATTGCCAAGAAAAGCGGTGTTTAACAGATGCTTGGAATACATTTTTCTCTGTTCCGTTGTCTTTCTCTGGATCGTTGTATCCGGATTATTTTCGATAGTTGTTGTGGTCAGGTCCGCCGTGTCGTGTGTGGGACCAGGCGTGTTGCTCTCACGTCATCATCATGGTGTGTTCAGGGACCGGTGCGTTGATTCGCATGTGAGTATCGTTGTTGAACATGTGGAGGGGCTGACAGTTTTAAGTAGCTCTTTTTTGATGGTGTTGGATGAATAAATAAACGTACTGATGCGTGCTACCGTGCTGGGCGGTGAGCTAGACTGTCACCCCTCTGTGGCCTCGTGGCCACCTTGAATGGATTGTCTTGCACGTATGAGTTGGCTCAGCAAATTGATGCCTTCTGGCATTCGTACCGAAAATACTGCGAACAAAAAGCGTGGTGTTCCTGAAGGGCTTTGGGAGAAGTGCAGCGGCTGTGGCGTTGCGTTGTATCGTCCAGAGTTGGAAGAACATCTTCAGGTGTGCCCGAAGTGCGGCCATCATATGCCGATCCGTGCGCGGATGCGTCTATCGGCGTTGTTTGATCCATTGTCAACGACTGAGATTGCCGGGCGTCTTGGCCCCACGGATGTGCTCAAGTTCAAAGATCAAAAAAAGTACGCCGAGCGCATCAAGGCGACCCAGAAGAGCAGTGGTGAATATGATGCCTTGATTGTGATGCATGGGTTGCTCAAGCAAAAATCGTTGGTGGCTGCCGCATTCGATTTTGCCTTTATGGGTGGATCAATGGGTTCGGTGGTGGGCGAGCGTTTTGCGCGCGCTGTGGAGGCGGCCATTGAGCATAAGTGTCCGTTTGTTTGTTTTTCCGCCAGTGGTGGGGCGCGTATGCAAGAGGGCCTTTTTTCGCTGATGCAGATGGCTAAAACGTCCGCTATGTTGGGGCGCTTGCGCCAAGCCAGATTGCCTTACATTTCGGTGTTGACGCATCCGACGACGGGAGGGGTGTCGGCTTCATTCGCCATGCTTGGTGACATTAATATTGCCGAACCGCAGGCTTTGATTGGTTTCGCTGGTCCTCGTGTGATTGAACAGACGGTACGCGAGAAGTTACCAGAAGGCTTTCAGCGCTCGGAATTTCTGCTTGCGCATGGAGGCATTGATCAGATTTGCGATCGTCGTGAATTACGCGACCGTCTTGCGGATCTGATGGCGTTAATGATGCGTTATCCCAGGCCCGATAGCCCATCACAGGCGATGCGGGGGCAATGAGGGTGTCCAGGTATTTTGGTACCGATGGCATCCGTGGCCGCGTTGGCCAGGGGTTGATTTCTGCTGATTTTGTATTGCGCCTGGGTAACGCGCTTGGCCGAGTGCTTGCTCAGGGCCGTGATACCCGTCCGATGGTGTTAATTGGTAAGGACACGCGTATCTCCGGTTATATGTTTGAGTCTGCTCTTGAGGCAGGTTTGGTGGCCGCTGGCGCTGATGTGCAGTTGATCGGCCCGATGCCAACACCTGCGATTGCTTTCTTGACCAATACGTTGCGGGCTGATGCTGGTGTGGTGATCAGCGCATCCCACAATCCTCATGATGACAATGGCATCAAGTTTTTTTCCGCGATGGGTGAAAAGCTCGACGATGCGACAGAAGCGGCGATTGAAGCGGCGATTGAGGCGCCATTCCTGACCGTTGACTCTGAATATTTGGGGAAGGTCAAGCGTACACGTGATGCAATTGGCCGCTATATCGAATTCAGTAAGGCAAGTGTGCCGCGTGGTTTTACGCTGCGCGGGTTGAAGTTGGTATTGGATTGTGCGCATGGCGCCACGTATCACATCGCACCGATGCTGTTTCGCGAATTAGGTGCGGAGTTAGTGACGATTGGTGTCGATCCGGATGGTTTGAATATCAATGCCGGTGTTGGCTCTACTCACTTGGAGACTCTCGCTGCCACAGTGCGTGAGAGCGGTGCTGATTTGGGCATTGCCTTCGATGGTGACGGTGACAGGGTGCTGATGACGGATGCCCAAGGCCGGACTGTGGATGGAGACGACCTGTTGTATGTGCTGGCGCGTGCTTGGCGGGCTAGTGGTCGTTTAAAGGGCACAGTGGTTGGGACGTTGATGAGTAACTATGGTTTAGAGCAGGCGTTGGGGACCCTTGGGATCCCCTTTATACGTGCGAGGGTGGGTGACCGTTATGTGCATCAGGCATTGGTTGAGAGTGGAGGGGTGCTAGGCGGTGAGGCATCCGGTCACTTGTTATGTTTGGATCGCGCAACCACGGGTGATGGTATCGTCAGTGCATTACAGGTGTTGGAAGTGTTGCGTCATGAGGGGCTGACGTTGAGTCAGGCACTGTTGGGTTTACATAAGGTGCCGCAGAAGACGGTCAATGTGTGTTGGTCTGGTCCAGCCAGGGCTGCAGTCGAGATGCCGGAAGTACGTCAAGCATTGGTTGAAGCGCAAGCGGCGGTGCAGGGTCGGGGACGGGTGTTTTTGCGCCCTTCCGGCACCGAGCCGGTGGTGCGTATCACTGTCGAAGCCGATGACGTTGTACTCATGCAGCAGACGCTTGATAGGCTTGCCGATGTGGTCCGTGACGCGGCGTGAATTGGATGTCTTTCGTTGTTGCAGCCAAGGCCACGAGGTTTTATTTCTTTTCTTGAAGCAGCTTTGGTCATGGTGGGAGTGTTGTATCTCATGGACCCGGCTGCATGCCTTTTTTATGGCTTTTGAAGCGGTTGAATAATGGTGCAATGAGTGGGTGGTAGCTGAGCGCGATGCGTTTGCGCAGCCAGTGCCCCGGGCGGTTACGGAGCGCGAAGCGGTAGATGTGTTCTGGGTTGCCGCCAATGACGTTGCGTCCAAAGGGATGTGTGGTGTGGAAATAGCGAAAGCCATGGGCGCGTGCGATTTCGATATGGTCTGCATCGAAGTCGCCGTATGGCCAGCACAGTGTGTTGGAGACGTTGCCTAGGCGTTGTTGCAGTACTGTACGTGCGGTGATGAGGTCCCGGTCGAGACCTTCGCGTCGTTGGGCGCGGCTGAGTTGTAGTGTTAGCCAGCGTGTATGGGTGTGTGTATGGCAATGTGCCTCAAAGGTGCCTGCGGCGATCATTGCTTGCACTTCGCTCCAACGTAGCATCACTTCGTCGGTGCGCCCCTCATGCAGGATGGCTGTTTCGCACGCATGGTGGTTTGGCGTTGTGGGCAATATCGCGCCGGATTGTCCAGCATGGGGACGCGCTGGGCCATCGCTAATCCAGCTGGTGACAATGAAAACGACGGCATGCATGTGGTATTTCTGCAAGATCGGATGTGCGTAGACCCAGTTATCCAGATAGCCGTCGTCGAAGGTAATCACGATCGATTTGTGCGGCACGGGTTGACCGGCGAGAAAGCCGGCGTATTGCTCCAGGGTGAGTGAGGTCCAGCCGTCATTCGCCAGCCATGCAATCTGGCTTTCAAAGTGTTCCGGGGAGACGGTGATCATGCCCGTTGATGGTGAAACGTGATGGTGCATGAGGACAGGGACGGCTGTTGCACGGCTCATTTGCCAAGCTCCTGTAACCACTTTAGATAGTATTGTTCGGTGGTCTTTGCGTGCCCTGTTGCGCTGAACACAGGGCTTTTGCGAATCCAATCCCAGCCGGCGCGACCCATGGAGTGGCATTGCTGGTTGTTGGTGACTAAGGTATGTAGTGCGTTTGTCAGTGCCGTTTGGTTGCCGGGTGTTACCAAGATTGCATTGGTACCTTCTTGGAGCATTTCTGGTACTCCGCCAACGCGGGTGGCGATGATGGGGATACCGGCTTGGGCGGCTTCCAGAAATACGGTGCCTGCGGCTTCTTTTTGGGTGGCAAGTGCAAAGATGTCAAAACCGCTCATGAGGCGTGGTGCATCGTGCCGGTAACCCAGTAGGTGGATTTGCGTTTCTAGTGTGAGTGTTTTGCGGCGCGCCAGTAGATGTTGCATCACGGGTTCACCGTCTCCGGCAATGACCAAATGCAGGCGTGGGTTGGCTTGGCATAACGGTGCGATGGCGTCCAGCAGTTCACAGTGTCCTTTGGCTTCGCGCAGTACTGCGACGCAGCCGACAATGATGTCGTTGTCGTTGAATCCTAGTTCTGTACGTACTACGTGTCGCGTCTGTTGCAGGCGTTGCCATGCGTGTTCTGGGTCGGTGTCCATCCACGGTGGCTGCGCGGTGATCGGGGGGACGATACCAATGTGGGTGGGTTGGATCCCTTGTTTGATGAGTAGTTCACGTACATGTTGGCTGACGGTGATGACCCGATGCGGCAGATGGGTGTAGGTGAGTCGTGATTTGATCGGGGTCATCAGGTGCCGAGAGCGGACAATGAGGCGCGTGCGCGTTAGGCGTGCAGCGGCAGCGGCGATCAATGTATCGACGTGGCTGGTGGTATTGACCACGTCGAATGTCTCGCGTTTGAGCAGGTGTTGGACGGTGTGAATGCCGTTGAGCATGCGCCAAGGGCTATGCATGTTGATGTGGTAGACCGGCAGCCCCGCGTTACGTGCCATTGTTGACAGGGGAGCGCCGGGTTGGCAGAGCAGCGCCATGTGGTGCCCTTGGGCCTGCATGGAGAGCATATGACGATAAATGTAAATTTCCTCGCCTCCGCAGCCGGTTGCAGCCTCGGTATGGAGGATTTTCAAAGGATGTTGTGTCATCGAAGGACAGCACGGAATTCGCAGTCTGTGGATGCATCCAGCATTTTTATGCCGGGGTAGTGAGTAGGATCAGGTGGTGAGTGAAGTAGAGATAACAGAACGGATGATCTTATGTTAATGGTGTGTGTCTGTTTTGTTAGATAAGCGCTGTTATCGTCGTTTATCTTTGAGTTGGTATTTACTTTTAGCCATTCTGATTGGGACGGAAGTGTTCTTTCTATTCTTGGGATCTGTTTGAGTCGTTTGATTCTGTCTTGAATCCGCGCTCTGTTGGTTATTTTGGGGGACTGTCACTCAATAGGGCAATGATTGTGTTGGATGACAAGGTCAGGGGTGTTGTTTCAGCAGTGATGGTGTTGCTATTGATGGGCAGGCGTGTTCTTTTTCTAGTGTTGTTATGTGTCCTGTGTGGGCGATTTGCTGGGCATGATGCTCTCTTAGTCGTGGGCTATTGAGGTTGTGTGTGCTGTGAATCATGCGTGGTGTGATCGACAGCGATGTGGGAGGGGCGATCAGCGGTTGTCACGGGTCCAGATAGTGGTTTGTTCCCGTTTGACGGGGAATTGCATCACTGGGGTGTAGGCCGGAGCGCACAGTGGTTGGCCGTTTCGTATGTCGAAACAGGCGCTGTGGAGTGGGCATTCAATGCTGCCGGTGGTTGGGTCAAAGTGGCCTGGTGACAGTGGGTAATCTTCGTGGCTACAGCGGTCTTCTAGGGCGTAGAGTTCGCCATCAATGTTGAACACGACGATGGGGGTGCCGGTGATGTCGTCGCAGACGGTTTTCATTTCGCCGGGTAGGAGTTCGGTGTCAGTGCATACGAAGGTCCAAGTGTCATTCATGGGTGGGTTCCAAAAAATTTTTCAAATGTGTTCGGGCAAGTATTGTCGTGCTGTGGAATGGTGCCGTGGTGGTGAGGCGTCAGGGGAGATGCAGGGATGCGGGTCAGCCTAGTAGTTTGCGTACTTTGAGCAGGGCCGTGATGAAGCGTTCTATCTCTTCGTGAGTGTTGTAGAACGCCAGTGAGGCGCGGCAGGTGGCGGTCACTCCGTAGTATTGCAGGAGGGGGTGTGCACAGTGTTGACCAGAGCGTACGGCAACGCCTTCCAGGTCGAGCAGTGTGGCCAGGTCGTGGGCGTGTGTGCCTTCGATCATGAAGGAAACCACGGCGGCTTTGTTGGGTGCGGTGCCGAAGAGTCGCATGCCGTCGATTTTCTGTAGTTCTTCGGTGAGATGCGCCAGTAGTTCTGTTTCGCGTGTTTCGATCTGGTCGATTCCGATACGACGCACGTAATCTACGGCGGCGCTGAGGCCGATGAAGCCGGCAATGTTGGGGGTGCCTGCTTCAAATTTATGTGGTGGGGTGTTGAAGAGGGTACCGTCAAAACTCACTTCTTTAATCATTTCTCCGCCACCTAGAAATGGCGGCATGATGTGGAGGTGTTCGCGGCGTGCCCATAATGCTCCGGTTCCTGTGGGGCCGTAGAGTTTGTGTCCGGTGATGGCATAGAAGTCGCAGCCGATGGCCGGAATATTAATGTGGCGATGTGGTGCCGCTTGGGAGCCGTCGACGACGGTCGTAATGCCGCGTTGCCGTGCTTGGCGGCAGATGTCGTGTATCGGGTTAACGGTGCCCAGGACGTTGGACACATGCGTGATGGCCAGCAGTTTGACTTGGGGTGTCATCAGGGTATGCAGGGCATCTAGATCCAAGGTGCCGTTAGGCAGGATGTCGGCGACTTGGATACGTGCGCCGGTACGTTCAGCGATCAATTGCCAGGGGACGATGTTGGCGTGGTGTTCCATCCGTGAGACTAGGATCACGTCGCCGGTACGCAGTCGTGGCAGTGCCCATGAGTAGGCAATGAGGTTGATGGCGAAGGTCGTGCCGCTGCATAGCACCAGTTCGTGCATGGGGACGTTAAGTAGGGTTGCCAGTGCTGCTCGTGTGGCTTCGTAGGCTTCTGTGGCTTCGGTGCCTAGTGTGTGTACGGCACGGCTGATGTTGGCGTTGTGGCGGCGGTAGAAGGTGTCGGTGGCAGTGATCACTGCCTGGGGTTTTTGTGCGGTATTTGCGTTGTCGAAATAGATCAGCGGTTTTCCGTGTACGTGGCGTTGCAGTAGGGGGAAGTCGGCACGCAGGCGTTCCCAATCGGGGGATGTGGGGGGGGCTGCGGAGGTGTTTATACGGTCCATGTGCTGTTCAGTGCGTGATTCAGTGGTGCGCGCAGGATGTCGGCTAGGGTGCTGTCTAACAGGGTTAGTGGTTCGTGGCAGAACGCTGCGCTGAGGAGCTGTTGTGCGGTGGTGTGTGGGATGCCGCGGGTGCGTAGGTAGAACAGGGCTTGTGGGTCGAGTTGGCCGACGGTGGCACCGTGTGCAGCCTGAACTTCGTCTGCGTTGATGATCAGCACAGGTTGTGTGTCGATCTCTGCGTTTGCTGAGAGCAGTAGGTTTTTGTTCGATAGTCGGGCGTCGCTGCCGTCGGCGCCTTGATGGATGTGAATGCCGCCATGAAATACGACGCGGCTGCGGTCGGTTCCGATGCCGCGCCATAGCAGTTCGCTTGCCGTATTGCGGGCGATATGTTCGATGTGCAGGCGGGTGTCTAGATGGCGTGTGAGGTGGCCTAACAGGATACCGTTGGCGGTCAGGCGGGCGTTGTCGCCTTCAAGACGTACGTTGAGTTCATGGCGTGACAGTTTTGCGCCGAGTTCTACATCGACACGGCGGTATTCAGCGTCCTGTGCGAGCACTGCGTCGGTGCGCAGGAATGAGGTCGTGGCGGTAGCATCGTTTTGCAGGCGGGCATGTTCCAGGCATGCGCCCGGTGCGATATGAATGCGGGTGAGGACGTTGTTGAGGTGGGCGGCGTGGCCGGTATGGAGTTGGTGTTCGATGAGTTGCAGTGATGCGCCGCGGTGCAGTTCGATCTGGTTGAGTAGGTGCCAGGCGTGGTCTATTTCACCTGCTGGAGTAATAAAGATGAGGTGGATGGGTGTGTTGACGGTGATGTTTTGATGGACACGTAGCAGTACTCCTTCGTCGGCGAGTGCGGTGTTGAGTCGGGCAAATGTCTCATCTCTGTGTTTGAAATGGGGGGGGCTGCGGTGCAGTCCTTTGTCTTGTTCTCTCGGGGGGCTGACAGGGGGTGTAAGGTCATGCCTTGTGGCAAGCCAGAGAGGTTGGACAGGTTGGGATTATGGCGACCGTTGACGAAGACCAGGCGCGGTGTCGGGATGGTGTTCAGCCATGTAGGATCAATCGCTGTTGCGGCAGTAGGTGCTTGGGTGAAGTGGCGGCGTTCCAGTGTACGTAGTGATGTGTATTTCCACGTTTCGCTGCGTAGGTCGGGTAAGCCGTCGCGACGTGCGTCCTCCAGTGCTTGGCGGCGGGTGATGTCACCGTCGTTTTGGAAGGCGGCGGCCAGGGAGTCAAGGAGGGGGTTCATCAGACATTTTCCCGCGGTGTTGGTGCCTTCAGTCTGGGTGTGTCGGTGTGTGGATCATGGGGGGAGGGAGGCATTGTTTCGCTGGTGGGGATGACACGATTTTTCAACCAGGTGTAGCCATGTTGTTCTAATTCCAGTGCCAGTTCAGGGCCGCCGGTTTCTACGATGCGACCTTCGGCAAGTACGTGTACAACGTCGGGTTTGATGTAGTCGAGCAGGCGTTGGTAGTGGGTGATGACCAGGAATGCGCGTTCCGGTGAGCGCAGGGCGTTGACGCCATCGGCGACGGTTTTCAGTGCGTCGATGTCTAGGCCTGAGTCGGTTTCGTCTAGGATGGCGAGTTTGGGTTCGAGGACGGCGAGTTGGAAGATTTCATTGCGCTTTTTCTCTCCGCCGGAAAATCCTTCGTTGACGCCGCGGTGCAGCAGTTCGTCTTTCAGATGCAGTACCGCGAGTTTTTCTCGGACACGTTTGAGAAATTGTATTGAGTCAAGTTCTTCTTCACCGCGTGCTTTGCGTTGTGCGTTGAGTGCTGAGCGTAGGAAGTAGGTGTTGTTCACTCCAGGAATTTCCACGGGGTATTGAAATGCTAGAAATAATCCAGCGGCGGCGCGTTCTTCTGGTTGGAGTGTGAGCAGGGGGCGATTGTCGAAGGTCACTTGACCTGCGGTGACGTCGTAGCCGTCGCGGCCAGCAAGGATGTGACCTAGGGTGGATTTTCCGGCACCGTTGGGTCCCATGATGGCATGCACTTGGCCAGGTGCGATGTCCAGGGAAAGGCCTTTGAGGATTTCCTTGCCGGCGACGGAGGCATGGAGGGTGTCGATCTTCAGCATAGTCATGATGTCTATAGGATGAGCTTGTGTCCGCTGATACGTTTTTATGGGACTGAGGCGGTTTGGATGCGTTGTTGGAGTGGATGGAGTGTTTGGGTTTTAGAGCGCGTCCGGGACTCAGGGATACCCCATCCACTGGTGTTGATTTAGCCGACAGATCCTTCCAATGAGATGTCGAGTAGTTTTTTCGCTTCGACGGCGAACTCCATTGGTAGTTCGCGGAACACTTGTTTGCAGAAGCCGTCGACGATGATCGAGACAGCATCTTCTTCGGCAATACCGCGTGCGCGGCAGTAGAAGAGTTGGTCGTCGCTGATTTTGGATGTGGTGGCTTCGTGTTCGACGGTGGCGTTTGGGTGTTTCACTTCGATGTAGGGGAAGGTGTGGGCGCCGCATTGTTTGCCGATGAGCAGTGAGTCGCATTGGGTGTGGTTGCGTGCGCCCTCTGCGTTGCGGTCGATTTTGACGAGACCACGGTAGGTGTTTTGTCCATGTCCAGCGCTGATCCCTTTGCTGACAATTTTGCTTTTGGTGCGTTTGCCAATGTGGATCATCTTGGTGCCGGTGTCGGCTTGTTGATGGTGGCGGGTCAGTGCGACGGAGTGGAATTCACCGGTTGAGTCGTCGCCTAGCAAGACGCAGGATGGGTATTTCCAAGTGATCGCTGAGCCGGTTTCAACTTGGGTCCAGATTACTTTGCTGCGCGCGCCGCGGCATTCGGCGCGTTTGGTGACGAAGTTATAAATGCCGCCACGGCCTGCTTCGTCGCCTGGGTACCAGTTTTGTACGGTGGAGTATTTAATCTCTGCATCTTCTTGGGCGACCAGTTCGACGACCGCTGCATGAAGTTGGTTTTCGTCGCGTATTGGGGCTGTGCAGCCCTCTAGATAGGAGACGTAGGCTTGTTCTTCGCACACGATCAAGGTGCGTTCAAATTGTCCGGTGTGGCCGGCATTGATGCGGAAGTAGGTGCTTAATTCCATTGGGCAGCGGACGCCCTTTGGGATAAAGACGAAGCTGCCGTCAGAGAAGACTGCCGAGTTTAGTGCAGCGAAGTAGTTGTCTCGAACGGGTACGACGCTGCCCAGATACTGGCGTATCAGATCTGGGTGTTCTTGGATGGCTTCGGAGATCGAGCAGAAAATGATGCCTTTTTCGGCTAATTCTTTGCGGAAGGTGGTACCGAGTGATACGGAGTCAAATACCGCATCCACTGCGACGCCGGCCAATCTGGCACGTTCGTGCAGTGGTACGCCGAGTTTGTCGTAGGTATCCAATAGTTCTTTGGGGACTTCGTCAAGGGAGGCGTACTTCGGACCTTTGGGGGCGGAGTAGTAGCTAAGTGCTTGGAAGTCGATCGGCGCGATGTGGAGTTTTGCCCATTCTGGCATCGGCATGTTTAGCCAGTGACGGTAGGCTGCCAGACGCCATTCGGTCATCCATTCTGGCTCGTGTTTCTTGGCCGATAGGGCGCGGATGATTGTTTCGTTGAGACCAGGCGGTAGCGAGTCGGATTCAATTTGGGTCACGAAGCCGGCTTCGTAGCGCCTGTCCAGGCGTTCGAGAATCTCGGCGTTCTGTGGGGTGGCGATGTCAGTAGCCATGGTTCTGTCGTTTGCTTGTGTCAGGTGGTTGTGATGCTGGCGGCGATGGTGCGCGGCTGGCTGTGAGTAGAAAAAGCGGGGAGGGGAGCCAGCATTTGTGCCAGGGTGATGCTGCGTAGTGCTTGGGCAATCAGGGTGTTGATCAGTTGCCAGTTTGAGCGGATGCCGCACTGGTGGGTGATACTGCATTGGTTGTGGTCTTGGCTGCATTCGGTGATGGCCAATGGTCCTTCGATGGCTTCAACGATTTGGATCAGGGTGATCTCCCCTGGGGTGCGTGCTAGCCGATAGCCGCCGTAAGCGCCGCGCCGTCCTGCGACGAGGCCAGCTTGCGATAGCGGTTTGAGAATTTTGCTTACGGTGGGTGGTTCCAAACCAGAGTGTTCGGCGAGTTCGTTGGCGCTGAGGACCACGCCGGGGTGTGCGGCTAGTACGGTCAGTACGACGCTTGCGTAGTCGGTCAGTTTGGTAACACGCAGCATGCAATGGTGTGTGAATGTTTAAAGCGGACAGAAATTGTACGCTTTCCAGATGTGCGCGCCAATCGACTTTCCGTGTGTGTTGTATTGATGTGCTTTGGGTGCCAGAGTTGCTGTGTTGATATATCTAGTCTGCAATGCACATTTTGTATAAAGGACGGTATTGATGTCCCGTAGGATCGTCGCTCGCAAGTCCCGTATCCACGGCAACGGTGTGTTTGCTGTGGTGTCGATCCATCAGGGTGAGCGCATTATTGAATATAAGGGGCGCATCCGTACGCATGCTGCGGTTGATGCCAATAGTCATGGCCACATTGAGAGTGGTCATACGTTTTTGTTTACGTTGAATGATGATTATGTGATTGATGCCAATGATGCTGGGAACATTGCGCGTTGGATCAATCATAGTTGTTCTCCGAATTGCGAGGCAGTGGTTGAGGAGGATACGGGCGGGAACCGACGTAAAGACAAGATATTTATCCAGGCGATCCGTGATATCGCTTCTGGTGAGGAGCTGACTTATAACTATGGGATTGTGTTGGCAGAGCGCCATACGGCGCGACTGAAAAAGATCTGGGCGTGTTTATGCGGTTCGGATCACTGTACTCACACGATGCTTCAGCCCAAGCGTTGAAGGGTCAGGAAGGATTAATGTGGTCTTAAGGGTGGTTGATGGGTGTAGTTATCAGTCTACGTGATGTGTTTATTTTGTTTTGAATACGTCGTAGCTCCATGTCCGACTCACACAGGATGAGGGGGCAGGCTGCCGGTTTTATTGAAGTCATTGGTTCACATGTTATGGGACTAAAGGTTTGTGAGTGGTGTGTATTGATAGTTTGAATCACACTGAATTGGAGCGACCATCATGGATGGGTAGGAGGTGTGGGGGATGTGTGAATTTTGTGTTATCGGAATATATGTACTCATTTTTCTGGTGATTCCACGGGGTGCGCTCCGGGTGTGGTTGTTGTGGGAAAGTCTATGCCCGTATTCAAGGTATTTGGGTATATAGGTGCTTCTATTGAATATGAAACGGGTGTATGTGCGGTGATTTACTGATTGGTATTTTGGTGTATTTTGTTTTTTAAATGGAGCCGTGTCGATGCGATGTGTACAGTATCAGTAGTTTAAATGCTGTTTCTTTTTTATTTTTCTTGTGTGCAGTGAGTTCGGTAGAAAAGAGGATAGGGTTGAGATTTGGATTGCTAAGAGTGTTGGTTTGTTTTTGAATATCTCATTTAATCGGTGTTGCATTCTATGGTTGTTTAATTAATTTTAATTCGGAAAAGTGTGTTTATTAAGAGCGGTGAAGAGCGAGGCCGTTGCAGTGTGCAATGTGGTTCCGGTTCGTTATCGGAACGAGGATCGTTTAATGGAACTAGAGTGTCTCGACTGTTTCCCCTTGCGTGAAAGGCTGAAATCCATTGAAACTTCAGCTATGACGATCAAACTTCCCTTCTTATTTTTCGGCCTGATGAACGTGACTACTGCTGTTGTAAGTGCTCCTCTCCCTCCTGATATCGCTAAGCATGCCCATGCGATCAAAGCGCCGTTTGGCGCAATCCGCAATGATAATTATTACTGGTTACGTGATGACACGCGTACGAACAAGGTGGTGTTGAGTTATTTGAACGCTGAAAATGCGTATGCCGACAAGGTGTTGGAACCACTCAAGCCGTTACAGCAGACCTTGTATAAGGAGATTGTTGCTCGCATCAAGAAGGATGATGCCAGTGTTCCGTACCGGAAACACGGTTGGTTTTACTATTCCAGGTTTGAATCCGGTAAGGATTATCCGATTCATGCGCGTCGCAAAGATGGTTCTGGGCTTGATGCTGCCGTGATTCTGGCGGCGAATGCGTCCGGTGACTTTGCTGGTGAACAAGTATTACTGGACGTTAACGCGTTGGCTGCAGGTAAGAGTTACTTCAGTGTGGCTCATGCTGAGGTGAGTCCTAATACTCATCTGTTGGCTTGGGCCGAGGACGGTGTGGGTCGACGTCAGTATACGGTTCGCTTCAAAAATCTGGAGACTGGGGTGCTTTATCAGGATGAAATCCATGGTGCGTCGTCTAGCGTGGTTTGGGCTGACGATAATAAGACGTTGTTCTACATTGAGAATGATCCTAAAACGCTGCTGACTAAGCGTGTTAAAAAGCATGTGCTTGGTACCCCTGTCAGTACCGATGTGGTGGTTTATGAGGAGCACGACGATAGTTTCTATATGGACATCGAACGTACGCGTGATGAGAAATACATTGTGGTTTCTATGGAAAGCACGGTTTCTTCCGAAATGCGTTATGCACCTGCGGATCTGTCGAAGGGGTTTGTCGTGTTGGCTCGGCGTGAGCGCGACGTGAAATATGGGGGAGATCATTTTGACAGTCGTTGGGTGATCCGCACGAATGCCGACGGTGCCAAAAATTACAAGTTGGTCACTGCACCCAGTGATGCGACTTTGCGTAGTCAGTGGCGTGACTTGGTCGTGCACGATCCAGCAGTCTTTATTGAGGATTTTGAGCTGTTCGACGGTTTTACTGCGATCCAAGAGCGTTCTCAGGGCTTGGAGCGGGTGCGTCTGCTCAAGGCTGATGGCCAACACACTGATGTTGCTGCGGATGAGCCGGCGTACTCAATGGGTCTTTCTGAGAATCCCGAGCCGGACAATCCGTGGCTGCGTTATACCTATACTTCGTTAACGACTCCGGCGACGACTTATGAGTTCAACGTGCGTACTGGTGAGCGTCGTCAACTCAAGCAGCAGCCTGTGATTGGTTACGATCCGTCGCAGTACGTCACGGAGCGTCTGTGGGTGACTGCGCGGGATGGTGTGAAGGTGCCAGTGTCGCTGGTGTATCGCAAAGGTTTTAAGAAAGACGGCACTGCTGCGCTGTATCAGTACGCGTATGGCAGTTACGGTTTGTCCACAGATCCAGGGTTTAATTTGCCAGTGGCCAGCTTGCTTGATCGTGGTGTTGTCTACGCGATTGCGCACATCCGTGGTGGTCAGGAGATGGGCCGGCAGTGGTATGACGATGGTAAGTTGCTGCATAAGCAGAATACGTTTAATGATTTTATTGATGTGACGCGGGAATTGGTTGCGCAGGGATATGCCGCCAAGGGACGTGTGGCCGCGGCCGGTGGTAGTGCCGGTGGTTTGTTGATGGGTGTGGTGGCTAATCAGGCGCCGAGTGATTACCGTGTGATCGTGGCGCAGGTGCCATTTGTTGATGTAGTGACGACGATGTTGGACCCGAGTATTCCGTTGACCACCAATGAGTACGATGAGTGGGGTAATCCTGAGCAGAAGACTTATTACGATTACATGTTGACGTATTCGCCTTACGACAACGTGGTGCATCAGGCTTATCCAGCGTTGTTTGTTGGCACGGGGTTATGGGATTCACAGGTGCAGTATTGGGAGCCGGCTAAATGGGTGGCTAAGCTGCGTGATGAGAATACGGGGACTTTTCCGATTGTATTCAGAGTCAATATGGATGCCGGTCATGGTGGGAAGTCTGGGCGTTTCAGGCGTTACCAGGAATTGGCTGAGTCCTATGCTTTCGTACTTCACCATCTTGAAGTGAAGTGAAGTGAAGTGAAGTGGGAGGACGTTGTTGCATGTTGTGATGCTTGGCGTCTTTCTTCATTGTATGCTCGTCGGGTTGCGCTTGGTTTCCGTAGATATACTTGCATGATGAGTAGAGTGCCTATTGTTTTTTCCCGTTGTATCTTGGTTGGTGCCGCTCTTTTTGTCCTTACCGCATGTGGTAACAAGGGGGCGTTGGTGATGCCGCAGAAACCGGTCAATGTGCCAGAGCAGCCGTTGTCGTTGCCTAAGGCTAAATCTCAGGGGGATAAGGGAGCTAGCCCGCCGCCGACTGCAAAGCCTGTTCGGTCCCGGTGATGCAAGACGATGGGGGTTGAGAGCGTGCGATGTCCTTTGCATTTCACCAAGATGCAAGGGGCTGGTAATGACTTCGTCGTTTTGGATTTGCGTGATGGGACACCGCCGCCGGATGCGGCGTTGGTCGCTTGGTTGGCTGATCGCCACTTTGGTATTGGGTGTGATCAGGTTATC
The DNA here is from genome assembly GCF_011801475.1 of Xylella fastidiosa. NCBI lineage: Bacteria > Pseudomonadati > Pseudomonadota > Gammaproteobacteria > Lysobacterales > Lysobacteraceae > Xylella > Xylella fastidiosa. The sequence continues at coordinate 1,602,617 of NZ_CP044352.1, forward strand.
GCTATTGAGCCGCCGCGTGGTGTCGGGGTGTTTGCCGCTTACCGTATCTGGAATGCGGATGGGTCTGCGGCGCAGCAATGTGGTAATGGTGCACGTTGCGTCGCTGCTTGGTTGGTGCGTGATGGTTCCGTTGCGACCGAGCATTTCTTGATTGACAGTCCGGTACAGACGCATTCGGTTCGCTGCATAGGTAAAGATGAGTATGCGGTGGAGATGGGTCTGCCAGTGTTCGAGCCTGAGCGTATTCCTTTGTCTGGATTTCCCAATGCCTTGGGAGAGTATGTGTTGTCGCTACAGGGTGAGGTGCTGTGTTGTGGTGCGGTATCAATGGGGAATCCGCATGCAGTGGTTGAGGTCGATTTGATTGATGTGGCACCTGTCGAACGGATCGGGCCGCTCTTGCAGCAGCATTCTGCGTTTCCGGAGTCAGTGAATGTCAGTTTTGTCCAGGTGATTGATCCTGGTTTGGTACGGTTGCGTGTGTATGAGCGTGGTGCTGGAGAAACGTTGGCGTGTGGCAGTGGTGCTTGTGCGGCAGCAGTTGTGCTGATGCAGCGTGGCAGGGTTGGACGTGATGTGCGTGTTGTTCTACCAGGGGGCACGTTGCGTGTGCAGTGGCCAGTTTCCGGTGGGCCAGTGACGTTGTCTGGTCCGGCAAGGTGTGTGTTTGATGGAGTGTGGTACGGATGAGTGAGGTGAAGGATAAGATCTGTGCATACGACGTGGCTGCTTGGCTGCGTCGGCATCCCGCTTTTCTTAAGCAGTTCCCTGATTTGGCGTTGACGTTGGTGGTGCCTCGTGAAAATGCCTCTACGGCCTCTTTAGCCAGTTACCAACTTGAGGTGTTGCGTGAGAAGAACCGTGAGTTGTCGCGCCGACTTGCTGCATTGACGGGCAATGCACAGGCGAACGAGCAGTTGGCCATGCGTACTCATCAATTGACTCTGACGTTGATGCGCCAGAGGAGTGCTGCGGACACGTTACGGGTATTAGTCGCTTCGTTAGCTGAGGATTTTAATGGTGATTGTGTCCGCTTGGTATTGCTGCGCCCGGTTGCAGGGCTGCATGCGGCTTGGTTGCAGGTGATTGAGTCCGATGATGTGCGGCTTGTGCCGTTCCGTGATTGCTTGCGGGATGGTGAGCCGATTTGTGGTCGGCTCAACACCAATAAGCAGGTGTTGTTGTATGCCGAAGAGGCCAACCAGGTGCAATCCAGTGCGTTATTTCCCTTGTCTGGGTTGGGGTTGATCGCAATTGGTAGTTACGATCCCAATCGCTTTTATCCGGGGATGGGGACGTTGTTTCTACGTATGATGGGGCAGGCGTTGTTCGATGCGCTAAAGCGTTTCGATGTCTGACATGGCTACCGCAGCGAGAGAGTATGAGTAGGTTGGTTGACGATTTCTTCGCTTTCTTGCATGTGGAGCGGGGTATGTCATCGCATACCTTGGATGCTTACCGGCGTGATATCGGTGCGCTCATTGCCTGGGGGGGGCAACAGGCAGTGGGTGAGGTTGTTGCGCTGGATAGGGCGCAGTTGCAGGCTTTCGTTTCTGCTGAGCACCGTCGTGGTTTGTCGGCCAAGAGTCTGCAGCGGCGTTTGTCGGCGTGCCGTGGTTTTTATACATGGTTAGTGAAACGTGGCCACATTGCTGTCAATCCGGCTGCTGGGCTGCGTGCTCCGAAGGCACTGCGTAAGCTGCCACGCATATTGGATGCGGATGAAGCGGTCTCTTTTGTTCAGATCCCAACGGATACGCCGCTTGGATTGCGTGATCGTGCGCTATTAGAGTTGTTTTATTCTTCTGGCTTGCGCTTGAGTGAGTTGTGCGGATTGCGTTGGGATGGGTTGGATCTGGATGCTGGTTTGGTGAGCGTGTTGGGCAAGGGTAGTCGTCAGCGTGTGGTGCCTGTCGGTTCATATGCGTTGTCTGCGCTTCGTGAATGGTGTGCTAGTAGTGGTGGTGGAGCGCAACAGCCGGTGTTCCCTGGACGTTACGGTGGACCGATTTCTGCGCGTGCTGTTCAGGTGCGGATTAAGCAGTTGGCTCAGCGTCAGGGTATGGCCAAGCACGTGCATCCGCATATGTTGCGCCATAGTTTTGCCAGTCATTTGCTTGAGTCGTCCGGTGATTTGCGTGGTGTGCAGGAGTTGTTAGGCCATGCGGACATTACGACGACCCAGATCTACACTCATTTGGATTTTCAGTACCTTTCCAAGGTTTATGACGCTGCGCATCCGCGTGCGCGGCGTAAGGCGCGCTGAGTGTGTGGGTGTGTGCTGTATTTCTTAGGCATTATCAACAGTGTGTTGTATGGGTAGGTGAATCAATCAGCCCTGAGGGGCATGGATGAATGTCATTTGGAATCAGAGGTTCAATGCGTATATCACTGGGGTGTGCTGGGATATGCGTGATACAAGCTGAGAAAGGTCAAGACATTGGGCCAGGTCGAGTTGGTAGGTGATTGGGCCAATCAGGCGGAATATTTCAAGAGGGGTTTACCAAGGACTCATTAAAACGTGCCAGATCTGGCGGTTGGCATGGTTGAGCATGACATTTGGGTATGTTTGGAGTGCTTTTTTCTAAGCAATGCACTTTGTGTAGAGCATTTCCAGGCGTTCAGGTGGTTAAGAGTTGGGTTGAATAGTCGTTAAAATGCCTGGATAGAAGCTGCATTTTACCGTGATGCGTTGATTCCGCTGCCTTCATGGGGTGTGCATGGCGGTGTGGTAAAACCGTGGGACCTCTGTATGCAGGCAGTGTGTTGGGCACGGGGGAGCTGAAGGGTTGCAGCAGTGTGGCTTGAAGCGTCGTTAGGCATCCCCATTTTCAAGAAAATCTTTGGAGGCTCCATGGAATCCAGTCAGATGTCTAATGTTTTTCATGCGACGACGATCGTTTGTGTACGCCGTGGCGATAAGGTTGCTATTGCCGGCGATGGTCAAGTGACGTTGGGTCACACGGTGATGAAGAGTAATGCGCGTAAGGTGCGTCGTTTAGGGCGTGATGGTCAGGTGTTAGCCGGTTTTGCCGGTGCAGCGGCTGACGCGTTCACTTTGTTTGAGTTGTTTGAGGCCAAACTGGAGAAACATGGTCAGTTAAGCCGTGCCGCAGTGGAACTGGCGAAAGATTGGCGTACTGAGCGCCGTTTAGGAAAGCTTGAGGCGCTGTTGGTGGTGGCCGATAAGGAAACTTCGTTGGTGATCAGTGGTACGGGTGATGTGATCGAGCCGGAAGATGGCATCGTTGCGATTGGCTCTGGTGGCAGCTACGCTCTTTCCGCCGCGCGTGCGTTGATGGCACACACTGCGTTGGATGCGAGGACCATCGCGACCGAGGCGATTGGCATCGCTGGCAATATTTGTATCTATACGAATCGTAATGTGGTGGTTGACGAGTTATAAGTACGGGATGCTTGGCTCTTCTACTTTGTTATTCAGCATGGCTGCGGCCGCAATCTAGAGTTTATGTATGCCTTCTAAGACTGATTTCACTTCCTCAACCATGACGCCACGCGAGATTGTGCAGGAGCTTGATCGCCATATTGTTGGTCAGCAGGCCGCGAAGCGGTCTGTGGCAATTGCGTTGCGTAATCGTTGGCGCCGTATGCAGTTGCCTGAGGAGTTGCGTAATGAGGTGATGCCTAAGAACATTTTGATGATCGGTCCGACGGGCGTAGGTAAGACGGAGATTGCACGCCGTTTGGCAACTTTGGCTAATGCACCGTTTGTCAAAGTCGAGGCGACGCGTTTCACTGAGGTGGGCTACGTTGGCAAGGATGTGGAACAAATCGGGCGTGATTTGGTTGATACCGCAGTCAAAATGTATCGTGAGCAAGCTAAGGTGCGTGTACGCACTCAGGCTGAGGAGTACGCTGAGGAGCGCATTCTTGACGCGTTATTGCCGCGTCGTAGCGTTGGTATCGGTTTTGATGCTGATGCCGATGCTATACGTCAAGAACCCTCTGCGCATGAGAGTGAGACTAGGGCGAAGTTCCGTCGTATGTTGCGCAGCGGTGAGTTAGAAGAGCGCGAGATTGAGTTGGACGTTGCTGTCAACGTGAGTATGGACATTATGACTCCTCCTGGTATGGAGGAAATGGGTCAGCAGTTGCGTCAGATGTTCTCCAATATTGGGGGAGGCAAGTCTCAGAAGCGTAAGCTGGCGATCAAGGCGGCACGCCCGTTATTAATCGAAGAAGAGGCGGCTAAGCTGGTCAACGAAGACGAAATCCGTGCTGCAGCGATCGAAGCTTGCGAACAGAATGGGATCGTCTTTATTGATGAGATCGATAAGGTCGTTAAACGTGGTGATACTGTTGGCGGCGGTGATGTGAGTCGCGAAGGTGTGCAGCGCGATTTGCTGCCATTGGTAGAGGGGTCGAATGTGTCGACCAAGTACGGCACGATCAGGACCAACCACATTTTGTTCATTGCTTCCGGTGCCTTTCACCTCACCAAGCCAAGCGATTTAATTCCGGAGTTGCAAGGCCGTTTCCCGATTCGGGTGGAGTTGGATGCGCTGAGTAAAGCGGATTTTATCCGTATCCTGACAGAGCCGAAGGCGGCGCTCACTAAGCAGTATCAGGAATTGTTGAAAACGGAAGGTGTGTCGCTTGATTTTACAGAGGATGCGATTGACCGTATTGCCGAGATTGCTTATTTGGTCAACGAGCGTCAGGAGAATATCGGTGCGCGGCGTTTGCACACGGTGTTGGAGCGATTGTTGGAAACGCTGAGTTATGAGTCTCCGGATCGTGATGGCGAGTCCGTGACGGTCGATGCCGATTATGTCAATGCGCATTTGGGGGAATTAGTGAAGGATCCAGATCTGAGTCGTTACATTTTGTAATGTGTAATGTCGGATGCCTTGTGTCTTTATTGGGGTGCAAGGCATCGTGCGATCTTCATTGTTTGCCAGCGAGGCGTATCGTTATTCTACGGTGTTCTCTATCTGGTAGAGGACGATGCTGTTAACCATTGTCATCAATGGCACTATCCATGTACATGCAAGCGTTATTCAAAGCCCGAGCTTGTCGTAGTCGTCGCATCGGGTTGGTGGTGGGGGGCATCAGTACAGTGGTGTACCAGCGTGGTAGGCCGTGACGAAGCCCCGCCAATCCAGCATGACTTGTGTAGCGTAGTTAAATGCGAACCGTCGCAGTTCTTTCTCTAACTGTTTTTTATGACTGACGGTGTTGTGGATTTGCTTGTCGATGTTGTATCCGACCACACTCAGATCATTATCTTGGTTGGCCAGTGTATGTGCTGAGGCCAGCGCTTGACCTAGATAGAGGGCGGCGATGGTCATTTTTCCGGCTGTATTGAGTGTTTCTGACGCTAGATCTTCCTGATACGGTGATTTTTCATGCACGTAGTATTGTGTGTCGCCGATGCTGGTATAGCCAATGAGCACATCAGCATGTAGTAGCTGTGCTTGAGCTGTGCGTGCTACGCGCGCTCCCTCGTGGTTGTGGTAGATGGAGGCGGGCATCTGTGTTGGTGCAGCAATGGCAACCACACTGCGACTTTCCTGTTTCCATTCTAGGATGACGTCGTCGTCAGTGGCGGTGCTTGGACCTTCGATGAGTACGTATAGACGGCGCTTACCTAGGCTGCTGGTGCCAGATCTGAGTTTCTGTCGTACGTCTTTAATCGTGTAGTAGTCGGCAGCATAGCGTTTGGATGGATGAATGGAGGCCAGGTAGCTGTCCATTGCTGCAGCCACGCCGCTATGGGTGTTTGCATCTACGCTGACAAGGTTAGGCAAGTCCAACAAGATGCGTTTGTTACCGTTGAGTGTGGTGTATTTGGCGAGTAGTTGGAGGCGCGATTTGGCGTCGGCAGCTTTGATCGTTTTCGCGACGACACCGCTGGTATTGTCAGCGTCGAGTATGAAATGTTTTTCCGCGTTACTTTTACTGAATTTTGACATTTTTTTAGGTATGCCTGCACCATTATTTCAATCGCTTTTTCGATGTCGGCATCGTTCAGTCCGTTGTCACGGCCAACAAGAACCATGCTGACGGCGAGTCGACGTAAATCCCAGATGTACTGGCCGAGGTGGCCTTCGTCGAAGTCAGCGATCTCGAACACAACATTTCCTTTGCTATTGCGTGTTGCATCGAAGTTGCCTAGGTGGGCGTCGCCGTTGAGCCATGTGAAGCCTGTTTTTGGAGTGCTCCATTGCGAGGATGGCCACGTTTTCATGTCTTGGTAGAAGATGTGGGCAGTGCCACGATAGAAATCGCATGGACTCTCAGCCATCTTTGCCATTTTGCTGTCTAATTCGGCTTTCGAGGTGGCGTAGGGGTGGTTATAGTCGCGAATTTGTGTAATCACCCAGGGGGCGCGTTCGGTCGTTACCATTGTGTGGCTGATGATGGAATGGCCAGTGAGTAGAAGGCTGCCTAGATGGGGCAGCATCGTGAGCATCCTTGGATGAGGTGAGCAGGGTATCAATCTATATATACATCTGTACGATCATTCAGTCTATGCAATCATCCAGTGAATCGTGCATTGTGGTGCTAGGGTATTAACCGATTGCTCTGTTTGAGGGCTGTATTTGTTTTGAGTTCATGTGGAAGTTGTGGCTGTAGCAAGTAGCTCACCATTAGGTGTCGTCTTGGTTTCGATGGGTTTGATGTGGATTTGACTGTATCTGGAAGTTTGGAACACTAATTAATATATGGCCTTCTCAGGCTTATGATGGCGGTGCAATAATCGGGGTCAATATGAGTGAATCTTCCGAGAAAACCAGCACGACCCATTTCGGCTTCCGTCAGGTTGCGGCCAAGGACAAGAAGACGCTGGTTGCCGAGGTGTTTACTTCGGTCTCACGTCGCTATGACTTGATGAACGATCTGATGAGCCTGGGTATTCATCGGGCCTGGAAGCGTTACTTCGTCGCTACTGCTCAGGTGAAGTCAGGTGACCGTGTGCTTGACCTTGCAGGGGGCACCGGCGATATCGCAATGCTATTGAAGAATCGGGTTGGTGCAGAGGGGAGTATCGTACTTGGCGATATCAATGCCAGCATGCTGTCCGTTGGGCGGGATAGGCTGATTGATCGTGGCGTGGTCGCTCGTCTGGACTATGTGCAATGCAACGCTGAAGCGCTGCCGTTTCAGGATAAGTGCTTCGACTTGGTGACGATGTCTTTTGGTTTGCGCAATGTGACCGACAAAGATGCAGCGCTGCGCGAGATGTTCCGTGTGCTGAAGGTGGGTGGCCAGGCAAGGGTACTGGAATTCTCCGCAGTAACTGCCGAGTGGTTTAAGCCAATTTATGATTTCCATTCCTTCCAGGTGTTACCGCGTCTGGGGCGGTTGTTTGCTAGGGATGCTGCTAGCTATCGTTACCTTGCTGAGAGCATTCGGAAGCATCCACCGCAGGAAGAGTTGCAGGCGATGATGGGGTCGGCTGGGTTTGAGCGTTGTGGCTATAGGAATTTGACCGGTGGCATTGTTGCGATTCATTCCGGATATAAATATTGATGTTGCTTCGTGATGCTCATTGGCGCGAGATGAATCTAGGATGCGTGGCGAATGCAGATCGTTGATGTAGATGGGGGTGAGGCAGAAAATTGCGCTTGAGTGAAGCGCATCATCTGTTTTTGGATTCCAGATCCTGAGTGAGTGCAGCTAGTGGCGGCAATCAGTGCGCGTTTCCCTTTTGTGATGCGCTTTTTTATTTGTTGTGAATGCGCGCGAATTACACCTCTGGAGTAGAATCGCCGCTGTTCCCTGTATCGGTGTTGTTCATGTGTCCTTTGATCCCGCGCCTTTTTGGACTTGCAGCAATCGTTATGGTGGGTTGCTCGAATCAGTCCGCGTCTGTGGTGCCATCTTCGATGTCGGCACATGTCGTTGCTGTTGGGAAAGCCGATATTCGCCGTCATGATGAAAGTTCTTATGCCGAATCAGATAAGGTCGTCATTAAGCATTTGGCGTTGGATCTTAAGCTGGATTTTGATAAGAAGACGCTGGCTGGTACCGCGACCTATTCGCTTGACTGGAAGGACAAGGATGCGAAGCAAATCGTGCTTGATACTCGTGAGCTGAGCATTGAGAAGATTGAAGTTGACGACGGCCAAGGGCACTTGAATCAGCTTAAGTTTGTTTTATTCCCAGCCGACAAAATATTGGGTAGCAAACTGGTTATTGAGACTCCTTCGCAGCCTACCCAGATCCGTGTCACTTACCGGACTGCTCCGAGTGCTTCTGGCTTGCAATGGATGGAGCCGGCGATGACGGAGGGCAAACGCTTGCCTTTTATGTTCAGTCAATCTCAAGCGATCCATGCCCGCAGTTGGGTACCGCTCCAGGACACCCCAGGTGTACGTTTTACCTACAAGGCCCACATCGTTTCGCGTCCAGATGTGATGGTGTTGATGAGTGCCGACAACGACCCCAACGCAGTACGCGATGGCGATTACCGCTTCAAAATGGCTGAGCCGATCCCCTCTTATCTGTTGGCGATCGCTGCAGGTGATTTGGTCTTCAAGCCGATTTCTGCGCGTTCTGGTGTTTGGGCCGAGCCGGTTATGGTGGATAAGGCGGCAAAGGAATTTGAGGATACCGAAAAAATGATCGCTGCCGCCGAGACGCTATACGGTCAGTATCGTTGGGGACGTTACGATATGTTGGTATTGCCGTCGTCGTTTCCATTTGGTGGGATGGAGAATCCGCGTCTGACCTTTGTCACTCCAACGGTGATTGTGGGTGACAAATCGCTGGTTTCGTTGATTGCACATGAGTTGGCGCATAGTTGGTCTGGCAATTTGGTGACTAATGCTTCGTGGAAGGATATTTGGCTCAATGAAGGTTTCACGACCTATGTGCAAGCGCGCATTACTGAGGCGCTGTACGGTCAGACGATGGCCGATATGGAGCGTCAAGTCGATCAAATGGATATTTTTGCAGCGTTGAAGGATATTCCCAAAGCCGATCAAAAATTGGTGCTGTCGACGTTGACCAAGCGTGATCCGGATGATGCACTGAGTCCTATCGCTTATGTGAAAGGGGCATGGTTCCTACAGTTTCTTGAGCAACGTGTTGGGCGTGAGGTGTTCGATCCGTTTCTACGTGGTTGGTTTGACAGCCATGCGTTTCAAAGTGCGACAAGCGAAGATTTTATCGTTTATCTGAAGCAGTATTTGTTATCCCAAGATCCCAATGCGATTACTACCGAGGAATTGGATAGTTGGCTGAACGCCCCTGGTATTCCGGCAATTGCTCAGAAGGTGCGTTCGCTGAGTTTCGCCAATGTGGATGGTGCACGTATTGCTTGGAGTGGTAGTGGTCTCTTACCGAATAGGCAGGTGACTGATGGTTGGGGTACCCAGCAGTGGGTCTATTTTCTTAGCAGAATGGGTGGGACGCTCAAGCTTGAGCAACTCAAGCAGCTTGACGAAGCTTACCACTTCACCGGTACGCCAAATGGCGAGATTGCGATGCGTTGGTATCCATTGGCGATCCGTAGTGGTTATACCGCTGCGTGGCCGGAGGCGGGTGCCTTCATAGGGCGTGTGGGTCGACTCAAGCTGATATTACCGATTTACGCTGAGTTGTCGAAAACCCCAAAGGGATTATTTTTTGCTAAACAAATTTTTGCAAAATTTAAATCTCTTTATCATCCAATCACCATCGCATCGGTGGAGAGTGTGTTGGTGAGAGAGCAAGTTGCACAGGCAGCGAAAGCTTCTAAGGGAGGCTGAGTGGTTGTGCAACAATATAGTGTGGTTTGGGGAGGGGGATGTATTGTTTGCTGTCCTTAGATTGCTCCAGATTTGAATGTCGCGTTGATCTTAATTCGATTTCTTTTTAATGTGCTCAGCATTGAAAATAATGCCGATGTAATGTTTTCTGGATATGGTTTTGTGTATGTCAGGTTGAATGTCTGTAAAAAATAAAATTTAGGCAGGAAGACTGACTGCGTATGTCGCTTGGTTAGAAGGTTTATAGAAATGGATGTGGATTTACTCCTATCTCACAGGTTTATTGCAATGTGATGCGCATATTGTTGCCATTGCGAGGTGATTCAAGTCATTTTTCACCGATGACCTTTTAGGATGCCAAGCTGCTTTTTGTAATTTTCCTATAAAGGGATGAATAGTGATTTTTAGAAATGATGCTTGATTCCGTGAGCCATTCTAAAGTTTCTGGACTATTTAAACGGAATCTCATCTTCACCTGCTCTAAAGAGTTACTTTGGAACGGCCTGTTTTAAAATCTATTGGATCATGAATGATGAGACGGATGTGATGTGGATGACGAGGATGAACGCAATTTTGTTAGGTTCTGTATTAAGAATCTTTATTATCACATTTATGATTCTCATCGCTGCTTGTCAAGTATCGTTACCAGATTCGGTGATGCCTCGTCCTGTGGATACTACGATGCATAAGCTTTCAGTGGCTGATCCGACTCAACCAGTGACTTCTGGAAATACACCGACGGCAGCGGACATCGCTGCTGTTGCGGCTCTGAATGCTGAGTTTGATCCGGGCCGTGATCCAGTCGCAGATTTGGCGACAGCGAAGGTTGAAGCGAAACGTGGTGGTAAGCAGATCATATTGAGTATTGGGAGCAAGAGGTGTTCCTGGTGCCGTGTTATGGATGAGTTTATTAATGGTGATGCTGAGATACGAAGTTTCCGTGACGCTCATTTTATTTGGATGAAGGTTAATGTTAGCGATGAAAATAAAAATGAGGTGTTTCTGGCGCGCTTCCCGAAAGTGAAGAATTACCCTCACTTGTTCGTGCTTGATGCCGATGCCAAATTACTGAGTTCTCGGTTTACTGCTGATTTTGAGAAAGGTCACAGTTATGATCGTAGGAGATTTTTTGCGTTCTTGCGCCAATCCGTGCCTTCAAAGAATTGAGAGGCGCCCTCCATTTTTTTAGATTCTTTTACAAACGCATCCACCTGTGGTGGGATCTGAAAGATACAGCCAAATCCAGTCTTATCAAGAAATTATGTGTGATGGGGATGTATGAGTACTTTTTTGCGTTGTTGAAAAGATTCAGCGATTGCTGGTTGCAATGGTATGTTTCAGGTCAATTTCAAGTGAGTTGGAAATTTGTGTAAATATCAGTTTCAGTTTTCATAAATGACTGGATATTTATCACTGAGAAAATGATGAGATGTTATTAAATTCTAGTCTTGTAATATCATTCGCGGTAACCCTTCTTTTATCAGCCGATCAATCAGGTGCTCTAGCAGTTGGCGCTCCTTTTCGGAAAGAACCGACATGAGTCTGTTTTTCATATCATTAATCAATGGCGCTACAGTTTCATAGACTTGGTGGCCAATGGGAGAGAGAGTCAGCATCGAACGACGTCGGTCATCCCCATGAGTTTCACGTTGGATGAAGTGGTGCTTCAGTAGGCGCGCTACTGCGCGGCTTACTGCCACTTTGTCCATTGCGCTGTGCTCAGAGACTTTACTTGCTGAAGAACCAGGATACAGTGCCAAGATCGTAATGACTTGCCATTCTGTGGCAGCAATGTTGTATCGGTGCTCGTAAATTTTGGCAATGTTATCGTTGATGTGTTTGGATAGCATGCTCATACGGAACGGCAAGAATTGTTCCAGGTTGATATGGATCGTATGAGATGCGGTATTGGATTCGCTCATGCTGCGTTAGGCCTTGATTCCGATTTCATATGAAACCACAAATCTTCGATCATCTTCGAATTGTTGTGAGTGCGATGTCGTGATACCTGTTTTTTTCATTTATTCCGATGGGTGCGGCTTGGTGGTGTACCTAACGTTGCTGCACGTTGCAACTCTTATTACTTATTAATCCAAGCATGCGGCAAGCGAATCACCACACTTTTTAGACAATTCAGACGGTTCGAGATGGGTGGATGTTCAACCACTGGCTTGGCAGCCACTGGAAGGCGTACGTGATTGCTTTTAGATGGGATTGCTTCGGTTTGCAGCGCGAGAATGCAGTAACACGACTACTGGCGATTGGTGTCCCTATAGTATCTGCAAGTGCTCAATTCCATCTTGCATGCTGCTGAGCAGAGCTGTAGATAGTGTGATTTTTCGATGTGCTTCGACAATTGGTGCACAGTATGTACCGATGGATGAAGCTGTGTATGGATGAGTGGAAGCGATCTGGATTTGGGGGGCACTGGCTACTGGATATGTTGTACACAGAAGGATATTTAATCCCATATATCCTTCTGAAGGTATTAGTTTTCAGGTCTTTTTTACATATTTTCAGTTTCAATTGATCTTTAACTACTAAAAATATGATGTTTGTTGAGATCGTTCCAATTTAATTTTATTTATGTAATATATAAGAAGGAAATTGTTGAACTAACTGTCTTTCCTGATGTATATCATCAGAATAAATTGAAAATTGATTTCAGTCACTCTTTTTTGTGTATGAACCATTTTATAAATGGTTATAATATTGTTTGAGAGCTTATAACGTATAATTCATGATTTATTGAAAGCTTAAGTAGTGCTCTATTAGTGGCATTATTTTGTTGCGGTAGCTGGCTGGAATGCTTCGTTTAGTTTTTTCTCCACTTTTTCATAGACGATGTCATATTGCTGTTTAGGTATATCAATCTCTGTTTTGCCGTGTTTCCAAAAAGCTAAAATAATGTTGGGTTGATGATCTGATTTAAGGGTAATGCTGGACTGAAAGAAGGGGCGCAGTGGTAGTGCAACTGCAGAGATTCATGTTGCGAGTGGTTTCTTGAGCCAACGGGTGAGTTTTACTTTATGTTGGCGGACATTCACCACGTGTGGTGGCTGTATGAAGGAGGGGCTTCTGGAATTGATCATAGCAGGTACTTTCTTTATTAAGGTTGGGTATTAAGAGGAGCCATAATTTCCTCCAGTCCATTGCAAGGTGCTTAACGTTAGTTTGGTTGAATTGATGACTCGTACTAAAACGAGGAGACTGGTTGGAAGTGTCATAAGGTGAAACAGAATTACCATTGTAGTAGGCTTTGTTGAACAGAGAATCTCTCAACTTAAAGCAATATAGCTTCAGGAAAGTTGGGGCGGTTAACTTTGTATCTATGGGTATGGTTCAAAATTGGGGTTCTTTATCAACAAATAGAGTATTGCTTGATATCCACAAACAGTTAACAATGTATACTTAGAAGTATCCGTTATACATCCTCCATATAAAGATAGAATTTCATGATTGACAACAATGTTTTGAATCTGGATGCCATTGCTGAAGCCAAGGTAAAATTGACAGAAGAACTGCGCAGGCTTGAGGAACAGGAAGTGCATTTACTCCAGCAGCAAGCAGCTGAAATGTTTAGCCGTGTGATTGCTCTTTTGAATGATTTTGGTAAGCACTTCAATGGCAAGCAAAAAGCAGAAATTGCTGCTTTAATCATGGTAAATGATGAAAGGCCTAAGACTAGGAAGGCTTTGTCTGCTGACGCGCGTCGTGTGGTTGTGCCTAAATATTGCTTACCCCACAGTGGTGAAACTTGGACTGGTCGCGGGCGTCTCCCGAGTTCATTTGCTGCATGGGAAGGTACCGCTGCTTACAAGGAATGGAAATCCAATCATCCGAATGAGAGGTTTCCTGCATTTCAGGGTTGAAACAGGCTTTATATAATAAGCTTTGCAAAGAAGATATATCTAGGTACTGATGCAACCTGTAAGCGCTGGATAGTTTTTTCATTTTTTATGATTGCCGTCGTTTTATGGTTTGAGTTGGTGTCCTTAAAGGGTTTTTAAATTTTTTCTAAAGAATGACTTATATGAGGTGTCATCAATCCAGACTGGAAATGGTAACTATTTTCTATATCGTTCTGTAAACGCTACAGGTATTCTTATCTTCGCTTGTGGCAATCTCGTGCTGTAGACGTGATTGGTGGTCATCTTTGCAGCACTATTTAGATCGGAGGATTCTGCTTAGGCGTGAAATGGGTTTTGATAGGTGATCAGGTTATTGATCATGCTATGAATTCTACTGCTCAGGCTATCATCAATGTGTTCGATAGTTTCTTGAGATTTCATATATTTCTCTTCATTATTTTTTGTGAATGTTTGAATCTATGTTGCCTCTTTTTTCTCGTTGGGCTTCTTTTCTGGTATGGCGCGAAATGTATATACCGACGCTCACAATCAGCTTTTTATGAACATTATTACAAGATGATGTTATAGGGAGTGTGGCATATCATCTTTTTGCAAATATAGATTGTCTATGGTCGTTTCAATATAATATTTTTATCTTGAGAAACGTTTTTCTTATAAGAATTTTTCATTTTTTATGAATGAATATTAAATAAATTTATAATATTGAATTTATAGCAAGGGTAAACGATGTGGTTATACGGGGAATTTAATGAGCGTGAGTGTATGTTCTATTATTTTATACTCTTCCTTACATTGAGTGTTTTGATGTTTCTGGCCATGAAATGAATTGATTTGGCTCTTGTTGCAATAAGGAAGCATCGTAATGAGTGGTGTGCGCGCTGTTGGAGGGTGTAGTTGACAATTGCTTTATCTAACGCTTTGGGTCAATAAAGTCCTGTCAGGTGTTTTTGTTTCAGTGTCGATATCCATTTTATTGCTTGTGTTTGCATGCTCTAGAATCATTGCCGTTGTTTTAGCTGGCATGACCTCAATGCTGTGCGACTTGTATTCGACCTTAGGGTCATTACCTGTTTTAAGGTGCAAGCAGAATCAAGTTTATGAGGTTTCTATGCCTTGACTATTCCCGGTGCATTCCATGTGCAACGGGCGTAAGCGAAAAGGCCAGCTTGGTAGTTCAGCTAATTGCCTAATTGATTTGTTTGACTTTCTTGATGCACGTTTCTGTGCGTTTGGAGTTTTTATTGTTGAAAGTCAGGATTACTTATCTTAACCATACGCATAGTCGCATAGTCGTTTAACGTATCAGTTTCAATGCGTTTGGATGCGTTCATTGCTTAGATCTACTAGATGGCCACGCACCATGTCGACGTTGTGTGTGGATGGGTAGAGCTGCAGGTAGCGCTTCAAGTCGTTCAGTGCACCGCTGCGATGTCCAAGTTGCAGATATGCTAAGCCGCGGTCGCGGAGTGCTTCAGGTTGGTTCGGCACCAGTTTGAGGATGCGATCAGCGCAGCGTGCTGCGCGATCCCAGCGGTCAGTGTTAGCGTACACACTGTGTAGGTTGCGTAGGATACGAACGAGGATTGTGCGGTGTGGTGCGGGATTGAGGATTTGAGCTAATGCGCGATCATCTGGCGCTTCACCACCTAGATGTGGGCGGGCGCGCTCCCGTAACTCTTCTGCGTCTAATGGTCGGCCGCCGTTGAATGGATCCATGACGAGTATGCCGTCGTCGACAGGCAGCCGGACCAAGAAATGCCCAGGGAATGATACACCGTCTAGAGGAATACCAAGGCGTCGTGCTACCTCTATTTGTATGACTGCCAGGGAGATTGGATTGCCAAGACGGCGCTCAAATACCTGATTGAGGTAGCTGTTGCGTGGATCGTAATACTCGTCGTGGTTTCCTGAATATCCTAATTTTTGGAACAAGTAACGGTTTACTGCGGCCATCTTCAGTGGCCACAGAGAAATCTCTTCCACTTCTGAGCGGAGGTATTCGACATAGCTTTGTACCAGCGTGTCGTAGAGGTTAGCGTCCAGGTCTGGATATTCGTCACGAGCGATCAGTAACGCTGTCGACATCAATGGCAGCGTTTCATCGTCGACAGTGGCGAGGTTGTTCCAGAGGGGTAGTAGCAGTTGTTCGACCATGAAACACAGGGTGGTGCCAAGTGTCTCTTTATTCAAGCCCAACGTTTTCTGAAAGGGGCCTGCCGATCTATGGCCAATGGCAAAACCGATTAATCAGAGTTTGGGAATGCCTGGTCCGAATACCAGTTGGGTACCATCTTTCAGATCAAGGCGTGCAGCCTGACCAGCGTTGAGTTCCAGTACGTAGCGTACCGGTGCATTACTTGGGTAGGGTGGGCACGCTTCACCTGCTGGGCACGGCGGCACGTTACGTTGCTGGCTTACCAGTTTTCCTTGTTCATCGAAATACAAGATGTCCAACGCGATCTTGGTATTTTTCATCCAATATGCTTGAGGTTCTTGACGGTCGTGGATGAACAACATGCCGTGATCTGCTGCCATTTTTGTTCGAAACATCAGCCCGAGCGCGCGGCTTTCTTCAGTTTGTGCTAGCTCCACCTGGTAGCGTTGACCACCGAGATTGACCCAGTGTCCATCTGCTCTGGCGTAATTGCTAAGTAGCAATAGGGAGAGAACGGTCAGCGTACGGAATACAGACATAGCAATGCTGTCGATTGAGGATGAACCCTAGAAGGGTAGCGTATTTTCTGTTGCGTCGAGTGAGTATTGGTGCTCAGCCTTCGCTTTGAAGGGGCAAATTGGATCATCTTATCTTGCTTCTTGTTTGAGGTGGGAATCCAGGTTCTTAAGTACATTGGTAGCTTAAAAGAGTTGTTGTGGCGACCTGTTCTAGGGTGTGAGTTGTGAGTAGTGCGATCTCCTTCATGGTCCTTTTTTCAAAAATAGATTGAGTCCCTTTAGGGGGCGTTGATAGGCAGGCTCTACAACGTTTTCTGGCGTGTTCTTAGTTACGATAGGCGTGTTATGTATTGGCAGATTGTCGTGACTGTTATCTGTATCTCAAGATTTAAGGTCAGGGTTTTTGGGGTGTTATGGCTGCTGAGAGTTTGTTTGTTTTGACACATTGCGATGAACCCAAATTTTCATCTGTTACTAGACTGCTAACGTACGTTGTTAGTGATTGGTTTTTTATTGTTATCCCTGTTCGGATCTGGTTGGAGCATCTCTTTCATGCCGTCATTCCGCTTCTTTTTCTCGGCGTCGCTGTTTAGTCTTATTTTATGTAGTGTCGTTTTCGGCGTTGATGCCACTGCTGTTACTACCAGTACGGATCATTCTCTACCGTTGAGCCTCGGTAAAATTCAAGTTGAGGGGACTCATGACGGCGCCACGTTAGTGGATAGCAAGCTTGGTTCTGTCGATGTCCTGAGCGATGACCTGCTGCAAGGCCAGCATGTCGATTACACCTGGGAAGTATTCATGCGCGCACAGGGTGTGCAGGTGACGCAGTTTAAAATGGGTACTGAGTCTGGTCGTATCTCCTTCAGGGGATTCAATGGCGAAGGCCGTATTAACGCGATTAAATTGCTCATTGATGGTATCCCCAGTAACGACAATGCGGGGGGGATGCCTTACCTTGATGCGATCTCCCCTTTGGGGATGAGCGCGATTGAGATTGTGCGTGGTACGAATGATCCGCGCTATGGCCTCAACGCGATCGCAGGCCATGTCGACGTGATTACCCGCAGTGGTGGCAACGATGGTTTGCTCAGTGTGACTACCGGTGACTTCGGCACTCGCAAGATTCAGTGGGTCAAAGGCATTGAGCGTGCCGCGTGGAGTCAGAACTACGTTGTAAGTTGGCTTGATTCGGATGGATACCGGGATCATGCGCGTGCAATCAAACGTGCTGTCTCTGGCAAATGGGGATATGCCGATCCTAGAGATGCGTGGCGTGCTGGTTTGAGTGTGCGCTACTTTCATAATGATGCTCAGGAGCCCGGATACCTGACTTATGATGCTGCTGTCGCCGATCCGCGTAGTTCGCCAGCGTATTCTGGACAGGACCACAGCCAACGCCAAACCGTACAGACTGCTTTGCACTTGGATGGGAGGATGAGTGAAGCATTCCATTGGACTGCTAAGTCTTATATCAACCGCTATACCAATGATCGTGTGGTGAAGTTCACTGCTGCCAGCGCACGTCAGGAGCGCTACACCGATGAAACCCATCGTGGCGTGTTGACCAATGCGATCTGGCGACCTTCGGTAGATTGGGCGTATGAATTTTCCATTGAAGGCGGTGTTGATGCGCAATGGCAGAGCAACGTGTCACGTCGCTATCGCATGTTGGATGGTCAGCGCGGCACTGTGCTGCGTGACTGGGATTTCGATCTGGATACGTACGGCGCTTATTTACAATCAATGATCCGCGTCAACGATTCCCTGAAGTTGGTTTCAGCCTACCGTGTCGATCGTATTGATGGTCGGTTTATTGACATCGCTAGTGGGCTGCGCTATCCGGTGTACCGATACGGCACGATCCAACAGCCGAAGTTCAGTGTGTCTTATGACGTGAGTCAGGATGTGACTGTCTATGCCAACTGGGGGCGTACTTTCCAGATTGGTAGTGGTAATGGTGCCTATCGCACTCAAGCTGATGATCTGGCGCCGTCGATGAATGATGGTTGGGAAACTGGATTGACTTTCAAGCCGTGGTCTTGGGCTAATGCGCGCTTGGTGTACTGGCAGCAGCGTGCTTCCGGTGAGGTGGCCACTCTCTTAGGTACGAATGGCGCTATTGCCATTAACGAGGTTGGTAATCTTGGCAAGACGTTACGCAACGGCTGGGATGCGCAGCTTAACTTGCAGCCGGACGAGCAGTGGCGTGTATGGCTGGGCTATTCCCGTCAGGAAGCTGAGATTGCTATTCCAGATCCGAGTGTGCCTGCCACGCGTGGTAAACAGATCGAAAATGTGCCGCGTTGGCTTACCAATGTTGGAGCGGAGTGGCAGGTGCTACCCAAGCTCAAGCTCAGTGCTTGGGGGAATGGTCAGGGAAACTATTATGTTGAGCGCACTAACACACTGGGACGTTATGGCCGTTATTTTCTTAGCAATCTTAGTGCCACTTGGTTGCTTTCGAACAAGAGTGAATTGACATTGCAACTGAATAATGTGACCAATCGTTTCTACGTCTATGCCTGGTATGACAGCGGTCTTTCCGGCTATTCACCTGGTGACGGCCGTGCACTTTATCTGACCTGGAATCTGACCTTTTGATAGCCGTCGTTGCTGAGGGCGACGCTGAAGATCGACATTTTTTATGCAAGTTTAAGTGTGTTGATAGCACCTGTTCTGGAATGTGGCCCATGGAGTGATTGCAGGTGAGCGACTGCTGTTGCTGATGCGCATTCAGTCTTGAGAAGATGTAATAAGGCTGAAGGCCTATGTCCGTATATCCTCCAGAGTGTTGTAGCGGTATGTACACCTGTTTGGTGTCATGCGGAATTCGCCAATGCCAAGTTGTGCGATTTCTCGGAAGCCACTCAGCAGGGGCTGCCTTCAATCCTGGCGTCAGTCGGCACTACCAGTGCCGCCTAAGATAATGTGATGGCAGAGAGTATCAACAGGTTGTACAAAACTGAGGTTATCCACCGCCGGAGCTGGAAAAATTGGACGAAAGTGGAGTTGGCTACGCTGTAGCGGGTTGAATGGTACAACAACATAAGTCTGATTGGGCGATTTGGTTACAGCCGAAGCCGAAATGAAATATTACGCTTCCGCTTCGCAATTAGTATCTGAGGAAGCAGCATAGTATTACCAAAAATACTCTCTAATAACCCTGTGGTTATTCAGTGTGCTGATTATTCATTCACTACCCTACGCAATGGCTGAAGCAAGCTAATAGTATGATATTGAAGGGAAAAGGGCAGAATGAAGTGCATTACCCTGCTATGACCATAAATTAGTGTTTCACTTTATCGAGCACGACCGGGTAGTTACCGCTGAAATCGATCCACGGATTGGTGCCCAGCAGTTTCGCATGCGGCAGTGGCACGTTCGCCTTATAGCGCATGGTGAACTCCTGCGGACCGTGGACGAAGGCAACAATCAGACCCTGTTTTGCATCCATGATGCCGGCGTGCATGCCGAGACCGTGATAGCTCACGCGCACAGCCTTGTCATTGAGTCCAACTTTTTCTACCTGGAAGCGTGCAATGGAGCCGTCTTTCAGGGTGAAGCCCCAGCGGAACGGACCGCCGCTGACCACCGTCATCACTTCATCCACGTCAGTGCCATCTTCAGCAGAGTTGACATGCATGCGGCCATATTTTTCCAGTACGCCCTTGTGGGTTTCTTTATCCAGAGACAGCATGTCATACACTTTCGGATACGGCCCAAAACCTGTTTCCTCTGTCAGCACGCCGCCGCCTTTTACTGCCGGCGTACGTCCTGCAAGTTTGATTTGCTCCAGCAGCTGCTCCTGAGTCAGGTTAAACTCTTTGATCAGAAAAGCGTGCTCTTCTTTGGTAAGTGCTCGGCTTTCCGATGCCCTGAGGATCGGTTTCGCGGCTTCAGGGATTTCAATGGTGGTGACATTGACACCGATCGGATTCAGCACCGCGTTGACGGCCTTGATGCCCTTTACGTCTTTACGGGCGTCGCTGAATTTCAGCGTCACAATATCGTTCGCCATCACGCCCCCAGAGGTCATGGCGGTTATTAGCAGTGCAATTTTAGAAAGTTTCATATGAATTCCTTGTTTGGGTATGGATATATAGTTTTCCGCCACAAAAATAATAGGATTAATATCGCAATTATTTTCAGAATTTAATCACATCCATGCCTATATGCGGTTTTTCCGGCTATTCACCTGGTGACGGCCGTGCACTTTATCTGACCTGAAATCTGACTTTGGGATAGCCGTTGTTGCTGAGGGCGATGCTGAAGATCGACATCTTTATGCAAGTTTAAGTGTGTTGATAGCACCTGTTCTGGAATGTGGGCATGGAGTGATTGCAGGTGAGCGACTGCTGTTGCTCATGCGCATTCAGTCTTGAGAAGACACAATAAGGCTGAAGGCCTATGTCCGTATATCCTCGAGAGTGTTGTAGCGGTATGTACACCTGCCTTAGATGTTCTCGTGAATCCCGCACTCACGTTTGAATCCGAAGAAGCGTGTGTCCTCCTCGCGCATGTCTGGTTCCAAGGGGCGTGTCGTGTGAATGTCACCGATTGAAACGTAGCCCTGTTCCCAAAGCGGGTGATAGGGCAGATCATGGTGTTTCATGTATTCCCAGATATCACGGTCGGTCCAGTCGGCAATTGGACTGATTTTGTACCGCTCGTCACGTCGTTGCACGATTGATGTTTGGGTACGGGTACTGGATTGTCCGCGACGTAGGCCGGTAAACCAGGTGCCGACTTGCAATTCCTCTAATGCCCTGCGCATCGGTTCGACCTTGTGCAGGGTGTTGTATTGATTAATTCCGTCGATCCCTTGTTCCCATAGTCGACCATGACGGGCTTCCGTCCAAGCGCCGCTACGCAGCGGCTGGTATACCTTCAGATTGAGCTTGAGTCGTTCGGTCAGCGTGTCGGCGAAACGGTAGGTTTCTGGGAAAAGATAGCCGGTGTCGACCAGGATCACCGTAATATCCGGTGCAAACCGGGTGAGTAGATGCAGCATGACGGCCGATTGCGCGCCGAAGCTGGAAGACAGTGCAGGGTGGTCAGGACCGTGCTCCAGTGCCCAGCACACGCGATTTTCAGCACTCAGCGTTTCTAGGTGGACGTTGAGCGTTTCCAGATCGTCCAGAGGAGGTAAGGCGGGAAGTACGGTCATGCTTGCAGCGTTGAGGAAATCACGTGTCGGTGGGTGGGATATGGGGGAAGTGCGATGATGCCGGTGCGATGTAGAAAATCGCCAAAGCCTTCGCTCGGAAGGCGTTTCTGTTGATAGCGGCCCAGCAATGGTTCTAGTGCCGCAAGGATTTCAGTTTCGGTGATGTTTTCCCGATACAGCGTGTTGAGGCGCTGGCCGCGTTGATCGCCTCCGAGCATGAGGTTATAGCGTCCAGGGGCTTTACCGACCAACGCAATTTCGGCGAGATAGGGGCGGGAGCAGCCGTTTGGACACCCGGAAATGCGCAGCAGAATGGGTGCTTCAGCAAGTCCATATTTTTCCAGGATGGGCTGTAGCTTCGCGTTGAAGTCCGGCAGATAACGTTCTGCTTCGGCCATCGCTAGACCGCAGGTCGGGAGTGCGACACACGCCATGGCGTGACGTCCGAGGGCTGTGGGCGCACGGTTACCGGTATCCAGACCGTACTGGGTGACCAGTGCGTCGATTGCGGCGCGCTGTCCGGGAGAGATGCCAGCAATCACGACATTCTGATTCGGAGTCATGCGGAATTCGCCGATGCCAAGTTGTGCGATTTCTCGGAAGCCACTCAGCAGCGTGCTGCCTTCGGTATCGGCGATGCGGCCAGCTGGTAGCGATAAGGTCAGATGCCAGTGCCCGTCCTCACCTTCAATCCACCCGTAACGGTCCCCATTGTGTTCGAATACAAACGGTCGTGCTGGTTGCAGTGTGATGCCGGCGCGCTGCTGGATCTCGCCGACGATGCAATCTAGACCGCGGTCATCAATGGTGTATTTGAAGCGGGCGCGCTTGCGTAGCGTTCGATTGCCGAAGTCGCGTTGCGTGGTCACGATGGCCGTGCTGATTGTGATCAGATCGGCGCGGGTGATGAAGCCGATGATGTTGCCGACGCGAGGCCACGTGTCGGGGTCACCATGCGTTGTCCCCATTCCGCCGCCGATAGTGACGTTATAGCCAAGCAAAGTGTTGTCAACGATGACTGCGATAAACCCCAGGTCGTTGGCGAATACATCGACATCGTTGATTGGTGGTGCGGCAAAACCGATTTTGAATTTACGCGGTAGATAGTGCGGGCCGTAGATTGGTTCCTCTTCCTCACCGGCACCAGCGACCTTTTTTTCATCCAGCCAAATTTCGTAGTAAGCGCGTGTGTTGGGTAGCAGATGCTCAGACAGGTGCGCTGCGTCGGTATAAAGGTCTGCATGGGCACGCGAGAGCAATGGATTGGCAGCGACCTGTACGTTGCGATTGACATCCCCGCAGGCCGCAAGTGTATCGATCAATGCCGCGTTGATTGCCTGCATTGTTGTTTTCAATTCGCGTTTGATGACTCCGTGGAACTGGAATGCCTGACGTGTTGTGACGCGCAATGAGTGGTTGGCGTAGCGCGTGGCGATGGCATCCAACTGCAGCCACTGCTGCGGCGTGATGACGCCGCCAGGTGTTCGGGTGCGGATCATGAATTGGTAAGCAGGTTCGAGTTTTTGCCGACGGCGCTCCTCACGTAGATCACGATCATCCTGCTGGTAGCTGCCGTGGTACTTAATCAGCGTTTGGTCGCTTTCGCCGAGCGCCCCGGTGGTTGGATTTGCGAGACTCTCCAACAGAGACCCCCGCAGGCGGTGGCTCTTGCCCTTGATGTCTTCAATGGAGGAGGAACTCATGGGTGCAGGCGATCCCGGATGGAGGAGGATGGACAAGGATGTTTGGGGCGACATGGTCGCCATGTGTCGTTGGGATTGTAGCGACGCATGGCCACGATACGAGTCAGGCTGTTGTTGCGCCTATTAATACACATCACGTGCATAGCGTCCTTCGCGTTGCATTCCAATCAACGTCTCTGCGGCGGCTTCTTTGGTGAGGTTGCCATGTGTGACGAGGATTTGTAGCAGTGTTGTATGGACGTCTTTACTCATGCTGATTGCGCCGCAGACATACAGATATGCGCCATTTTGGAGCCAGGTGTACACCTCTTGCCCCTGTGCTAATAAGCGGTGCTGTACGTAGATTTTTTCAGCGTGGTCACGGGAGAATGCAAGATCCAATGCGTGCAGTTCACCGCGTTGTAAGGCTTGTTGCCATTCGGTCTGATACAGAAAGTCGCAATTGAAGTGTTGTGCGCCGAAGAACAACCAGTTACGCCCGGTTGCGCCACTTTCTGCGCGTTCTTGGACGAAAGCGCGGAATGGTGCTACTCCAGTTCCAGAGCCAATCATGATGATGTCGCGTGTTGCATCCGCCGGTAAACGGAAGCGCTCATTGGGTTGGATGTAGACAGGGAGGGTATCTGCTTCTGTCAAACCAGCCAGAAAGCTGCTTGCTGCACCAATGTGTTCGTGGCCGTGTGCTTGATAGTGCAGTTCATCAATCGTGATGTGGACTTCCTCGCCGACACGCTTGCGGCTGGAAGCAATCGAATACAGCCGTGGTGTGAGGGGGCGTAATGCTGCAACCAGTGCGGTATGGTCCCAATCCGCCGGCCAGCGTCGCAATACGTCGATCAGTTGATGATCGTTGAGTAGCGTCGCTAGTCCGGCAGTCTGGGTTGGGGTGAGTAGCGCGCGCAGTTCCTCAGCACCGGATCGTTCGGCATGCGCAGCCAAGAATGGTCGCGACAATCTGGTCACTTCGCGTCGGGTGGCGAGCCACTCGGACAGCGGCAAGGTTTCCTTATCTTGTGTTACTTCGGTGTGAGCTGAAAGTTTAAGTGTCGTAAGGACAGCATCTACAAGCGTATTGGGATTACGGTGATGTACGCCCAGTGCGTCGCCTGGTTCGTAGTGTAATCCGCTGCCTTCCAGCGACAGCTCTAGGTGGTGGACCCGTTTCGAGGCCTGGCCATGTGTTCGGAACGCTGGACCTTTAAAGTCGCGTCCGCTGACCAGTTGGTTTTTGAACAGTTCAGCTTGGAACGTCTGATTGGATCCACGGAGAGCTGAATTGCCGCGTAACGGTGTGACATTGGTCAGTGGGGCGGTGGCGTTTTTAAGTTGCTCGCGGGCATGGTGCAGCGCTTGTTTCAGCCATGGCGTGGCGACTGTATCGATATCCACATCGGCTTCGCCTAATGGTTGCAGCCGTTGTGCACCGAGTGCTTGCAATCGTGCGTCCAGACGGCGGGCGATGCCGCAGAAGTCAGCGTAACTGGAGTCTCCAAGGCCAAGGACGGCGTATTTCAGTTCGGGTAATTTGGGTGCGCGTCGCTCATTCAGAAATTCCACAAAGCCGATGGAGTCATCTGGTGGATCACCTTCTCCCTGAGTACTGATGACGATGTACAGCAGCCGTTCTGCAGCTAGTTCACGAGGGGTGTAGTCATCGGCTCTAATTAGGCGCCTTGCCAGTCCTGCGGCTTCGGCTTCGGCGGCGAGTTGTTCAGCAATGCGCTGTGCGTTGCCGGTCTGGCTGCCGTAGAGCACGGTGAGGCGTTGTTTGGCTTGGGTCCCTGAATCTTCTTCTTGTACCGCTGTTAATGTGGATGTGAGTTGGCTTTGTGCCAGTCCAGCGACATAGCCGGATAGCCACCATAGGGACGGTGTGTCCAGGCCCTTGACGAGATCCATGAGCAGGGAGCGACGGTCCTCGGGGAGGGGGCTTGCGGTAAGGGAATAGGTGGGGGCAGTCATGCTTGTGATGAGCCGGAGCAAGCGAATAGATGTTAGGGAGGTGCGAAATGGTGCGGAAAGGAAGGAAGGTTATCCCCTTATGCTTCGTGCTTATTTCAGAACATGGTTAATTTCGCTACACACTGCGCATGTTTTCGGTTGGCTACGCTGTCCGCCGATGTGTACATCACTCCAATTCTCTAGAGTTGCTACCTCTGATGGATTCATCCTCTTTCTCTTTTTCTCATCTTGATCGGCTTGAGGCTGAAAGTATCTACATCTTGCGTGAGGTCGTGGCGGAATTCCGTAATCCGGTGTTGCTTTACTCTGTGGGTAAGGATAGTTCAGTACTGTTGCACCTGTTACTTAAGGCGTTTGCGCCGGCACCGCCACCGATTCCGCTACTGCATGTCGATACGCGTTGGAAGTTTCGCGAGATGATTGCCTTTCGTGATCGCCGTGTTGCTGAGACGGGGGTACAGTTGCGTGTCCACATTAATCTTGAGGGTGTGGCGCAGGAGATTAATCCGATCACTCACGGTGCCGCTGTGCATACGGACATTATGAAAACGCAGGGGTTGCGGCAGGCGTTGGAGCAGGGGCAGTTTGATGCGGCGATTGGTGGAGCACGCCGCGATGAAGAAAAGTCGCGTGCCAAGGAGCGTGTATTCTCGTTTCGTAACGCCCATCATCGATGGGATCCCAAAAACCAACGTCCTGAATTGTGGAATGTGTACAACGCGCGTATTCATCCTGGAGAGAGCGTGCGGGTATTTCCACTGTCTAATTGGACTGAATTGGATGTGTGGTTGTACATCTATCGTGAGCAGATTCCGGTGGTGTCGTTATATTTTGCTGCACCGCGCCCAGTGGTTGAGCGCGACGGTATGTTGATTCTGGTTGACGATGAGCGTTTGCCCCTGCATCCGGGCGAAGTGTCGAAGTTGCGTTGGGTGCGCTTCCGTACCTTGGGTTGCTATCCCCTGACTGGGGCGGTTGAGTCTCGTGCTGCGACTTTAGAAGACATCATTGCTGAGATGCTGGTGACTCCCTTTTCGGAGCGTCAGGGGCGGCTGATCGATTATGCCCCTGGTGCCTCAATGGAAAGCAAAAAGATAGAGGGGTATTTCTGATGATTGCTCGGATGGTGAACGTGAAACGCGCGTTTGACTGGTCAGAGGCAAGCACAAGTGTGGATGCGTTGCCGGTTCCTGAGACTGTCACCTATAGCGACAACAAACGGATGCAGTCTGTGATTGCCTACTTGAAGCAGCAGGAGATAAAGCCTCTGCTACGCTTCATCACATGTGGCAGTGTCGATGACGGTAAAAGCACGCTGATTGGGCATCTGCTGTATGACAGTCAGTGCTTGGCTGAAGATCAGTTGGCTGATCTTACGGTGGATAGTCAGCGTTACGGGACTCAGGGCGAGCATATTGATTATGCATTGTTGTTGGATGGTTTGGCCGCAGAACGTGAGCAGGGTATTACGATTGATGTGGCTTACCGTTACTTTGATACTGAGAAACGTAAATTTATCGTTGCCGATTGTCCTGGACATGCGCAATACACGCGGAACATGGCCACCGGTGCCTCCAGTGCGGATGCAGCGGTGGTGCTGGTTGATGCGCGTAAAGGGTTGTTGACCCAAACGCGCAGGCATAGTTATATCGTTGCGTTGTTGGGGATCCGCCATGTGGTGCTAGCGGTGAATAAGATGGACTTGGTTGGCTACGATCAGCAGACATTTGAAGCGATTGCCTCCGATTACCTGGCGCTGGCTGCCAAACTGGGTATCAATCAGGTGCAGTGTATTCCGCTGTCGGCATTGGAAGGCGACAATCTTTGCAAGCGTTCGGCAAGGATGCTGTGGTATGTCGGCCCCAGTTTGCTTGAGTATCTGGAAGCGTTGGAGCCAGCCGATGTCGATCTTGCGGCTGCAATGTGCTTGCCGGTGCAATGGGTTAATCGTCCGGATTCTCAGTTCCGCGGCTTCACGGGGACGTTGGCCGCCGGTCGCGTGCGCTCTGGAGATGGGGTCGTCGTGTTGCCTTCGGGCTGTGTTTCACGTGTGGTACGTGTCTTCAATGGTGATACTGAGGTACACGAGGCTGTTGCCGGCCAGGCGGTGACCTTGACCCTGGCCGATGAGATTGACATCAGTCGCGGCGATGTCATTGCCGCGACTGATGATCCCCCCGAGGTTGCCGATCAAGTCACTGCTTACGTGTTGTGGATGGACGATACTGCGTTGTTGCCTGGCCGACGTTATTGGTTAAAGTTGGGCGCGCGGATGGTCGCTGCCAGCGTGAGTGACATCAAGCACCGGGTTGATGTCAATACACAGGAACAGCGAGTAGCGCAGCGTTTACAGCTGAATGAGCTGGGTTACTGCCAACTGTCGCTAGATGCGCCTGTGGCGTTTGTACCGTATGCGCGCAACCGTGTGCTGGGCAGTTTTATTCTCATTGACCGTCAGTCCAATGCTACCGTTGGTGCCGGGACGTTGGATTCTGGGGTGCATTGTGCCAGCAATGTGCATTGGCAGCCTCTGGATATTGATCATGTTGCTCGTGCCAGGATCAAGGGGCAGACACCCAAGGTACTGTGGTTCACCGGTCTATCCGGTGCTGGTAAATCTGCAATTGCAAACATTGTGGACAAGCGTTTGCATGCCTTGGGTTACCACACGTTTATTTTGGACGGTGATAACGTGCGCCACGGTTTAAACCGTGATTTGAGTTTCACGGTAGAAGATAGGGTTGAGAACATTCGCCGTGTTGCCGAAGTCGCCAGACTGATGGTTGATGCTGGTTTGGTGGTGCTGGTGAGTTTTATTTCTCCGTTCAGGGATGAACGGCAGTTGGCCCGCGAGCGCTTCGCTGCTGATGAGTTTGTAGAAGTGTTTGTTGATGTGCCCTTGGCGGTGGCTGAGGCGCGCGATGTGAAGGGCTTGTATGCGAAAGCCCGTGCGGGCTTGATCACCGATTTTACGGGGATTGATTCCCCTTATGAGCCGCCGCAGCACCCAGAACTGCATCTGCGTGCCGACCAAGGAACGCCTGAACAATTGGCATCTCAGGTGTTGTCGTTGCTAGGGGTGGAAGGGAAGTGATTGGGGCCTGTGTTGCAGCAGGCTGTTTGGTTCACTTGGGTGATGTGACCTTATGTGATCGCGATGTGATCGCGATCCAACAGAAAACCGCACATTGTGCGGTTTCGGGATCTGAGACTCCTTTTCGGACAGGTCAATCGTCGCTTTTAGACATATCTTCGTCAGCGACGACTTCAGCGGCGGCCCATTCCATAGCTTCACGCTCAGCCCGCTCGCGTTCGGCCTTCTCGATCTCGTCGATCATCTTACTGTTGATCTTGCGTGCAGCAATTTCACGTAATGCCATTACGGTCGGCTTATCTTCGCTATTGGTATTTTCAATGAGCGGCGGTACACCGTTAGCGAGCTGACGGGCACGTTTGGATGCCATCATGACCAGTTCGAAACGGTTGTTAACAACTTCCAGGCAATCTTCAACAGTGATACGTGCCATCGGACTCCACTCCAGAATAACCGCTAAGCGCGCCATTGTAGACCGTACACCAAGCAGTAGCAAGATTCGTCTATTTAATCTTTCCGTAAATGATCTACGCGTCGCAGCAGCAGCGCAGCGTCTGTGCTGATGGAACTTCCTGCTTTCGCAGATTTTTCTTGCTGATGAATCCCAATGAGGCTTTACCAGTATGCATGCCACATGCACGTTAAAGAAAAACCCCAACATGCTTTATGGAGTTAATAAGGTTTGGATCAGATTGGCATGCCGTATTTTTTGGGTTTGGCGCCGCAACCGACTTGCCGTGAAGATAGCGCTCATTTCTGAAACTGCAGTTTCGAAATGCTCATTAATAATCGTGTAGTCGAATTCATCGTAGTGCGCCATTTCTTCGTGGGCGGCAGCTAAGCGCAGATGGATGACCTCTTCACTGTCTTGGCCGCGTTTACGCAGGCGTTCTTCCAGTGCGGCGCGTGAGGGCGGCAATATAAATATGCTGATTGCATCAGGGATCTTGCTGCGCACTTGGCGTGCACCCTGCCAGTCGATTTCTAACAGTACATCGTGACCGGCAGCCAGTTGTGGCTCCACCGATTGGCGGGCGGTGCCTTTCCAATCGCCATGGACCAATGCGTATTCAAAAAAGTCGCCTGCCTCAATCATGCGCTGAAATTCATCGGCTGAGACGAAATAGTAGTGCTGTGCATGGCGCTCATTGGGTCTGGGCTGACGTGAGGTGAAGGAGATCGACAGAGCGATTTGTTGATCGCGTTCCAGAGTGGCGTTGACGATGCTGCTTTTACCAGTGCCGGAAGAGGCTGAAACGATGTAGAGGGTGCCGCGCATAGAATAGAGATTGCTCAGTGGACAATGGATCAGGTGGATACTTGGTGTGCGATGTCACTGCCGTTAAAGGCACTATTACGGTTATTCGATGTTCTGCACTTGCTCGCGGATCTGGTCGATCAGTACCTTCAGCTCAATCGTGGCATTAGAAGTGCGGCTGTCCACCGATTTTGAGCCGAGTGTGTTGGCTTCGCGGTTGAATTCTTGCATTAGAAAATCCAGGCGCCGCCCGACGGGTTCGCGTTGCTGGAGGATGCGATGTAGTTCGCTGATGTGACTGCTGAGTCGATCCAACTCCTCATCCACGTCTAGCTTTTGTAGCCATAGCACCAACTCTTGCTCAATGCGACCGTGATCGACGGGATACGACAGGTGATTCATGCGAGCGTTTAGTTTGTTGTGTTGGCCTTCGCGGATGGTGGGAATCAGGGTGCGAACCTCACCGACGATGCGTTCAATGGCACTAGCACGTTGCGCGATCATTGCTTGCATTTTGAGACCTTCGCGTTCCCGCGTGGCAATGAAGTTATCCAGTACCTTATCTAGCAGCGCCACGGCGTGTCCTTGTAACGTGGTCATGTCGATCTGCTCACCCTTCAGGACACCAGGGATCTGTAGCAGCTCTGCAAATGTGACACGTAACGCGGGGAACTGTGCTGATAGGCGTAGTGCCAGGGTGCTGAGATGGGATAACAGCAGTTCGTTCACTACCAGCTTCCCAGTGTGGATCTCCTGTGGTGATAGGCGTACCGTCAAATCGAGCTTGCCGCGGCTGACCCGTGCGGCCACGCGCTCACGTAGTTGTGATTCCAGAGCACGGAGTTCTTCAGGAAGGCGTATGACGATATCCAGGAAGCGGTGGTTGACTGAACGCAGCTCGCAGGCCAACAGGCCCCATGGTGTAAGGTGCTCATCTGCGGCGAACGCAGTCATGCTATGGATCATATTGCTCTCAAAATATGGATGGTACCCTAGCGCGCCCATGCGGGGCCTTAAGGTGGTTCAATTTTTCATTCACTATGACTAATAAGAAAAAACCAATATGAATGTTTCACGTCCCAGTGGTCGTCAAGCCGATGCGTTGCGACCGGTGCGTATTGAGCGCGCCTTTACCTGCCATGCTGAAGGCTCAGTTCTAGTCAGTTTTGGTAACACCTTGGTGGTGTGCACTGCAAGTGTGGAGGCCAAAGTGCCCGTGTTTCTGCGCAATAAGGGGGAAGGGTGGATCACTGCCGAATATGGAATGCTCCCACGTTCCACCCATACGCGTTCCGAGCGCGAGGCCGCACGTGGTAAACAGGCAGGGCGTACCTTGGAGATTCAGCGTCTGATTGGACGTGCACTGCGCACCTGTGTCGATCGCACTGCATTGGGCGAGCGCACGATTACCTTGGATTGTGATGTGTTACAGGCAGATGGCGGCACCCGTACCGCAGCGATCACGGGTGCTTATGTTGCCTTGGTCGATGCGGTGCGTTGTTTAGAGCAGCGAGGTCAATTGAAGAAGTCACCACTGATTGGTGCTGTAGCGGCTGTCTCGGTTGGCATTTACCGTGGTATGCCAGTCTTGGACCTGGATTACCCTGAGGACAGTGACTGCGACACTGATATGAACGTCGTCATGAACGATGAGGGTGGTTTTATCGAGTTGCAGGGGACCGCTGAGCAGCAGGCATTCCGCCGCGGTGAACTGGACATGTTATTGGCGTTGGCTGAGCGCGGCACCGCCATGCTATTTGACATCCAGCGTGAAGCGTTGGCCCGCTAGAATCGCAGATCTGTTGGGCGCCACATGCATTGCAGTGATGATTGACGATGGAGCCATCCACGGGTAATGCATCAATATGATTGGAACCGAAGATGATGAAAAAACTAGTTCTTGCCAGTGGCAACGCAGGCAAGCTTGGGGAATTACGCGCCATGCTTGCCGGAGTGGCATTGCAGATCACCGCACAGGGTGAATTTGGTGTGCAAGATGTGCCGGAGACTGGCTTGACCTTCATTGAGAATGCACTGATCAAGGCGCGTCACGCGTGCCTGATGACTGGTTTCCCAGCCTTGGCGGATGATTCGGGGCTGATTGTTGATGCCTTGGGTGGTGCGCCCGGGCTGTACAGCGCACGATATGCTGGTACCCCGACGGATGCGGCTGCCAATAATGCCAAGTTGTTGGAGATGCTGCGTGACGTTCCTGCGGGCAGGCGCTGCGCGCGTTTTTATGCCGTGATTGTCTTGTTGCGTCATGCCGAGGATCCGCAGCCACTGATTGCTGATGGTTGTTGGGAGGGAGAGATCGCCTTTGAACCGTGCGGCAGTGGGGGCTTTGGTTATAACCCGATCTTCTTCGATCCCTTATACGGAATGACTGCGGCACAGATGGGGGCTGAATTAAAAAATAAGATCAGCCACCGTGCCCGTGCGTTGGAGAGGTTGCGTGACTGCTTGCATACATTCATGGCTTGATCCATGCCATACACCAGAGCGGCGTTATTAGCAGATCACACCTTCATTGCACACTGGATTTGATATGTGCCGCCTGGCTGCCGTTGCGATGGAGTGAACAAGCACCCGCCCGTCGATGGTGTTCCTGTCACTCGGTGTTACGCGCGGTGAACATGATTAAACCTTTAGCCCACTTTTTTGGGGTGTTTGTTTCGTTTCCTTATCGCCATTCTATTGTTGCCCATGTTGATCCCGCCGCCACTTTCGCTATATGTGCATTTGCCTTGGTGCGTGCGTAAGTGCCCGTACTGTGATTTCAACTCTCACCAAGCCAAGGGTGCACTCCCGTTCGATGCTTATGTCAACGCATTACTGCGTGACCTGGAGTACGACTTACCTTTGGTGTGGGGCCGTGTTGTGCACAGTGTGTTCTTGGGTGGCGGCACGCCCAGCCTATTCCCCCCGGAAGCGATTGACCGTTTTTTGCAGATCGTTGCGGCGCGGCTGCGTCTTGCTCCGGATGCTGAAATCACCCTGGAAACCAATCCGGGGACTGCCGAGTATGGTCGTTTTGATCGTTATCTTGCCGCTGGCATCAATCGGCTGAGCTTTGGTATCCAAAGTTTTAATGATGCTGCACTGCGGCGATTGGGGCGGATTCATGACAGCCTCCAGGCTGAGCAGGCTGTGAAACTGGCACAAGATGCCGGGTTCACTAACATCAACCTGGATCTAATGTATGCGCTGCCAGAGCAAACCTTGCTTGAAGCCGAGCACGACTTACAGCGTGCATTTGCCCTGGCGCCTACCCATCTTTCCTATTATCAGCTCACCCTTGAACCCAATACCGTCTTCTACGCCCGCCCGCCGCAGGGCATTCCCGATGACGATGCCGCGTGGGAGATGCAGGAGCATACCCAACGCCTGCTTGCTGAGGCTGGTTACCAGCATTACGAGGTCAGCGCTTACGCCCGTGAGGGCTGGCAGTGCCTGCATAATCTGAACTATTGGCGCTTTGGAGACTACCTTGGTATCGGTGCCGGGGCACATGGCAAGATCACTTCCGGAGTGTCACAGCATGTGTTGCGCCGCTGGAAATGTAAGCATCCGTACACCTACTTGGACAACGCTGGTACCGTCTCTGCGATCGGTGGTGATGAGATTGTGCCAACGGCACGCTTGCCATTTGAATATATGCTCAATCTATTACGCCTGCGCGAAGGATTCCGATTACAGGATTTTGCTGTACGTACAGGACTGACCGTTGAATCAATCCATGCAGCATTGAGAGAGGCTGTTGCACGCGGTTGGTTACGATGTGAACTTGAACACGTCATCCCGACTGAATTAGGGTTGCGTTTTGCTAACGATGTCATCAACTTATTCAATGAATAAGCGGTGCATGGCCTCTTTGCCAGAAACGTGCTAGAAATGTGCGGTTTATCAAAGTATTGATTACATCGGATGTTTGCGGAACCGCTCGGCAAAACTTCCAGCCTACCTGCCAATATGGCCTTGTCTCCTCGCGCTAGTGTGCTGTTGCAGGGAGTGCTGAACTGTTGCCTGGATAGTTTGGGTCCAGTACTTATGGACACCTTAGCCGCGTTGGAGCAGGAATTGTTTCAGCTCGCCGCGTGCGCGCCCAGCACTCAGCAGCAGGTTGAGCTGTATGTGGATATGAAGCGCCTGCGTGACCGTAAAGAAAGCTTCATACCGTGTTTCTGTGAAGGTTTGGTGCGTGCTTTTGGCGCATTGAACATGCCGTGTGAGCAGATGACAGCTGCTGCACTGCCACTGGCTGAAAATAGCGAGATAGATAGGGACATCGTGTTGCATGACATCGCCGGTCGCAGTGTGGTACGCCATCTGGATGCGCTTCAGATGCTTGGCCAGCGTTTGGCGGTGTTAGTAGCCATGCCGGCATTCCAGCCCGAGCGGATGCCTATGGGGCCGCAGCTGCTGTGTCGCATCTTGCGTGAGTGTGGAGAAACATTGGGGCTGAATCCAAACACACAGGTGACGCTATACCGTGTGTTTGAATCTAAGAGCATGGACCGCTACGGTCACCTGCTTGAGTGTGCCAACCGCCTGCTGGATCAAGCCGGTATCTTGCCCAGGTTGGTTTCTCTGCCCGAGGCGGCGCGTTCAGTGTTACCGCGTCCACACGATCTGCCTGGTAATCCTGCCGACACGGTGATGTGTTCGACCGAATGGTGCAACGCGACGCTGGCGCCGCGTTGCACCCCAGTGACTGCACAAGGCGTGAATGTAGCCCAGCTGCCAGCGGTACCTCAGTGTTCCACGATCACGAATGGAACGGGTGTTGATAGTGATGTGGGCACTGATACAACGTTCCCATCGGTTGCCCCTGATCTCAGCCAGATGTCTGATGTACTCCAGACCCGCATGTCCACTTTATTCTTACCTTCTGGAGCAGGCGGTGAGACTGTTTTATGTCCACCAGGGGTTCAGCTCAACGGGCAATTTGCTGTGATGCCGAGTGCGTTTCCTGGGTACAAGATGAAGATGAGCCAGGTCTTCACCTTCCCTTCCGATACAGAGATTAAAAGTAATCAATCTTCTGATGCCCCTCAGGCCAGGACATTGACTCCATTTTCTGCATCGTACCTGTCAGGTATGGACTTGAATCAGTTGCTCAGCGCGTTACAGGCTCGTATCGCTGCGACTTCCCCTCGCGGTGGTGCTTGGCGCAGTGTGCGTGAGTTACGTCAGCACGTGCTGGTTAACATACGTGCCCGATATGGGGTAGCAGCCGTCTTGTCGGCACAGGATGAGCACGTTTTCGAACTCATTGACATGTTGTACAGCGAGATAGAACGCGAGGTCCGTGGCAGTAGCACCGTGGCAGATTTGCTGACACGGTTGCAAGTGCCGGTGCTGCGTGCGGCCTTGCGGGACCCCAGATTCTTCGTCCGCGATCAGCATCCAGCACGCGAATTGCTCAATGTTATTGCTGAATCTGCCTCCACTTGGCTCGGTGATGAAGAGCTTGACCCGCAATTATTGCAACTTCTCAACAGCGCCGTGGACAAGGTGCTGCATGAGTATCAGGGTGAAGAAGCGGTGTTTGTTCAAGCGTATCAGGACATCCAAGTCGGCTATTGTGCACAGGTGCATCGGGTAGCGGTCACCGAGCGTCACTATATTGAAGCCGCACGCGATCAAGAACGCTTGGCGCTTGCCAAGCGCCAAGCGACTGAAACCATCGAACTCCTGTGTGCCGTTGCTCCGCCGCCCCGTTTTGTGAAGACTCTGCTGCGTCAGGCATGGTTAGACGTATTGACGCTGAGTGTGTTGCGTCAAGGAAAAGAGTCGCCTGAATGGCAGGAACATGAAGCATTGACCGAGCGCATTTGTGCGATCACTTCCACCCCAGCCGGTGGTGCCAGTGATCTTGTGTTGAGGGAACAGGTCGAGCAATCCTTGTACCACGTTGGTTATGGCAACATTGAGGCCAGCGCGATTGCACGCCGCTTATCTACACCAGACGGTGAGGATGAATTGATGTCCCGGACCGAATTGGCAGCGCGACTGAAGCACCACACCAGGTTTGGTGAGCAGATTGAACCAAGGCCATTACAGGAGACTATCCTGCCTCGTAACACCGTTGAAGAAACATGTTACGCACAGTTGCGCACGTTGCCGTTTGGTACCTGGTTGGAGTTTGTGATGAATCAGCAAGGTGACGTGCGTCGTCAGCGCTTGTGTTGGTACAGTCCGGTGACAGACCATGTCTTGCTCGTCAACCCACGTGGACAAAAGAGCACCGAACACACGCTGGACACGCTTGCACGGCTGCTTGCAAACGGTCAGCTTCGTATCTTCACTGAAGAAGAGGGGCGGTTGATTGACCGCGCGTGGAGTGCAACGCTGCGTGCGCTGCGTCACCTACTCGGTGCGCGAGATACTTTTGAGAATCTCCACGCATGATTCATGAATCTCGCCGTACACTGCGCCGCCAAGTATCCGGACGCATTGGCGTTCTCGACATGGTGGCTGAGCACATGATTGGCCAGCTCAGCAACCTTTCAGAAAACGGCATGCTTGTCTTGTCCCATACCTCTTTGGTTGACGATGCCTTGTACCAGTTGCGTTTTCAACTATCTGACCAGCAAGAGCGGTTGCGACAGATTGACGTTGGTGTGCATCTGTTATGGTCCAGGCCAGCACAGGAGTGTGGGCATGTATGGGCTGGCTTCCGCTTCTTGACAGTGTCCGATGAACATCGACAGTACCTGTGCCGTTGGGTCGACGTTGGGTATTGAGGGTATTGACATGGTGCGAACGCAGCGCTGAGTTCGGTTAACCTCATGGAAGAAGGAGCCATCGCCACTGAACCTGCTCATGGTGTGGATCTCAGACGAAGGAATCCGTTGCACAGACCAATGCATCAATGTTTTGAGGTTCAAATGCAGAATGACCTGCACCTGGGGTGATCTTCAAACTGGCCTTTGGCCACGCTTTATGCAGGTCCCAGGCATTTTGAAGAGGGCAGACGACATCGTAGCGACCATGCACGATGACGCCAGGAATATTCGCAATGCGCTGCGCATCGCGTAGCAATTGGTCTTCCACCTCAAAGAAACCGCCATTCACAAAATAGTGGTTCTCAATCCTGGCGAACGCCAACGCAAAATGCGGGTTTTCGTGACTGGCGATGAAATCTTGGTCCATGTATAAACAGCTGGTTGCCCCTTCCCAGAGGCTCCATGCCTGGGCTGCCGCCAAGCGTGTGGCCTCGTCGTCACTGGTGAGACGGCGATGAAAAGCCGAGATCAAATCGTGGCGCTCTACCGGCGGGATCGCTGCAATGTAACGATCCCAGGCATCTGGAAACAGACGGCTCGCCCCCTCCTGATAGAACCATTCCAATTCCCAGCGGCGTAACATGAAAATGCCTCGTAACACTAATTCTGTCGTTTGCTCAGGATGGGTTTGGGCGTAAGCCAGCGCCAGGGTGGATCCCCAACTGCCACCGAACACTTGCCAGCGTGTAATCCCTAAGGCGACCCGTAGTTTCTCAATGTCGGCCACCAGATCCCAGGTGGTGTTATTGGTCAGGTTGGCATGCGGCATCGAACGCCCGGCACCGCGTTGGTCAAACAACACAATGCGGTATTTATCGGGATCATGGAAACGCCGCATCTTGTCATTGCAGCCGCCGCCGGGGCCACCATGAAGGATCACAACGGGCTTGCCATGCGGATTGCCGCACTGCTCGTAATAGAGCCTGTGGCTGTCATCAACACACAACATGCCATGGTCGAAAGGGGTGACCTCAGGATACAGCGTACGCATAGACGATACCTGTTAGGAAATAGTAAACAGCGAATGTACTACCAATCACGGTTTTCGATTACTGCTTCGGTCCCCGCTGAGTCGTTTTAGATATTGGCAATGCAAGCCACATGAGCAGCGATGAAGTTGCGTACTACAGGTTTAATCCATCAATATCCTGCGTGCGTTGTCAAGCTGATTGTGCGGGAAAGTAAGTGCCTCCTACATCTCATTGCAGGACGCTAAAGAGGCCGACCTGCTGACATTGCGACCGCAATGCGCTCCACAGATGAGCAGCCTTTGGCTGGGATGCCGACTTGAAAATGGCCTGCATTGTATTGAGTACGACACACAGTACCGCTGTGCTTTTAAAAACCAGGACAGCGCCCCACGGTGACGCGGTCGCGTGCTTCCAAGTCTTGCATGGTGGCCACTGCCACCAATCCCGCAGTGTGCAGTAATGTTCGCACGGCCGCACCTTGATCCCAACCATGCTCCAGCACTAACCAACCCCCTGGCCGTAAATGTGCTGGTGCCCCTGCAGCGAGGATGCGCAGTGCGTCCAATCCGTCGCCACCAGAGATCAATGCCGATGGTGGTTCAAAACGCAGATCACCCTGCGTCAAATGTGGATCAGTGACGGCAATGTAAGGGGGATTGCTGACGATCAGATCAAAGCGTTCCCCCAACAGTGCCTCATACCAATTGCCTTCTCGAAACACCACATGATTTAGCCCATGTGCGCTGGCATTGCGTGCGGCAATGTCGAGCGCGGCTGCGCTGTTATCGGTGGCTAACACCTGTGCTTGCGGCCGTTCGCAAGCAATAGCCAGTGCAATGGCGCCGCTGCCGGTGCCCAGATCGGCCACGCGTCGCTCTGAAGCATGGTCGAGTCGCTGCAATGCTTGTTCGACCAACGTTTCTGTTTCTGCACGCGGAATCAGCGTTGCTGAGGACACAATTACATCAAGCGTCCAAAATCCACGCCGCCCAATCAGATAAGCCACGGGGATACCGCGAGCACGTTGCTCCACGAGCGCTTGGAAGCTCTCCGTCGCTGCCGCTGCCAGGGGGATGTCCCCATGGGTGAACAGCCACGCCCGATCGCAGTCCAGAGCATGCAACAGCAAGGCTTCTGCATCGACTCGCTCAATGCGTTCAGTGGCGGCGGCAAGCAAAGCGATCGGTGATGGCATTGAAAGGCTGGATTGTGGAGCAAAGCAGGGTGCTGATTATCGGTCCTCATCCCTATCACTGCATCCTTTAAGAAAATGAAGACGGCAACACTGATTGCTGTGAAATAGCATCGGTATTTTATGACTTAAAACACCCACTCCATGCCTGCCCAAACCTGTGCACATAGCCTTTCTACGGATCACCATGCTTGGTGCTTTGCGAACGTGTGCCCAGTGCGCTGACACATATGGCGGCATTTATTGCAATTGTTGCTATTAACTTGGAATGAAAGCGATAAAAAAGTCGTGTCTTAATGCGGTTTTGTGCAATGACTGCTCCATCTGTGCCAAGGAAAAATCGCCCCGTAACTGATTGCGTTTATTCCCATGCGTCAATGGTGTTTGGTGATCTGTTGAAGTACCTCATCGGCTCAACTGGGGCCAACAATCGTCTGATTGTTGGCGTACTTTTCTGCTATCTGTCTATTGGTATATAAACGAGTAAATACCTTTTGTTATATAAAATCGTGACATATTTCTATAAATTATTATGAAATACAACAACGAGAAAAAGTGCTGGAAATATCTTCCGTTGCATTGCAATACTGGATTGAAGAATTAATGAACATTGAAGTTGACGGAGGTATTAATAAAGACACCATCCACAGAAGTGCCAATCCAATATTGCAAAAAAATACCTTCCAGATATAGATTTTATTAGAAATGAAATAAAGTCTGGTAAAGGTTATATCGAAATATCTAATGTGCCAATTGACAGAACAATCCCGCCGCCGCCTTCTGACGGTTTACCTCACCCTAATAAAGGCCACCTTTCCGAACTTTGCTTACTTTGAATCACCTACACGTTGGGTTTGAATCCTTTCTCCTATCAAGAAGAAAAGTGTGGCGCCTTGGTGCATGACATTGCCCCGATTGCAGGCAACAAAAAAGTGTTTCTAGCAATGGTGTTATCAGCTTTGATTTCCATACCGATGGTGCATATCTTGAACGCCATCTCCGCCCGCATACGTTATCTTTACTGTGTTTGGTTGATATATCACAGAAAGGTACATGGCTTGCTTCTTTGCAAGCAGCATTACCCTTACTCAGTGCATCTAAGATCAATGCATTAATGCGTGATGATTATTATCATGTCTCCCCTGAAACCTTTCAGGTGAAAGTCCCCAAGCGTCGATCATTCATATTAGATAAGGTAGACGGTATGTATGAGGTCAAAGCAGCATTGCATCATTCGCGTGGACTCACTTCAATAGCATCCAATGCATTGCATTCATTACGCCGTGCTTTGCAATCTGTGTTGATCATTAAACGGTGGCAGCCAGCAGACCTGCTTATTTTTAGTAACCTGCGTTGTATGCATGGACGCGGCGAGATACAAGGGCAACGCTGGTTGCAACGGTGTTATGGATTGTATGTTTTTCCGTCCGGCACCGTGTTTCAATTGAGTCAACCCTTATTATTTCAAGGTGATGCATGATCGTTGAAGTGTTGATTAGGGTATTTTTCTTAATATGTACTGCCGCGCTTGGATGGGGTGCCGGATATATCTTGAAATTAAGTTCAAAAGAGATATCTTCATTGTTGGTCTATGTAATATCGCCATTCGTTATTTTTGTTTCCATATTGCAATCTCCTGCGGATTGGACCTATTTTGCATATTCATTGGGTGCATTATTGACAGCATCCGTCGCTGCTTTTCTTGCATACGGTCTGGCGCGAATGATATGGAGTGATGGAAGAGTGAATCTTTTTTCATTTGCAGCAGGCACAGGAAATACAGGATATTTTGCATTACCCCTTGCATTTGCACTGTTTAATGCACAGCAAATTGCTATTGCCGTTTTTATCATCATCGGTATTAATATCTATGAGTTTACTGTTGGATATTTTATTGCCGCGAAGGGTACATTCAAAACAACAGATAGTTTGCAGAAAATAGTTCGGCTCCCAATACTGTATGCAATTATTCTTGGAATGACGTTTAAAAAGTGGGGCATTGATGTAGGAGCAACATTACTCTCTGCGATGTCCAATTTTAAAGGTGCTTATAGTGTGTTGGGGATGATGGTGATTGGGGTGACCCTTGCGTCTTACCAAAAGATCAAGATTGACTGGGGGTTTTTAATAGCCACTCTCACGTGGAAGCATCTGATCTACCCTGCTGTTGGAGTATTGATTTTTTATTTTATAACTCCAGTGTCCATCGACACACTTGCAGTGATTGTCATGATGTTAGCAACACCAATGGCTGCTAATACCGTTGTGGTGGCAAACACTCTCAATCTCTATCCTGAGAAGGCTGCTTTTTCTGTGATGGTAAGCACGTTTCTTGCTGTTGTGACAGTTCCTTTAGCAATTGTATGGGTGACTCGCCTGTCTCGTTGATGTTTAGAGTTTATGAGGTGGTTGGATTCTGGGTGATCCATGATGTTTTTCCGTGATGCGTATTGGGGAGGGCATCCATCTTCGCCGCCCTGGGATTTTTGTATATCGCGCGTGCTAAGCCGGTTGGTTTGAATGGCATATTGCTCTATGTCCATCTTGGCATTGCATTTTCTGCATCAAACTAATAGTGCCTTCTAAAACGCATCAAGTTGCTGGATTCACGCTGCGCTCACAAGCGTCACAGGTGATTGACGTGAAGTTAGAAGGGGGTAATTAATCTTGGTGGTTTTGATTTTTATGCTGCTTGTCATGTTGTATTGCGTGAGTATGTCAAAAAAATCATCTTCAATTATTCGAAATATTGATTTTCATCAATATTAAAATGATGTAAATCACAATATTGGTTGTGGTGATATTAGGTGATGCCAATCCCAATATCTAAAAAAATAATTTAAATAAATTGATTTTTATTGATTAATCGGTGTTAGCTAATAGCTAGCCGTCTAAATGCGTCAGAATTTTAGGTGCCCTCTATATACAGATGTGAAAGTGGAAAGTGTGATTATTTTTGTTATTTATCGTGATGTTGATTAAAGAATTTTTAGTCATTTTTTTAGTCATTCTTGTTTCCAGGTATCTCTCATAATCAATATTTTTTAAGGGTTATTTACAGGAGTAGCAGTCAATGAAAGAAAATCAAATTTACCGCAAATTCTGGAATCTCTCTTTGGGTTCGTGGAGTGTGGCCTCGCATATGACTAATGATGGAGGTTGCAGTGATGTTGTTTTACGTCATTCAGGCGTACGAAACCGTAGCTTGGTGCTGGCAATCGGTCTTGCGCTTACAAGTGTTACTCATGCCCAATCGGTGAAAGGTCCTGCGATGGTCACCGCGAGTAAGGTCATGGTGGCTCATGTGGATAGTCAGGTAAATCGCACCGCTGATCGTATTCCTACAGGCGATGGGTCGGAGTTGATGACACATATGGCGCTAGATTGGAAATTCTTCCCATTTGGCAATAATAGTATTGCAATCGGTTACTTATCTAAGGCTTTTGCGCCGAATGCGATAGCGCTGGGTTACAACAGCTCTGTGACTCAGAGTGCCAACAACGGTGTCGCTCTTGGGAGCAATAGCACCGTATCAGGGGTCAATTCGGTTGCTTTGGGTGCTGGTTCGATAGCTTCAGAGCCTAATGTGGTTTCTGTGGGTGGTGGTGATGGGGTGACTGGTTCTGCGGTGCGGCGCATTGTGAATGTGGGTGATGGTATTGGTAATAACGATGCGGTGAATAAGTCGCAGTTGGATGGTGTGACGGCATCGGTGAATGATGTGGCGGCATCGGTGAAGACGATTGCCTTAACGAATCAAGTCACCGGTAGCAGTGTTGCTAGTGCTAGTGGTAAGGAAAGTACTGCGATAGGTTCTGGTGCGCAGGCGGTGGCTGATAACACTGCTGCTTTTGGAGGACGTGCTATCGCTAACGCTGTTGGTGCCAGTGCGTTAGGTTTTGATAGCCATGCTAAGGGAATCAACAGTACAACTGTGGGGACACAAAGCGTCTCTCTGGGTCAAGGCGGTGTGTCGCTCGGTTACAACAGTTTTGTTGGCGAGGGTTCATTCAACGGTTTGGCGCTTGGGAGTAATAGCCTTGTGTTGTTACAAGGCGTCGACTCGGTTGCTCTGGGTTCTGGTTCGATGGCTTCAGAGCCTAATGTGGTTTCTGTGGGTAGTGGTGATGGCTTGCGTGGTCCAGCGGTGCGGCGCATTGTGAATGTGGATGATGGTATTGGTAATAACGATGCGGTGAATAAGTCGCAGTTGGATGGTGTGACGGCATCGGTGAATGATGTGGCGGCATCGGTGAAAAATATTGCTGGGGCGATTCAAGTCACTGGTAGCGGTGTTGCAAGTGTCAGTGGTCAGGATAGTACTGCGGCCGGTGCCAGTGCGCAGGCTGCCGGTGATAGCAGTGTTGCTTTGGGAGCGCGTTCCCGTGCTAACGCTATTGGTTCCAGTGCCTTGGGTGTGGATGGTCATGCTTTTGGCGCCAACAGCACTGCGTTGGGAGGTCAAAGTACTGCCATCAGTGAGGGTGGTACGTCGTTGGGTTACAACAGTTTTGTTGCCCAGAGTGCGACCAACGGTATCGCTCTTGGGAGCAATGCCATCGTATCAGGGGTCAATTCAGTGGCTTTGGGTGCTGGTTCGATGGCTTCAGAGCTTAATGTGGTTTCTGTGGGTGGTGGTGATGGGGTGACTGGTCCAGCAGTGCGGCGCATTGTGAATGTGGGTGATGGTATTGGTAATAAC
Organism: Xylella fastidiosa; assembly: GCF_011801475.1. Lineage (NCBI taxonomy): Bacteria > Pseudomonadati > Pseudomonadota > Gammaproteobacteria > Lysobacterales > Lysobacteraceae > Xylella > Xylella fastidiosa. The sequence goes on from NZ_CP044352.1 coordinate 1,645,724, forward strand.
GATGCGGTGAATAAGTCGCAGTTGGATGGTGTGACGGCATCGGTGAATGATGTGGCGGCATCGGTGAAAAATATTGCTGGGGCGATTCAAGTCACTGGTAGCGGTGTTGCAAGTGTCAGTCGTAAGGACAGTACTGCGGCCGGTGCCAGTGCGCAGGCTGCCGGTGATAGCAGTGTTGCTTTGGGAACGCGTGCCACTGCTAACGCTATTGGTTCCATTGTGTTGGGTGTGGACAGTCGTGCCAGAGGGGTCAACAGTACGGCACTTGGGCGTCAGAGCAATGCGATCGGTGATGGCAGTGTGTCTCTGGGGTTCAATAGTTTTGTTCGTCAGAGTGGTGAGCATGGTGTTGCGTTGGGTGCTGATGCCGGTGTTTCTGGAAAAAATTCCATCGCGCTGGGTTATGGTTCGCGTACTTATGAAGCTGATGTGTTGTCAATTGGTAGTGGTAACGGCCGCGGTGCTCCGGCGACACGCCGTATTGTTAATGTCAGTTCCGGCAATCTATCGCAGGTGAGCACTGATGCGGTGAATGGTGGGCAGCTCTTCCAGACCCTAAGTAGCATGGCCAGTATTTTAGGTGGTGGTGCGGCGGTAGGGGCACAAGGCGTGTTGGTTGCGCCGGTGTATCAAATACAGGGCAGTAGTTACGGCAGTGTGGGTGCAGCGCTCAAGGCGCTGGATGGTAAGGTCACTGATATTGATCATCGCGTTAACGTGAATAGCAATCTTGCGGCGGGGGCTGCTGCGTCTACTCTCAGTGCTTCCAAGCCGGGGGCAACGTCCAGTACGGAGGTTGTGGGAGTTGCCAAGCTTGTTTCCGGTGCGGCGTTGTCTGATTCGAGTGTTGCTGCCAATGCGCAGGTGTTGTCCAAAGAAAATGGTGTCAGCATTTCGGCGACGGGGAGTAGCGCTCAGAGTAGGGATGAGGTGCAGACGAGTTCGGTGGGTACGGATTCGTTAGGTAGCTCGCTCAATGCACGGCAGGCGACGATGGCCGTAGGCGCCTTGGTAACCCAGGGAGTGAGTAAAACGCAATTGGATAACAGTATGGCGGCGGCCAATAGCTACACAGATGCACGGTTCTCGGCGTTGAACGATAGTTTCGAGAGTTTGCGTAGTGATGTGAATGGACAGATGCGTCGGCAGGATCGCCGGATCAGTCGCCAAGGAGCGATGGGTGCGGCCATGTTGAACATGGCGACCAGCGCTGCTGGAATCCATACCCAAAATAGGGTTGGTGCTGGTGTTGGCTTCCAGAATGGTCAGGCAGCACTTTCTCTGGGTTATCAGCGTGCGATCAGTGATAGGAGCACGGTCACTATCGGTGGTGCGTTCAGTAGTAGTGATAGTTCGGTAGGCATTGGCGCGGGTTTTGGCTGGTAATGTGTATGCGCGGGCAGCCGTTGTGCTGCCCGCGTTTTTTCTGTTTTGTTCATTATGTTTTACGCGTCCACTCGGCGATTGGGACTGCAATTTCATTCACGCAATCTTCGTGTTTTGGGGGAGTGAACGAGGTTGTCTGTTTTCTGCCTTCAGGTGCGAGTCGGTTGGTGATGAAAGTGTGTGGCTTAATAAGGGGAATTTATTGAAGAGATGAGTAGGTCGTTTTTTTATGGTGTCCGAATGTGGAAAATAGGAATAACGACAATACGTTGTTGTGCGTTGTTGGCGGAAGTATGAATGTAAGTATGGAAGCATCCATCGTTGAGTCGTTGTTGCAGCGTCGTTGCTTGAAAGAAAGTGATCTGTATCGTGCGCGTCAGTTGCAGGCCGAATCCGGTGTTGGGTTGTTACCTTTGTTGGGCCGTCTTGGTTTGGTTTCTGAGCGCGATCACGCTGAAGTATGTGCGGAGGTGATGGGGCTGTTGTTGATACAGGTGCGTGAATTGCCGGATACGCCGCCAGAATTCTCGGCGGAGGTGCATGGGTTGTCCATTCGCTTTCTCAAACAGTTCCATGTATGCCCGCTTGCTGAGCATGATGGTGTGTTGCAGTTGTGTGTTGCAGATCCATTTGATGTGTACGCCATTGAGGCGTTGCGCCTTGCCACAGGTGCAGTATTGCAATTGTGTATCGGTTTGCGTTCCGAAATTGATGACTTGGTCGAGCGCTGGTATGGCCAAGGCCGCAGCGTCATGGGCATGATCGTGGAGGCGACCGATGGTGATGCGGCGCCCACAGATGACATTGAGGCTTTGCGTGATCTGGCGTCTGAAGCGCCTGTGATCCGGCTGGTGAACTTGGTGATTCAGCGTGCGGTTGAATTACGCGCCTCTGATATCCATATCGAACCATTCGAGAATCGGTTGAAGGTACGTTATCGCGTCGATGGCGTGTTGATTGATGCGGAGAGTCCGCCATCTAAATTGGCTGCTGCTGTGGTTTCACGTGTCAAGATTATGGCCAAACTTAATATTGCTGAACGCCGCTTGCCCCAGGATGGGCGAATCATGTTGCGTGTTCAGGGTAAAGAGCTGGATCTGCGGGTGAGTGTTGTGCCGACTTCACATGGTGAAAGCGTCGTGATGCGCCTGCTTGACCGGGAGACGGTGGTATTCGATTTTCAGAAGCTTGGTTTTACCGATGAGTTATTAAACAGGTTCTCCCGTGTGTTGGAGATGCCTCATGGCATTTTACTGGTCACGGGTCCGACGGGATCTGGAAAGACCACCACGCTGTATACGGTGTTAAATCGTCTCAATACTACCGGTGTCAAGATTATTACGGTGGAAGATCCGGTTGAGTATCAGATTGAAGGCATCAATCAGATCCAGGCGAAGCCGCAGATCGGGCTGGATTTTGCCAGCGCACTACGCAGCATTGTGCGTCAGGATCCGGACATCATCATGATTGGTGAAATGCGGGATCTGGAAACTGCGCGCATTGCTATCCAGTCGGCGCTGACAGGTCATTTGGTGCTGTCTACTTTGCATACCAATAGTGCTGCCGGTGGGCTGACCCGATTACTGGATATGGGTGTGGAGGATTATTTGTTGACCTCCACAATCAATGGTGTTTTGGCGCAGCGTTTGGTGCGTCGCTTGGAGCCTATGCATGCTGAGCGTTATCTTGCTTCGCCAGAGCAGATCGCGCGTTTTGATTTGCGCCGTTTACAGCCAGAGGGTGATATTTATTTGTACCGTCCGCGCGCTTCAGCGCTTGCGCCCACTGGGTATCTGGGCCGTACGGCGATCGTCGAATTTCTGATTATGGATGATGCGCTGCGCCGCGCGGTGATCAGCCGTACCGGCATAGGGGAGTTGGAGCAGATCGCACGTCAAGCAGGGATGCGTACTATGTACGAGGACGGTCTCATCAAGGCATTGGCTGGTGAGACCACGATTGAAGAGGTCTTGCGTGTGACGGAGGAAGGCTGAAGGTGTGGTTGCCAATGGACGTTGAGGGATAACACATGCCGGTGTATCGCTATAAGGCGTTGGATGTGCGCGGTGACTTACTGGAAGGCCAGATGGAAGCAGCCAGTGAAGCCGAGGTTGCCGCGCGGCTGCAAGAGCAGGGACATGTGCCTGTTGAGGCGAGTTTGTCCAACGGCGATGCGATCAGACCGTCATTGCGAAATTTTCTGGGTGAGAAGCCGTTTTCTGGTCTCGGCTTGATTCATTTCACTCAACAATTGGCGGCGTTGCTCGGCGCCGGTCAACCTTTGGATCGTGCGCTTTCCATCTTGACGGATCTTCCGGATAACGAGAAGAGCCGCCGTATTATTGGTGACGTTTGCGACATTGTTCGTGGCGGTACTCCGTTGTCTATTGCCTTGGAACGTCAGCATGGTGTGTTTTCGAGGTTGTATGTGACGATGGCACGTGCTGGTGAGAGTGGCGGCAATATGCCTGAGACGCTGCAGCGGCTGGCTGATTATCTGGAGCGTAACCAGGTGGTGCGTGCCAAGGTGATTAATGCGCTGATTTACCCGGTGATCCTGATTTTTGTGGTTGGCGGTGCGCTTGCCTTTTTGCTTGGTTATGTTGTTCCGCAATTTGGCGCGATGTATGAGAGTTTGGATGTGGCGTTGCCGTGGTTTACCCAGGGCGTGCTGGCATTGGGTCACTTCATCGGTGACTGGTGGTTTTTACTATTAGCGGTGATTTGCATCGGTATGATTTTTGTTGAGCGTAAGCGGCGGGATGTTGCATTCCGTGCGCGGTTCGATACGTGGTTACTGCGTCAACGTCTGTTGGGTACGCTGATTGTTAAGTTGGAGACTGCCCGGTTGGCACGTACATTGGGTACCTTGCTGCGCAACGGTGTGCCGTTGTTAAGCGCGTTGAGGATTTCCCGTAATGTGTTGTCCAATGCAGCGTTGGTGGATGATCTTGGTAGCGTTGCCGAAGATGTGAAAAATGGTCTGGGATTGGCAGGAGCGTTGGGGCGTGGTAAGCGTTTCCCCCGCTTGGCGGTGCAGATGATTCAGGTTGGTGAGGAGTCCGGTACATTGGATACGATGCTGCTCAAGGCGGCTAGCTCTTTCGAGCAGGAGACCACGGTGATGATTGATCGCTTGCTTGCTGCGCTGGTGCCAGCGATCACGCTGGTGATGGCGATGATTATCGCTGTGGTGATTCTGTCGGTCTTGGTGCCGTTGTATGACCTGACCAATTCGATTGGCTGATCAACGCTGTTTCTTAATGATCGCCTGCTCGTTGTGCTGGCGCTAGCCACCGTGCTGGTGATGGCGATTATCATCAATGACGTTGATTGTGTTGGTTCTGGCATTGTTGTACGGCTTGACCAATTTGATTGGCTGATTAACAGCGTTTTTAAAATGAATATGGGTGCGTTCTGCATTTGTTTTTCCCTACTTTATATTGAGGCCTGAGGTCGTAGCGATGGTAAACCGACGTTCTATTACATGTAGTCCAGCGCAGATGCGTCAGGCTGGTATGAGTCTGCTGGAGATCATTATTGTCATTGTGCTGATTGGTGGTGTGATCGCGTTTGTTGGCAGTCGTGTTCTTGGTGGTGCTGATCGTGGCAAGGCGAATTTGGTCAAGTCGCAGATTCAAACGTTGGCGGGAAAAATTGAGAACTATCAGCTGGACACGGGTAAGTTGCCAGGATCGTTGAACGATTTAGTGAATCCGCCTGGTGGTGTGAGTAATTGGCTTGGTCCCTATGCCAAAGCCGCTGAATTGAACGACCCTTGGGGACATCCGATTCAGTACCGTGTCCCCGGTGAGGGACGACCATTTGATCTGATGAGTTTGGGCAAGGATGGTAAGCCTGGAGGGTCTAGTTACGATGCCGATATCAAGTACGAATAAGCAGCATGTTGCCTTGTTCTGCTCCGTTCCGTTTTCAGACCTCTTCAGGTGCGCCGGTAGATGCACAGGGCGTTTCGTTGTTGGAAATGTTACTTGTGATTGCTTTGATCGCCTTGATCAGCTTGCTTGGCGTTGCGGTGTTGTCTGGTGGTATGGATGGTGTCCAGCTGCGCAACAGCGGTAAGCAGCTTGCTGCGGAGTTGCGTTACACACGTACTGTGGCGTTGGCGACGGGGACTGCACAGCGTTTTATGATCGATCCGCAACGACGCCGATGGCAGGGACCCAATGGTCATCAGGGCAAATTGCCTGGTGCATTGCAGATTCGTTTCAGTGGTGCGCAGCAGTTGCAGACGTCTTCGGGTGAGGGGGTGATTCAGTTCTTCGACGATGGAGCTTCAAGTGGTGGACGTATCGATCTGGAAATGAAGCGTGCCTATTGGCGTATTGATGTGGGTTGGATCACCGGTGAGGTGCGTTCCGGACCGTTGCGGACATCTGCATCATTATGAAGTGTCAGCGTGGTTACAGTTTGCTGGAAGTCATTGTGGCGTTTGCCATTTTGGCGTTGGCGCTGAGTTTGCTGCTCGGTACCCTGACAGGTGGAACCCGTCAGGTGCGTCGGGCCGATTTGGCCTCGCAGGCCACGTTGTACGCGCAGTCGTTTCTTGCCCAACAAGGCGTCGCTATGCCGTTGCATGTGCAGCATCAGCAGGGCCAGTTTGAGAACGGTCGTTTTCGTTGGATGTTGGAGACGCGACCCTATGAGAATTCACCAGGCTCACCTGACGGTGCTCAATTGCTGGAGTTGATTCTGTCAGTGCGCTGGGGCGATGAGCCTGATCAATCGTTGCAGTGGCGGACATTGCGCTTTGTGCGTCTGCAACCGCCTGGTGACGGACTATGAGACGGATGGCCGGTTTCACCTTGATGGAGGTGCTTTTGGCAACCGTGCTACTGGCCAGTGGTCTTACGCTGGCTTTTGTGACGTTGCACTCTGCCAGCATAGTGAGTCGACGCAGTGAGGCGCTGGCTTCCCGCAATGAGCGCATGAGAGCAGTGGAGTTATTTTTGCGTCGGCGTTTGATGGGCGCGTTACCGCTGATGATGGGGGAGGATAGGGAGCGGCACATGCCGTTGTTGTTTGTCGGGGAGCCGCAGCGGATGCGTTTTGTCGCTGATGTGCCGGATTATCTCGGTCGTGGTGGTCCTTATGTACACGATATCAGTGTGGTTCAGAGTGGCGTACAGCACCAGCTGCGTATTGCACTGACCATGTTGCAATCTGATGAGACTGTTAAAGATGGGCTGTCGGTACCATCGGAACTCCTTGCTGATGGCTTGCATGAAGTGCATTTCAGCTACCGTGGTTGGGATCAATCACGTCATCAACTTGGTCCTTGGGTGGCTACTTGGCCGTCTTCGGATCAATTACCAGTGTCAGTAGCTGTGCAGATCAAGGATGACATTGCACCGTGGCCGACACTGGTCGTGGTGCTTCTGCAGTCCAACTCCGATGGAGGGGACTAGTGAGGCGCGCGCGTGGAGCTGCATTGATCGTAGTGTTATGGCTGGTCATGCTGTTGGCGGCCATGATTGGTGCGTTTGCTCTCTCGGCTCGGGTCGAGCACCTTCAGGGGGCGGTTCTAGTCAGTAGTGCCCAAGCTCAGGAGGTCGCACGTGCTGGGTTGGAATATGCGGTGTCTCGGCTTCAGGACAGCGATTCGGTTCAGGTGCGTTGGATCCCCGATGGCCGCCCCTACTCTTGGCATTACGCAGATGCCACGCTGGAGATGCGGATGATTGATGAGAGCGGTAAGGTTGATTTGAACGTTGCAGATCTGCAACTGCTGACCGCTTTGATTCAGGCATTGGGTGTCGACGTTGCGCGTGCTGCGCGTCTGGCTGGAGCGATCATTGATTGGCGTGATACCGATCATTTGGTGTCTCCTGGTGGCGCCGAAGATTCAGATTACGCCGCAGCTGGTTTGCCCTATGGTGCGAAGGACAATCCTTTCCAGAGCATCGCTGAGTTGCGTTTGGTGTTAGGAATGGATACGGATCTGTATCGACTGATGCTGCCTAACATCACTATTTACAGTGGGAATTTGCAGCCGGAAGTAAGTTATGCGCCGGTCCCTGTGTTGACTGCATTGGGGCAGAATGTTGCGGCGGTTCTGGCCAAGCGTCAGCAGTTGTCTCCGTCAGATGTGAGCAAACAGATGGGCAGTGGCACTTACAGTATTGAGAGCAAGGTACGGCTGGCTCAGGGGCGCGAAGCCGTGTTGCGCGCGGTCGTCCGCATGGGAGGGGGGCGTATCCCAGGAGCGACTTACACCATTTTGCATTGGGAAGAGGGTATCGCATGGCAATGAGTAAATGGTGGGAGAGTTTGAGGTGGTTCGGTGTGAGTATTGCCCCCGGTGTGGGTGGATTCTGGCACTGGTGGTGGCAGTCGCTGTTGGCTTGGTTACCTATGCGCTGCCGTGTGCAGATGGGGCTGCTCTCAGAGCGTCTCTTGCTCTCTGTACAGGCTGATGGTTTGCATTTGGTGCGTCAGTGCGGTGATGTTTTAGAACCGCTGGTACAGCTGCCGTGGCCTATCACACCTCAGGAACTGAGTGGGATGTTGTTGCCGAAGTTGCAGATATTACCGCGGCACTGGCTGCTACCTGCCACGAGTGCGTTATGTCGGCCGTTGCGTTTGCCTGCTGGGGCGTCACAGCGTCTGCATGATGTCGTGCGCTTTGAAATTGATCGTCAAACGCCTTTCCAGGTCGAACAGGTTTATTACGATGTGCGTCTATTAAAAAGACATGGTGATGATGCTCAATTGGAAACGGAGTTGGTCGTGGTGCCGCGGCGTTTGGTTGACGGTCCCGACGGTGTTCCTAAGGAATGGGCCACCACTCTGGCGGGCATTGATGTGGCTGATATGCAGGGCCAACCGTTGAATGTGAATCTGTTGCCGCCCGTGCAGCGGTGGCGGTGCAGTGATCCGATGCGACGTTGGAATCTGGCTCTAGCTGCGGTCGCGCTTTTGTTGGTGGCCACTGCCGGAGCGCTGTTGTTGAATAATCGCATCCGTGTGGCTGAGCAGCTGCGCCTGCAAGTGCAGGCGCAGGCCAGCAGTGCACGCCGCGTTGCGGCTGAACGTCAACGCTTGGTCACGCTGATTGAAGGCGTTCGTTTCCTTGATGAGCGCCGCACTCTGCGCCCGAAAGTCATCGAAGTTTGGGAGGAGCTGAGCCGACGCTTGCCGAACGGCACCTATTTGGAAAAATTTGCGATTGAGGATGGACAATTGCATTTGATGGGCATGAGTAATGATGCATCCTCGTTGGTGCGTCTTCTGGAAGGTTCCAAGTTATGGCGTACGCCGTCATTAAGCAGCGTGCTACAGAGTAATGTGGGAAGCAGTGTGAACCGTTTCGTCATCACTGCCGAATTGGTTGGAGTGGTTCCGATGAAGGAGGCTGCTGATGGCAAGGCACAACGTTAACTCTGATCGTTGGTTGGCACTTGGTTTGTTGTTTATAAAGTTGTCTGTGCTCTACCTGTTGCTGGTTCATCCTTGGTTTACTCGGCCGATGTTGAGCGTACAGCAACAGATCCAGGTGTTGCGTGATCGAGAATTGAGGATCAAGTCGCAGTTGCAACAGGGGGCGAATTTGGCTGAGCAATTGCGCCGTATTCAGGTGTTATTGCGGTCTCGTCCGGGATTCTTGCCCGAGTCTTCGGTTGAGCTTGCATCGGCTGGCTTGGTAAAGCGATTGGAGGGGGTCGTGAACGATGCCAGCCCTGGTAACCGCAGTTGCGCCATTATCAACCGCTCGCCACTGCAGCCAGATATGCATGATCGTTTTGTGCGCGTGGCGGTCCAGGTCCGTTTGCGCTGCGGCACACCGGAGCTGGCATTGGTGTTGTATAACTTGGAAAGTGGTAGCCCGCGGTTGTTCGTGAACAATCTTAATGTAATGGCGCAGCGCTATCCTCTTTCGCCTAATGAGAGTGGTCATGGTCTTGATGTGGCTTTTGAATTGGCTGGCTTTTTAAGCCCCGGGGTGATCATGTGCCCTCTTCCTTGCCGCAAAGGAGTAGCAATGCGAATTGATGCCTTTTCGGTATGGACCTGGTTGTTTGCCACGGTTGCAGGCTGGGCTGCTTTGGTTTGTATGTTGGCGTTGGCAGGCATGGGAAGAAGCGTTCAACTGCTTCGTGATGATTCGCAATTAATCCGGCAGAAGTTGCCATCATTGCCTGCTTCAGCAGCCGAGCATTTTGGCCCATTTACCCGTTATGGTGAGATTGCTGCGCGTCCAGTGTTTTCCGAGGATCGCAAACCACATCCGTTCCTGTTGGTGTCAGGCGAAAATACGAGTGTTGAAAGCGATGTACGTTTGACCGGGGTGCTGATCACACCTAAATTTAAAATGGCAACCTTGACCAACGAGCAAAACCAGTCGCTACGGATCCGTTTGGGTGGAGATGCAGTCAATGGGTGGCGCCTGATTAGTTTACAGCCACGCAGCGCTACGATTGAAGGTGCTGGTGGTACTCGCACTCTGGAATTACAGCCCTTTAATGGTCAGGCCAATAAAAATGCGAACAATCCTTCTGAAAATAACGTGCCAACGATGGTTGAGCATCCTGTTGCCTCACCCTCATCGGAGGCTGCCTCGGCTGCTTTAGTAAAGCCTAGTACATCTGCTGTTTCGCAAAGTGGCAGGGTTCCTGGGGGACAGCAACCGGCTGCGGTGACAGGACCGCAAGCTCCTGAAAAGCCCATTGATGCACAGATACGTGCTATCCGTGAGCGCATTGAAGCCCGTCGGCGTCAACTTCAGCAACAACAAGAGCAACAAAAGTAACAGGATAGAGGTTCTTTCTGACCAGCACCAATAAGAGTGAATGCATGATTTCGCGTCTTTTAACTGTTTCGATAGTCACTGCCCTTTTGGGTTCTTGTGTTACCCCACCATCGCCGATGATTAAGCGGAATACTCTTCTGCATAAACATCCTGCTACTGCAGACATACCGACGACACAGCTCCCTGACGCTGTGGGGACGGCCACTGTGCCGCTGCCTGACACTACGGAGACGCCGAATGCGCTGCTTTCTGATGCTGGTGGCCCGCTCCCGGTGATTCGTCGTGGTAATGGGGAAGTGATTAATCAGACTGTTGCTGCAACTCCACCGCCATCAATGGGTGTGGCTGGAAAAGGTAGCGCTATCTTTAACTTCGAAGGAGAGTCGTTGCAGGCTGTGGTCAAAGCCATTCTTGGCGACATGCTAGGGCAAAACTATTTCATTGCATCGGGTGTGCAGGGCACGGTGACTCTTTCCACACCTAAGCCTGTCTCGTCGGCACAGGCGCTGAGTCTCTTGGAGATGGTATTGGGTTGGAACAACGCACGGATGATTTATAACAATGGACGTTACAGCATTGTCCAGGCCGACCAGGCGCTAGCTGGTACGGTTGCGCCGAGTACTGCACCGTCGGCGGTTGCCCGTGGCTTTGAAGTCCGTGTGGTACCACTGAAGTACATCTCGGCGAGCGAGATGAAAAAAGTGCTTGATCCATACGCACGTCCTAATGCGATTGTCAGCATTGATACAACGCGTAACCTGATTACCCTTGCGGGTACCCGTGTTGAGCTAGAGAACTATCTGCGCACTGTTCAAATTTTCGATGTTGATTGGTTGTCTGGTATGTCGGTGGGTGTGTTCCCAATTCAATCAGGCAAGGCGGATAAAGTTGCTGCCGATTTGGAAAAAGTGTTTGGCGAGAGCGGAAAAACGCCTAGCGCCGGTATGTTCCGTTTTATGCCTCTGGAGAGTGCTAACGCTGTTTTGGTGATTACCCCACAGGCTAGTTATCTGGATCAGATTCAGAAATGGTTGGATAGTGTCGACAGTGTTGGAGGTGCTTTGAGTTTGTTCTCTTACGCGCTGAAGTACATCAAGGCCAATGATTTAGCTAATCGTCTGGCGGAAGTATTTGGGGTCGGTGCTAGGCGTGAAGATAGTAATGTGTCGCTGGCTCCAGGCGCGCAACTTGGCGTCTTGGGAAGTGGCGGCAGTGGCGATAACCTGCCAAGTGCTGGTGGTGGCGGTAGCCTTTCTGCTGTTCCCAGTAACGGAGGGGCGGATAACACGAGCAGTGCGAATGGTGGTTTGGGGGGCAGTACGCTCCAGTTGTCACCACGCACCCAAGGCAATGGCAGTGTGACTCTTCATGTGCAGGGCGATACCGTCGGTGTGTCGGCGGTGGAGGAAATTAATACCTTGCTGGTCCGTGCGACTCCCCAAGCGTGGAAATCGATACGTGATGTGATTGAGAAGCTTGATGTGATGCCGATGCAGGTACATATCGAAGCTCAGGTCGCTGAAGTCAGCCTCACCAACCAGCTCAGCTATGGTGTGAATTGGTTTTTCCAGAATTCTGTAAATGCTGCTGCTGATGCGGCGGATAATGGCGCTTCCAACGGGACTGGCATTGGCCTAGGTGCGGGCCTGCCTAGTGCCGCTGGGCGTTCGGGGTGGAAGAGCATTGCCGGTAAGGTCACCAGCAATGGGTTGGCTTGGACGTTCCTTGGAAAGAACGCCGCAGCGATTATCAATGCATTGGACCAAGTCACCCAGGTCCGTTTGCTACAGACGCCGTCAGTATTCGTGCGTAACAACGCCGAGGCCACGCTCAACGTGGGTGCGCGTATTCCAATCAATTCCACCTCAATTAACACCGGTCTGGGCAGTAACAGTACCTACTCCTCAGTGCAGTACATTGATACCGGCGTCATTTTGAAAGTGCGTCCGCGCGTGACTAAGGACGGAATGGTGTTTTTGGACATCGTACAGGAGGTCAGCACCCCTGGTTCACTGCCAGCGGCATGTAGCTCTGCTAGTTCGACGTTGGTCAACAGCGCCGCGTGCAATGTCCAGATCAACACACGCAGGATTAAGACGGAGGCCGCGGTGCAGAGTGGCGATACGATCATGCTTGCTGGCCTGATTGACAGTAATAGCGGTAAAGGCAGTAACGGGGTCCCGTTCCTGAGTAAGGTGCCGATAGTCGGTGGGTTGTTTGGTACGAAGGCGCAGAATAATAATCGCCGGGAAATCATTGTGTTACTGACCCCAGAGATTGTGCGTAACCCTCAGGAGGCGCGTAATCTTACTGATGAATACAGTCAAAAATTCAACGCAATGGAGCCATTACCAGGATTGAATACAAAATGAGCTTGATGTTGGGAAACTGCTGCTGGTGCCATGTTTCCCAAGAATTTTTAATGCTAATTAATTAAGCCATTTACTCATGTGGCATGAGTGTATGGCTTGGCGGCAATATAATGTTATGAAATTGTCTTTTTATGGTTATATTTTTTAATCGATTTATATTTAATATATTAAAATAATCAATCGCGTTTTTGTGATCAAAATATCAAAGAATATTGATTCGTATCGCTAGTATCACGATTATGATGTTATTAATTAATTGCAGTCATTGATCTATTCGATGTTGATTATGTTTAATGCCTGATGTTGTTTTGAAAGTTAAGGAGAGTTTTTATGCAAGTTAATATTTCGTTTTTTTGCTATTCCTTTGGTTAAACTCATGGGATATTGGCACATTATGTGATTTGGATCATTCAACGGAATGATAATGATATTGTGCATTTTATGATTACTTCGTTGGCATTGGCTTACGCCAATCGTTCATATTATGAAATTTAAGTTCAAATTGTAGTTTTTCTACGAATGGTTTATTTGTGGTATCGGCACACTGCGGCTAATTTAGTAACGAAACACGATTTTTAAGATATTTAAAGTGTATTGCCTAATACGTGGGTGCTGATGCTGCTACTAAAAATTTTCTTCTTTATTTATTAAGGAGGGTTGCTATGCGCGTTTTCATTTCGCTGTCTGCTGATATTGCTGCAGATAAGATGAAGAGAACTTTTTCATCAAGTCCAAAATATATAACCGATCAGTTATTTCTTGATTTAGGCAATCTGGGTCGAGTACTGGGGGGTGGATCATGGTATTTATAGCTCCACATAGTAGTAAACAGCATGGGAAGGAACCGCTGCATACTATTTTATTTGCTGCGTTGTCGCTGTCGCTTCCATATGCTGAAGAGGCTAGAGCCCAACTTTATATCAATGATGGTATTGATGGGCAATGTCAGAGGATCGTTGATTTTGGAAACACGACCATTGAGTCGAAAACTTCCCCCCTATGCAATGAAGATCCGTGGACTGTGACAGGTTACGCTCGTTTCTTCGGTGCCCCTGGAGCCACTGCTGACCAGGGGAACGCATCAAGAAGTCTTGCGCTGGGTGGGGTTTTATATGTCAATTCGGGTCAATTCGGTGTTAATGACGTTTTAAATAAAACGTATTCGATCCGTATGGGCAGTGTGATAACCATGAACACTATGGCGGGAACCAACGCAATTGCGATTGGTTCGGCGCAGAGTAGTGCGGCTGATGCACTGAAAGCGAGCTTGCAACCAAAGCAACTGGTGCTTGGCAATTGCAATTGGTGCAAAAGCCGATGGTGCACCGATACAGTGCATTAGTGGTGAGAGCAGTACTGCGGGACGCTTCTTCGGTGGAATTCGGCAGTCAAGGTGCCGTGCGGTTGGTGGCGGTGGTGGTTACAGTACCAGATGGAGCGGTGGCAATTGGGATTGAACTCGGTTGCTTCTACTGGCAAGCCTCTCAGGGTACGACCCAACAAAAACGATTTCCACTGGCTTCAGCGGCCTGGAAAAGCACACTGGCAGCAGTCAGTATCGGCGATGTAAGTAGCAATTTTAAGACGCGTCAGTCTCAGGTTTGGCGGCAGGCACATCAAACGATCAGTTGAATGTTGCTCGAGCAGGTCGTTGACGGTGGCCAAAGGCTGGAACCTTACGGCGTCGGGGCCAAGTGGCAACGTAGGTCTCAGGGTTCGGTGGACCTGAAAAACACGACAAAAATCTGACGATTCAGCAAAAGCGATGAAGTAATGATGTGGAATTCAATTTGAACAAGGATGTCAAAGTGGCTGGGTGACCTGCTTTGCTGAATACCGATGGTGAAGGTAGGCACTGATGTTGCATTGGGTACGACGGGTTTGACGATTACCAATGGTCCTGCGGTGACTGCATCGGGTATTGATGCGGGCAGCAAGGTGATTAGCCATGTTGCGGCCGGTGAGGTGTCGGAGACGTCGACGGATGCGGTGAACGGCTCGCAGTTGAATGCAGTGCAAGTGCAAGCCAGTCAGCCGGTAACGTTTAGTGGAAACGAAGGGTCGGTGAAACGTAGCCTAGGTCAGGCGGTGGTGATTAGTGGTGAGAGCAGTACTGCGGGGACGTATTCAGGTGGGAATTTGAAGAGTGTGGTGGATGAAGCGGCTGGTGCGATTCATTTACAACTGGCGGATTCTCCGAAGTTTGGCAATGTGGTGATCAACAACGGCGGCAAGATCAGCGGGTTGACGGCAGGGACAGAGGATACGGATGCGGTCAACTTGAGTCAGTTGAAGTCGATCAGCGATACGGTGGATAAGGGGTGGACGCTGACGGCGTCAGGTGCCAATGGGAGCAAAGTGGTCTCTGGCGGTGCGGTGGACCTGAAGAACACAGATGGGAATCTGACGATCAGCAAATCCGATGATAGCAATGATGTGGTGTTTAACCTGTCCAAGGATTTCAAAGTGGATGGGATGACCTCAGGCACCACGGTCGTGAATAACGATGGCGTGAAGGTAGGCACTGATGTTGCGTTAGGTACGACGGGTTTGACGATTGCCAATGGTCCTGCGGTGACTGCATCGGGTATTGATGCGGGCAGCAAGGTCATCAGCCATGTTGCGGCGGGTGAGGTGTCGGAGACGTCGACGGATGCGGTGAACGGCTCGCAGTTGAATGCAGTGCAAGTGCAAGCCAGTCAGCCGGTAACGTTTTGGAAACGAAGGGTGGAAACGACGTAGGGTCAGGCGGTGAAACGTAGCCTAGGTCAGGCGGTGGTGATTAGTGGTGAGAGCAGTACTGCGGGGACGTATTCAGGTGGGAATTTGAAGAGTGTGGTGGATGAAGCGGCTGGTGCGATTCATTTACAACTGGCGGATTCTCCGAAGTTTGGCAATGTGGTGATCAACAACGGCGGCAAGATTAGCGGGCTGACGGCAGGGACAGAGGATACGGATGCGGTCAACTTGAGTCAGTTGAAGTCGATCAGCGATACGGTGGATAAGGGGTGGACGCTGACGGCGTCAGGTGCCAATGGGAGCAAAGTGGTCTCTGGCGGTGCGGTGGACCTGAAGAACACAGATGGGAATCTGACGATCAGCAAATCCGATGATAGCAATGATGTGGTGTTTAACCTGTCCAAGGATTTCAAAGTGGATGGGATGACCTCAGGCACCACGGTCGTGAATAACGATGGCGTGAAGGTAGGCACTGATGTTGCGTTAGGTACGACGGGTTTGACGATTGCCAATGGTCCTGCGGTGACTGCATCGGGTATTGATGCGGGCAGCAAGGTGATTAGCCATGTTGCGGCCGGTGAGGTGTCGGAGACGTCGACGGATGCGGTGAACGGCTCGCAGTTGAATGCAGTGCAAGTGCAAGCCAGTCAGCCGGTAACGTTTAGTGGAAACGAAGGGTCGGTGAAACGTAGCCTAGGTCAGGCGGTGGTGATTAGTGGTGAGAGCAGTACTGCGGGGACGTATTCAGGTGGGAATTTGAAGAGTGTGGTGGATGAAGCGGCTGGTGCGATTCATTTACAACTGGCGGATTCTCCGAAGTTTGGCAATGTGGTGATCAACAACGGCGGCAAGATCAGCGGGTTGACGGCAGGGACAGAGGATACGGATGCGGTCAACTTGAGTCAGTTGAAGTCGATCAGCGATACGGTGGATAAGGGGTGGACGCTGACGGCGTCAGGTGCCAATGGGAGCAAAGTGGTCTCTGGCGGTGCGGTGGACCTGAAGAACACAGATGGGAATCTGACGATCAGCAAATCCGATGATAGCAATGATGTGGTGTTTAACCTGTCCAAGGATTTCAAAGTGGATGGGATGACCTCAGGCACCACGGTCGTGAATAACGATGGCGTGAAGGTAGGCACTGATGTTGCGTTAGGTACGACGGGTTTGACGATTGCCAATGGTCCTGCGGTGACTGCATCGGGTATTGATGCGGGCAGCAAGGTCATCAGCCATGTTGCGGCGGGTGAGGTGTCGGAGACGTCGACGGATGCGGTGAACGGATCGCAGTTGAATGCAGTGCAAGTGCAAGCCAGTCAGCCGGTAACGTTTAGTGGAAACGAAGGGTCGGTGAAACGTAGCCTAGGTCAGGCGGTGGTGATTAGTGGTGAGAGCAGTACTGCGGGGACGTATTCAGGTGGGAATTTGAAGAGTGTGGTGGATGAAGCGGCTGGTGCGATTCATTTACAACTGGCGGATTCTCCGAAGTTTGGCAATGTGGTGATCAACAACGGCGGCAAGATTAGCGGGCTGACGGCAGGGACAGAGGATACGGATGCGGTCAACTTGAGTCAGTTGAAGTCGATCAGCGATACGGTGGATAAGGGGTGGACGCTGACGGCGTCAGGTGCCAATGGGAGCAAAGTGGTCTCTGGCGGTGCGGTGGACCTGAAGAACACAGATGGGAATCTGACGATCAGCAAATCCGATGATAGCAATGATGTGGTGTTTAACCTGTCCAAGGATTTCAAAGTGGATGGGATGACCTCGGGCACCACGGTCGTGAATAACGATGGCGTGAAGGTGGGTAGCGATGTTGCATTGGGTACGACGGGTTTGACGATTACCAATGGTCCTGCGGTGACTGCATCGGGTATTGATGCGGGCAGCAAGGTCATCAGCCATGTTGCGGCGGTGAGGTGTCGGAGACGTCGACGGATGCGGTGAACGGATCGCAGTTGAATGCAGTGCAAGTGCAAGCCAGTCAGCCGGTAACGTTTAGTGGAAACGAAGGGTCGGTGAAACGTAGCCTAGGTCAGGCGGTGGTGATTAGTGGTGAGAGCAGTACTGCGGGGACGTATTCAGGTGGGAATTTGAAGAGTGTGGTGGATGAAGCGGCTGGTGCGATTCATTTACAACTGGCGGATTCTCCGAAGTTTGGCAATGTGGTGATCAACAACGGCGGCAAGATTAGCGGGCTGACGGCAGGGACAGAGGATACGGATGCGGTCAACTTGAGTCAGTTGAAGTCGATCAGCGATACGGTGGATAAGGGGTGGACGCTGACGGCGTCAGGTGCCAATGGGAGCAAAGTGGTCTCTGGCGGTGCGGTGGACCTGAAGAACACAGATGGGAATCTGACGATCAGCAAATCCGTGATAGCAATGATGTGGTGTTTAACCTGTCCAAGGATTTCAAAGTGGATGGGATGACCTCGGGCACCACGGTCGTGAATAACGATGGCGTGAAGGTGGGTAGCGATGTTGCATTGGGTACGACGGGTTTGACGATTACCAATGGTCCTGCGGTGACTGCATCGGGTATTGATGCGGGCAGCAAGGTGATTAGCCATGTTGCGGCCGGTGAGGTGTCGGAGACGTCGACGGATGCGGTGAACGGCTCGCAGTTGAATGCAGTGCAAGTGCAAGCCAGTCAGCCGGTAACGTTTAGTGGAAACGAAGGGTCGGTGAAACGTAGCCTAGGTCAGGCGGTGGTGATCAGTGGCGAGAGCAGTACTGCGGGGACGTATTCAGGTGGGAATTTAAAGAGTGTGGTGGATGAAGCGGCTGGTGCGATTCATTTACAACTGGCGGATTCTCCGAAGTTTGGCAATGTGGTGATCAACAACGGCGGCAAGATTAGCGGGCTGACGGCAGGGACAGAGGATACGGATGCGGTCAACTTGAGTCAGTTGAAGTCGATCAGCGATACGGTGGATAAGGGGTGGACGCTGACGGCGTCAGGTGCCAATGGGAGCAAAGTGGTCTCTGGCGGTGCGGTGGACCTGAAGAACACAGATGGGAATCTGACGATCAGCAAATCCGATGATAGCAATGATGTGGTGTTTAACCTGTCCAAGGATTTCAAAGTGGATGGGATGACCTCGGGCACCACGGTCGTGAATAACGATGGCGTGAAGGTGGGTAGCGATGTTGCATTGGGTACGACGGGTTTGACGATTACCAATGGTCCTGCGGTGACTGCATCGGGTATTGATGCGGGCAGCAAGGTGATTAGCCATGTTGCGGCCGGTGAGGTGTCGGAGACGTCGACGGATGCGGTGAACGGATCGCAGTTGAATGCAGTGCAAGTGCAAGCCAGTCAGCCGGTAACGTTTAGTGGAAACGAAGGGTCGGTGAAACGTAGCCTAGGTCAGGCGGTGGTGATTAGTGGTGAGAGCAGTACTGCGGGGACGTATTCAGGTGGGAATTTGAAGAGTGTGGTGGATGAAGCGGCTGGTGCGATTCATTTACAACTGGCGGATTCTCCGAAGTTTGGCAATGTGGTGATCAACAACGGCGGCAAGATTAGCGGGCTGACGGCAGGGACAGAGGATACGGATGCGGTCAACTTGAGTCAGTTGAAGTCGATCAGCGATACGGTGGATAAGGGGTGGACGCTGACGGCGTCAGGTGCCAATGGGAGCAAAGTGGTCTCTGGCGGTGCGGTGGACCTGAAGAACACAGATGGGAATCTGACGATCAGCAAATCCGATGATAGCAATGATGTGGTGTTTAACCTGTCCAAGGATTTCAAAGTGGATGGGATGACCTCAGGCACCACGGTCGTGAATAACGATGGCGTGAAGGTAGGCACTGATGTTGCGTTAGGTACGACGGGTTTGACGATTGCCAATGGTCCTGCGGTGACTGCATCGGGTATTGATGCGGGCAGCAAGGTGATTAGCCATGTTGCGGCCGGTGAGGTGTCGGAGACGTCGACGGATGCGGTGAACGGCTCGCAGTTGAATGCAGTGCAAGCGCAAGCCAGTCAGCCGGTAACGTTTAGTGGAAACGAAGGCTCGGTGAAACGGACCCTGGTCAGGCGGTGGTGATCAGTGGCGAGAGCAGTACTGCGGGGACGTATTCAGGTGGGAATTTAAAGAGTGTGGTGGATGAAGCGGCTGGTGCGATTCATTTACAACTGGCGGATTCTCCGAAGTTTGGCAATGTGGTGATCAACAACGGCGGCAAGATCAGCGGGTTGACAGCAGGGACAGAGGATACGGATGCGGTCAACTTGAGTCAGTTGAAGTCGATCAGCGATACGGTGGATAAGGGGTGGACGCTGACGGCATCTGGTGCCAATGGGAGCAAAGTGGTCTCTGGTGGTGCGGTGGACCTGAAGAACACAGATGGGAATCTGACGATCAGCAAATCCGGTGATAGCAATGATGTGGTGTTTAACCTGTCCAAGGATTTCAAAGTGGATGGGATGACCTCAGGCACCACGGTCGTGAATAACGATGGCGTGAAGGTAGGCACTGATGTTGCGTTAGGTACGACGGGTTTGACGATTGCCAATGGTCCTGCGGTGACTGCATCGGGTATTGATGCGGGCAGCAAGGTGATTAGCCATGTTGCGGCCGGTGAGGTGTCGGAGACGTCGACGGATGCGGTGAACGGCTCGCAGTTGAATGCAGTGCAAGCGCAAGCCAGTCAGCCGGTAACGTTTAGTGGAAACGAAGGGTCGGTGAAACGGACCCTAGGTCAGGCGGTGGTGATCAGTGGCGAGAGCAGTACTGCGGGGACGTATTCAGGTGGGAATTTAAAGAGTGTGGTGGATGAAGCGGCTGGTGCGATTCATTTACAACTGGCGGATTCTCCGAAGTTTGGCAATGTGTTGATCAACAACGGCGGCAAGATCAGCGGGTTGACAGCAGGGACAGAGGATACGGATGCGGTCAACTTGAGTCAGTTGAAGTCGATCAGCGATACGGTGGATAAGGGGTGGACGCTGACGGCATCTGGTGCCAATGGGAGCAAAGTGGTCTCTGGCGGTGCGGTGGACCTGAAGAACACAGATGGGAATCTGACGATCAGCAAATCCGGTGATAGCAATGATGTGGTGTTTAACCTGTCCAAGGATTTCAAAGTGGATGGGATGACCTCAGGCACCACGGTCGTGAATAACGATGGCGTGAAGGTAGGCACTGATGTTGCGTTAGGTACGACGGGTTTGACGATTGCCAATGGTCCTGCGGTGACTGCATCGGGTATTGATGCGGGCAGCAAGGTGATTAGCCATGTTGCGGCCGGTGAGGTGTCGGAGACGTCGACGGATGCGGTGAACGGCTCGCAGTTGAATGCAGTGCAAGCGCAAGCCAGTCAGCCGGTAACGTTTAGTGGAAACGAAGGCTCGGTGAAACGGACCCTAGGTCAGGCGGTGGTGATCAGTGGCGAGAGCAGTACTGCGGGGACGTATTCAGGTGGGAATTTGAAGAGTGTGGTGGATGAAGCGGCTGGTGCGATTCATTTACAACTGGCGGATTCTCCGAAGTTTGGCAATGTGTTGATCAACAACGGCGGCAAGATTAGCGGGCTGACGGCAGGGACAGAGGATACGGATGCGGTCAACTTGAGTCAGTTGAAGTCGATCAGCGATACGGTGGATAAGGGGTGGACGCTGACAGCGTCAGGTGCCAATGGGAGCAAAGTGGTCTCTGGCGGTGCGGTGGACCTGAAGAACACAGATGGGAATCTGACGATCAGCAAATCCGGTGATAGCAATGATGTGGTGTTTAACCTGTCCAAGGATTTCAAAGTGGATGGGATGACCTCAGGCACCACGGTCGTGAATAACGATGGCGTGAAGGTCGGTAGCGATGTTGCGTTAGGTACGACGGGTTTGACGATTACCAATGGTCCTGCGGTGACTGCATCGGGTATTGATGCAGGCAGCAAGGTGATTAGCCATGTTGCGGCCGGTGAGGTGTCGGAGACGTCGACGGATGCGGTGAACGGCTCGCAGTTGAATGCAGTGCAAGCGCAAGCCAGTCAGCCGGTAACGTTTAGTGGAAACGAAGGCTCGGTGAAACGGACCCTGGGTCAGGCGGTGGTGATTAGTGGTGAAAGCAGTACTGCGGGGACGTATTCAGGTGGGAATTTAAAGAGTGTGGTGGATGAAGCAGCTGGTGCGATTCATTTACAATTGGCGGATTCTCCGAAGTTTGGCAATGTGTTGATCAACAACGGCGGCAAGATCAGCGGGTTGACAGCAGGGACAGAGGATACGGATGCGGTCAACTTGAGTCAGTTGAAGTCGATCAGCGATACGGTGGATAAGGGGTGGACGCTGACAGCGTCAGGTGCCAATGGGAGCAAAGTGGTCTCTGGCGGTGCGGTGGACCTGAAGAACACAGATGGGAATCTGACGATCAGCAAATCCGGTGATAGCAATGATGTGGTGTTTAACTTGTCTGAGGATCTTAAGGAGAAAAGTGTAACGGTGGGTAACACTCAGCTGGACAAGGATGGGGTGAAGGTGAGCAGTGATGTTTTGCTGAATTCTAAGTCGTTAGTGATTATGAGCCATTCATCCACTTCATCTGTCAAGACTTTGGAAGATGGAGAAAGTGTTGTTAACAGGACGGTTGTGAATGGCGATGGTGTGAATATTGATGATGTTGTTGTTGTTAATGATCTTGGGTTATCAATTGTCGGTGGGGCGTCGGTTACGTTGAGTGGTATCAATGCTGGCAGCCATAAGATCACTAATGTGACGGCAGGGACGGAGGATACGGATGCGGTCAACTTGAGTCAGTTGAAGTCGGTCAGCGAGGCGGTTGATAAGGGGTGGACGTTGACGGCGTCGGGTGCCAATGGGAGCAGTGTGGTGTCTGGCGGTACGGTGGATCTGAAGAATACGGATGGGAATCTGACGATCAGTAAATCCAGCGATAGCAATGATGTGGTGTTTAACCTGTCCAAGGATTTCAAAGTGGATGGGGTGACTGCAGGCAATACTGTGGTGAACACCGATGGTGTGAAGGTGGGTAGCGATGTTTCGTTGGGTGCAATGGGATTATTCATTGCTAATGGACCTTCGGTGACGGCTTCAGGGTTCAATGCGGGTGACAAAGTCATCAGCCATGTTGCAGTGGGTATGGCAGATACAGATGCGGTTAACGTCAGTCAATTGAAGCAGGCAGTACAGAATGTGAGTGTCAAAGCGACTCGCTATTACAGTACGAATGATGGTGGCACCCAGGGAGGTAACTATGATGGTGATGGTGCGACAGGCAGTAAGGCTGTCGCGGCCGGTGTTGGTACGCAGGCATCTGGTGAAGGGGCGACAGCGGTGGGATCTGGTGCTGCTTCGAGTGGCAAAGGTTCTACGGCGATTGGCCGTAATGCGATTGCTAGTGCTGATGGCAGTGTGGCTTTGGGTGATGGTGCAAAGGATGGTGGGCGTGGTGCAGAAAGTTACACTGGGAAATATTCAGGTGTACAGAACAATACGATGGGAACTGTTTCGGTAGGTGATGCTGCTAAGGGGGAAACCCGTTCGATCAGTAATGTGGCTGATGCTAAGGAGGAGACGGATGCGGTGAATTTGCGCCAGCTTGATGCTGTGGCCCAGAAGTCAAATCTTCAAACGGATGATATGAGGCATGAGATCAATAATATAGAGGATGTTTTTAAGGTCACTAAAGGTGACAGTACTCCAAGTGTTAAAGGGATGGGGGTCAATGCGATGGCCATTGGTACCAATGCTGCAGTTTCAGGTACAGATAGTGTTGCGTTGGGTAAGAATACGAATGTGTCTGCTGATAATGCGGTTGCTATTGGTAATGATTCAGTAGCTGACCGCGCAAACAGTGTTTCGGTGGGATCTGCGGGTTCTCAGAGGCAGGTGACGAATGTGGCTGCAGGCACTGCTGATACGGATGCGGTCAATGTAAGTCAACTCAATCAAGGCTTGATCACTGCCAAGCAGTACACGGATGGGATGGTAGGGAATCTCCGTAGGGAGACTAACGGGGGTGTGGCCGCAGCGATTGCGACGGCAAATCTCCCGCAGGCTTATGTTCAGGGACGAGGGATGACCTCTGTTGGAGTCAGTAGTTATCAGGGTCAGTCGGCGATTGCGGTGGGTGTTTCAGCGGTTTCTGACAGTGGGCATTGGGTGTTCAAGTTCAGTGGTAGTGCGAATACCCGTAGTCACGTGGGTGTAGGTGCAGGTGTGGGTTATCAGTGGTGAGTGTAGTTTGTGGGGCGGGGAGTGGTTCTCCGCCCTACCTCAGTGTGCTGTGTGTAATGCTTTGGTTTGGCAACTGGATTTTCTAGATGTCCACGCGATCATTGCTAAGTAAGGCTAGTCGAAGTCGTGGGTTTCATGAAAGAGGAATCTAGGTTTGTTACTCAGTAATTGGTTATGTGGTCTGGTTATTGTCAATGAATAAGTATGGGGCGTAGCAAGGTGGTAAGGGTGTGTAGGTAGTTAATTTAATGGCTTATAACTATCGATTTAATTTATTCCATTGATTTGATAAATTAATAAGGGGTGCTTAAGCTATATATCATTCTGAGTTCTACACTTTCCGCCACCAACAGGAAATACTCAATGTCTGTTCTCAACACTGAAATACTTTCATTCAAAGCGACTGCTTACAAGAATGGCCAATTCGTTGAAGTTTCGGAGGCGGTTTTCAAGGGAAAGTGGGCTGTGTTTGTTTTCTATCCTGCTGATTTTACTTTCGTCTGTCCGACTGAACTGGAAGATTTGGCTGATCATTATGAGGAATTCCAGAAGTATGGGGTTGAGATATATTCGGTTTCCACAGACACGCATTTTTCACATAAGGCTTGGCACGATATTTCACCAGCGATTGGCAAGATTAAGTATGCGATGATCGGTGATCCGACGCATGAGATCAGTCGGAATTTCAATGTGTTGCGCCCAAGTGGTTTGGCTGATCGCGGCACCTTCATCATTGATCCGCAGGGTGTGATTCAGTCGGTGGAGATTACTGCTGAGGGCATTGGCCGTGATGCAAAAGAACTCTTGCGTAAGGTTAAAGCTGCGATTTATGTTGCCAATCATCCTGGCGAGGTTTGCCCAGCTAAGTGGGAAGAAGGCGGGAAAACTCTGGCACCGTCGTTGGATTTGGTCGGTAAAATCTGAATTGCGAGACATCCTCGGCCAACAACGCGGTCGAGGATGATTTCATGAACTAAAAAGCTGGTACTCCGACGCGTCTGTTGCGTCGCAGTTTTGTATGTGGGGATATATTTGCTGTTGATTCCCTTTATATATCCTCGTCGGCGATTTGCCGTGCAGCGACGCCGTGTGCTTTTAATCCTCCTCTCCAGGAGATAGTTATGTTTGATGAAAGTTTGAAGGCTCAGCTGAAAGCCTATTTGGATCGGGTGATTCGCTCCATTCATATTCATGCTTCTGTCGACGAGAGTCACAAGTCGCGTGAGATGCTCGATTTACTCGAAAATATTGTGCTGCTTTCGGGCAAGAAGGTCGTTCTGGAGGTGCATCGTGACGATGATAAGCGAAAGCCATCCTTTGGGTTGAGTACTCCAGGAGAGAGTATTTCGATACGTTTTGCTGGTTTGCCGATGGGGCACGAGTTTGCTTCATTGGTGCTTGGGTTGTTACAGGTTGGTGGGCATCCTCCTAAAGTGGCTGATGATCTTATTGAGCGGGTACGTAACCTGGATGGTCATTATCGTTTTGAGACCTATTTTTCAGTTTCTTGTCAGAGTTGCCCGGATGTGGTGCAGGCACTGAATATGGCTGCGGTGTTGAATCCGCAGATTGAGCATGTGGCTATTGACGGTGCATTGTTCCAGGATGAGGTTGAGGCGCGCCAGATTATGTCAGTACCAACGGTGTATTTGAATGGCGAGCTGTTTGGTCAGGGGCGTATGACGTTGGAACAGATTGTTGCCAAGCTTGATAGTGGTGCGGCCAAGCGCACAGCCGAGAGTATCCAGGCTAAGGCTGTTTTTGACGTGTTGGTGGTTGGTGCCGGTCCGGCTGGTGTTGCAGCGGCGGTATATGCTGCGCGCAAGGGGGTCCGGACGGGTTTGGTCGCTGAGCGCTTTGGTGGCCAAGTGTTGGATACCATGACGATCGAGAACTTCATATCTGTTCCGGAAACTGATGGCCCGAGGATGGCTGCGGCGCTGGAGCAGCATGTGCGTCAGTATGAGGTCGATATCATGAATTTGCAGCGTGTCGAGACGTTGGTACCGGCTGGAGAGAACGGCTTTATCGAGGTCAGATTGGCCAGTGGTGCGTCGCTGAGCAGCCGCACAGTGATTCTCTCTACGGGTGCACGTTGGCGTCAGATGAATGTGCCTGGTGAGGATGAGTATCGAAACAAGGGGGTTGCTTATTGTCCGCATTGTGATGGCCCGTTGTTCAAGGGTAAGCGTGTCGCGGTGATTGGCGGTGGTAATTCGGGAGTCGAGGCAGCGATCGATTTGGCTGGAATTGCTTCATATGTCACGTTGCTTGAGTTCGATACCAAACTGCGTGCCGACGAAGTATTGCAACGCAAGCTACGCAGTATGTCGAATGTGGAAGTCATCATGGGTGCCCAGACCACCGAGGTACGTGGTGATGGAAAGAAGGTGACTGGTTTGGTCTATGTTGATCGCAGTACTGGTGGAAGCTTTATATTGGCGTTGGAAGGAGTGTTTGTGCAGATTGGTCTGTTACCCAATACCGAGTGGTTGAAAGGTAGGGTGGAATTGTCTCCCCGTGGAGAAATTGTCGTTGATGAACGTGGTCATACCAGCTTACCAGGTGTGTTCGCTGCTGGTGATGCGACCACGGTGCCGTATAAGCAGATTGTTATTGCGATGGGGGAGGGGTCTAAAGCCGCGTTGAGTGCTTTCGATTATCTGATTCGTAATGTGGTTGAAATTACTGGAATTGCTCAGGCACAGGCAGCGTGAGCCAATGCAGTACAGCGGTTTAACTTTATGTTGCTTAGTCTTGATGTTGTTGCAATACCTAAGTGTGGAATTACATTCCCTCCTTTGCCGCGAGGTTTGGCTTTATGAACCTGCGTGACTTGAAATATCTGATTGCTCTGGCCGATTACAAGCACTTTGGCCGTGCTGCAACTGCATGTTTTGTCAGTCAGCCGACGCTATCTACGCAAATCAAGAAGTTGGAAGGCGAGCTTGGCGTGTCGTTAGTCGAGCGTGCGCCGCGTAAGGTCATGATGACCCCGGCTGGGCGCGAAGCGGCGATCCGTGCGCGTAGCATTGTTGCCGAGGTTGAGGAAATGAAGGAAGCTGCGCGGCGTAGCCGTGATCCGGAGGCTGGTGCCGTGCGTTTGGGTATTTTCCCAACCCTCGGTCCGTATTTGTTGCCCCACGTAGTACCGAGTATCCGTTATCGTTTTCCACAATTGGAACTGTTGCTGGTTGAGGAGAAAAGTGACGAATTGCTCGCACAGTTGCGTGAAGGTAAGTTGGATGCAGCGTTGTTGGCATTGCCGTTACATGATGAACAATTGCACACAGAATTTTTGTTTGAGG